>JBKGXZ010000041.1:0-13560 GCA_046546355.1 Desulfohalobiaceae bacterium | reverse complement strand
GAGGAAATCCTCTTCATGCAGCAGGTGCGGCTACTGCCTGTGCCCGCACTCCGGGCAGAACTTGCAGTCCTGCAACAGGATATGCTCTCCGCAATTTGCACATGTGGCAGGCACAGGCCCCAGCTCCACCAGGAGCTCGCCTTCCTTGACCGGGACCATCTTCTTGTCCCCTTGGTAATCCGCCATCTTGACCACCCTTTTGACTACTCCGTCTACAGGGGAGTGCACTGACTTTTCCTGTTTCATGATGGAGATATTGAACAGCTCTTCCCCTTTCTTGACCTTATCCCCGGCCTGGACGTGCATCACCCATAGATCTGCAGTATTGGGCGAGCCCACATGATAGGGGTTGCCTGGATCAGCCATTTCCAGGGCCTCGGATGCAGCTCCCATGGCCTCCTGGACCTTGAACTGGCAGGTAAAGAACTCCGAGTCCAGGGAGTAGCGGACCACGCTCATGCCGTTGGCATCCGGAGCGGAGATGTCCACTATGCTCAGAAAATGGGGTTTGCCGTTTGTATCCTCGAAATGGATCTCCTCTCCAGGCACAAGACCTTCGAACCAGACATCCAGGGGCAGCTGATTGGGGTCGCTGTACTCATGCCTGAACTGGATGCACTTCAGGGCGTCGCCTGGGTGGTTCAGATACAGGGCCAGCTCTTCCCGGGTGGGATCCCGGCCTATGCTTTGGGCCAGGCTCTGCTCCTCTTTGGAGATATCAATGTCCTCCAGGTTGGCCAGGGGGGAGTCCTCGGTCCTGGAGTCCAGGGCCTGTTGGTAATGCTCCCCAAAGGCGCTCTGGTAGACCCAGTCCGGAGGGAAGCCCAGGGGCAGACGTCCGAACTTGCCCAGCAGCAGGTCCCGGAAGGCATCGTTTGAATGCCTGTAGATCTCCAGCCGGTCCTGTTGGGTCTGCTCGTCCAGCTCGTTTTCCGGTCTGCTGACCACCTGCTCCAGGACATCCAGCAGGTGGCGCACTCCTTTCTCCCCTTTTTCCTTGTACACGTTGCTGACTGCCAGGAAGGCAGTATTCCAGGTGATCTGGGATCCAGGGGTAACGTCGTGGTAGCGAACTATCTTGCGGATTCCGGCCAGAAAGCGCAGCATATAGGGCAGCAGATGGATATAGCCTTGCTTCATGGCCCCTTCCTGGGAGGATGAGGTCGCGCCCCCAGGCATGCCGTGCTGCACCACGTCGTAATCGATGCCCTGGAAGTAGGGAGCTGTGTACTTGTCGTAGTAGGGCATGATCTGCTTGAGGACAAAGTTGCAGTTGCGGATCATGTCCTTGTTCAGGTTGGTCTTCAGGCCCAGCTCCTCGATATAGGCAGCGGTGGAGAGCACCTCCCCCTGGCCGTACCAGCGCACCGAGGCCCCGATCCCGGTATCCACAATATGGGCCCCGGCCCTGGCAGCCTCGGCCACTGCGGGCACGAACAGGCCGTCAGTGCAGTGGCGGTGGTAATGCACTATGAGCTCAGGATACTTGCTGCGGATGCGGCCCACCAGCTGGTGGATGAACCAGGGCGGGCAGACCCCGGCCATATCCTTGAGGCCCAGGATGAACTTGCCCAGGACCTTGTCCCGGGGCAGGGCAGAGGCCCGGCTCATGAGGCTGATGATTTCCTCCACCAGGCTCATGTAGTGCTGGATGTCAAAGCCCTGGGCAAATGATAGGGATATGGCAGGCTCGAAGATGTTCTTCTTGTGGCTCATGGCTACCTGGGCAAAGGGCAGCATGTTCTCCATGTGGTTCAGAAAGTCGAAGCAGCGGATAACGTCGTAGTCCTCGCAGATCATCTCCCCGGTGAGGCGCATGATGTTCTTGGGCTGGGGCTTGTAGCCCAGGACGTTTGTAGAGCGGATGAGGATCTGCTTCAGGGTGCCTGGGGCAAACTGATTCCACTCCCTGGCCTCGGTGAAGGGATAGGTCATATTGGCCATCATGGCCACGTGGAAGTGGGCCCCGCCCCCGTTTTCCAGGGAAAAGAAGCCGCATTTGTCCAGGTAGGGCCCTATCAGCCTGTCCTCGGCCAGACGGAACCTGTTCCCGGAGTTGGACTGGGTGATGTCCCGGGTGGTGGTGTCAGTAAAGTGCACATGATCTGTGTCCCGGATAAAATCCAGGACCGCGTCCCGGTCTCCCCTGGGATATGGATATTCATAACAGTCATGTTCCAGGGCAGGCAGAACCGGCTCTATGCGGCCTAGCCTCTTGTCCTGCAGGCCCCTGTATTCCCCTAGCTGCAGATAAGGATTGTAGCCCCTGGCAGAGATCTCTGCCACCAGGCGGGAGAGTCGCAGGGATTCCGGCTCCTGATCCCGATAGAGCATGAGCTCGGGAGTATTGGCCACGAAATTGGTGTCGTAGTCCCCGCTGCGGAACTGAGCGTTGGCCATGACCTTGCGGTGGAAAGGAATAGTGGTCTTGACCCCGCCCACGATGTATTCGTTCAGGGCCCTTTGCATAGTGCTTAAGGTCTTGTCCCAGCTTTTGCCGTAGGTGATGAGCAGGGATGCGGCTGAATCGTACTGGGAAGGGAACTGATAGCCGTCGCTGATGCAGGAATCTACCCTGACTCCCTGTCCCCCTGGGGATTGGTAGCGGGTGATTAGGCCGGTGTTGGGGGCGAAGTCCTGCTGGGGGTCCTCGCAGTTGATGCGCACCTGCATGGCATGGTTGGCAGGGACAGTATCCTGTGCGTTGAACCTGAGCTGGGAGCCGAAGGCGACGGCGATCTGCTCCTCCACCAGATCCACCCCATAGCGGCACTCCGTGATCCCATGCTCCACCTGCAGCCGGGTGTTGACCTCTATCAGATAGGGATTGCCCTGCATGTCCACCAGGAACTCCACTGTGCACAGGGTGTGGTAACCTACTTCTTGAACCAGCCTGCGGGCGTAGTCCTTGAGCTCTTCCCGCAGTTTTTCGCTCATCACTGGCCAGGGAGAAGGGCTGATCTCTACCAGCTTCTGGTGGTTGCGCTGCAGGGTGCAGTCCCGCTCGTCAAAGGCGAAGACGTTGCCGTGCTTGTCCGCGGCAACCTGGATCTCGATGTGCCTGACCGAGGTCAGCAGCTTCTCCACATATAGGCGGGGATTGCCGAAGGAGGCCTGGGCCAGGGCCGAGGCCTTGGCATAAGCCCTTTCCAGATCTTCTTCCTTGTAGACCTCGTAGATGCCTCGGCCGCCTCCGCCGCCTTCGGCCTTGAGCATAATGGGAAAGCCTATGGCGTAGGCCATATCTATGGCCTCCTCCACACTCACTGCGCCCTCTGAGCCGGGAACTACAGGAACGTCCACCTTTTTGGCCAGCTCCCTGACAGCCACTTTGTTGCCCAGGATCTGCATGGGCTTGTTGTCCGGGCCAATAAACACCAGCCCGGCCTCCCGGCACTGGGAGGGGAAGGAGAAGTCCTCCGAAATAAAGCCCCATCCGGGATGAATAGCCGAGACTCCCATGGCTTTTGCCCTGGAGATGATCTTTTGCATATCCAGATAGGACCTGGGATCCTCCCCAAGGAGCAGCAGCTCATGGGCTCCATAGGTAAATGGGGCGGTCTTGTCCACGTCAGTGGCAGTCATGACCGGGATAGCATTGAAAACCTCGCAAATGGAACGGGCCACCCGCCTGGCTGGGATGCCGCGGTTGGCGACCAGGATCTTCTGACCCTCAAGCTCTTTTGCCACCTGCTGGAAACTTTTAGCTCTCATGCTTTGTGTTCCTTCCTTGTGAAGTTTCGTCTAATGGGAATTTTGCATATATACTTCCGGAGTTGATATGCTCTGGCCTGCCTTTGCAGTCCAGAATGAGGCCCCCTTTTGCATCCAGGCCCAGCAGATAGCCGCATACAGCTCTGGACGGGGTCTGCACGGTTACCTTGCGGTGTAAAAGCCACAAATAGGAATGAACCTCGCTGACAAAGCCCGAAACTGAAAAATCGGCAATTGTGTGAACATACCAGAGATGTGTCCAATACAAGAGCTCAGCCCAGGCCTGCAATGGTTCTGCTTCCGGCCATACCTGGCGCAGGTCGCCAGGCGGGACCAGTCTGCTGTCCCTGGTCTGCTCCAAACGCGGTGCGACCTGGAGATTAATGCCTATGCCGGCAATTACAGCCCCTGGTTGGTGCTCGATAAGCAGTCCTGCGATCTTGTGCCCTTCCAGCAGCAGATCATTGGGCCACTTCAGCTGGACCTGGATTCTCTTGCGTCTTAGGGCCTGCAGCAGGCAGTAGGCTGCAAGCAGGCTCAAAAGCTCCCCAGCTGATGCGTCTTCAGGCTCAGCCAGGCGCAGTGCGGCATAAATATTTCCGGCTGGAGAAGCCCATTGCCTGCGCATTCTTCCCCTGCCCGAGGATTGCTCCAGGCACAGAACAGAGTCTCCAGGCAGAAAGCGTCCCTGCTTTTCCAGCTGCCAGGCCAGATCCAGGCTGGAATTGCAGCTGGGATGTACCGCTATCCGGAAGTCCTTCCAGGACCGTCCCAAAGGCCAGGGGTTTTCCGGATCGGCTGCTTGGACAAAGCCCTGCCCTGCAGGCAGAAGATGTGCAAGGCTGTAAATATGCATAGCAATTGCACCAGGGTCAAATAAAAAAATACTGGCCTTATCCAGCCCATTTAGGGTATTGTTCTGAAGCCGCAATTGGCCATCGCCATTGCTCTGTAGCAAAGCAGGGCCTGTTCTTTGTTTTAGATCCTGTGCTTAGACTTTTGGCCTGCTGTTTTATAGGCTGCATTCCTAATCTCCAAAAGCTGTTCAGAAGTCAATAGCAAACCTGCAGCCTCTGATCAGGACCTACGCGGTGCAGATGGGGGGCAAAGGGCTATTGGTGGGCAGGTGCATAGATAAGCAGTTCAGGGCTTAGTCCTGTGATTCGTCAAAGTGGACAATAAAGGGACAGCAGAAGGAAGTGACCTGCAAAGGCCTAGGGCATAAAAAAAGGGAGCCAGGTTTTCGCCTGGCTCCCTGAATTTTTATGGTAGCGGGGCCTGGATTTGAACCAGGGGCCTTCGGGTTATGAGCCCGACGAGCTACCAAACTGCTCCACCCCGCATCGACAAGATAAGAATATAGCTGTATCGTTTATATCTGTCAAGGGGAATTTATGATCAGATGGCAGGCCTGGGTCCTGCTGGGAAGCATTATTTTTCTTTCCCTGGCCGCAGCCGGGGATTGGCTGGAGCTTAGGCTCAGGTCAGGGTCAGGCGCGGGCTGGAAATTAGCAAAAATTGCATGTCTCAGCCTGGGGGCTTTTGGGCTGTTTGTCTATGCCTGGGAGAGGAGGGATCTGCTGCAGGGACTGGGGCTGGTGCTCTTCGTGCTGCTTATTTGCAAAAAATAGGGCTCTTCTCCTGCAGCCCCACCCTGCTTTGTCCAGGCAAATATGCATGAGATTTCAGAGTGATGCAAATTCTTGACGAGCAGTGGATTTCAGGGTAGGTAACTCTTTTTGTCAATTTTTAACCCGTAATCTGTAGGCAGGAGTTTGGATTATGAAACGCACATTTCAGCCCAGCAGAAAGAGCAGGAAAAGGACCCACGGCTTTTTGGTCCGCTCCAGGACCAAGGGCGGCAGGGCAGTTCTCAGGCGCAGAAGGGCCAAAGGCCGCAAGCGCCTGGCTGTATAGGCTTTGACGGATTGGGCTGCCCAGCGGCTTTGAGTACCACATTTACCTTTCCCAGGAGCAGGCGCCTGACCCAGCGCCAGGAGTACCTGGCCTGCTACAGAAGGGGCAAAAAATACCATTCCAGAAACTTTATCCTGTTTGTCCTGCCGGCAAGCAAGCCCGGCCGAGGCTTCAGGCTGGGTATCGCAGCCAGCAAGAAAGTCGGAGGGGCAGTGACCAGGAACAGGATCAAGCGCCTGGTGCGGGAGTACTTCAGACTAAAGCAGGGCAGCTTGGATCCTGACCTGGACATAGCTGTGGTTGCCAAAAAGGGCGTTCGAGTCGAGGACCTGGATTATTGGTTGGTCAAGCAGGATCTGGACCAGGCTCTGGAGAGGATATGCAGGAAGACACAGACCTAGGACCTGGGAGATGCGCACGTTTTTACTAGGGATAATCCTGCTGTATCAAAGGCTGATATCCCCTTGGCTGCCTACCTGCTGCAGATTCTATCCCAGCTGTTCCGAGTATGCCGCTCAGGCGGTACAGATGTATGGCCCCGTGCAAGGTGGGTCATTGGCTTTGTGGCGCATACTGCGCTGTCACCCTCTGGCCAGGGGAGGCCTGGATCCAGTGCCCCAGCCCCAAGTAGAGCAACCAGGCCCCAGGGCCCGGGAACCTAGATCAGATCCGGGGATCCTGTTGGGGTCGGATAGTGAACCTTCAATGCATAAGAGCAGGTAAAAATGACTGATAGTTGGCGGGTGATCCTGGCCCTGGTGCTGAGTCTCCTGGTGCTGGTGCTGTGGAATGTGCTGTTCCCTCCGGCCCAGCAGGCCCCAGTGGACCAGGGTCAGGAACAGGCAGATATTGAAAGGCAGCAGGAGGAAGCTCAAGAGGAAAAGCAAGACACAGGGCAGTCTCAGGAGAAGGAGGATCTGGAACCAGCAGGAGCTGAAGAGCTGCAGGAGCTGGAGTACCAGCCTGAGGCCTCGGACAGGGTAAGCGTGGAGACTCCATTGTATAAGGCTGTATTCAGCGCCCGGGGCGGGGTGCTGCAGAGCTTTCTGCTCAAGCAGTACAAGCAAAGCATCAAGTCGGACTCGAAGCCTATCGAATTGGTGACCTCTGGAGCCCAGGCCCACGCTCCTTTGGGACTGCTTTTAGACGGTGAAAAGACTTGGGAGCAGGGGGACTGGAGCCTGCAGGGCGAGGATATGCAGTTGGAGAAAGGAGAGGAGGGCAGGCTGGTTCTGCAGGGAAATCTGGATGGCCTGCAGCTGCAGCGGGAGCTCACGTTCCAGGCTGACAGCTATGCTATTCAGGAAAAGACCGTTCTGCTCAACAAATCAGAGGACCGACTGCAAGGGGAGCTGGGACTGAACATCGCCAGCAAGAAGCTGGTGGAGAACGAATCCCGCTTTAACCGCACGGATGTGATCTATCTGGATCAGGAGGGCCTGCAGAAGGAAGATGATACAGATACCCTGCAGCAAGGCCTGAATGTGGCTTCCGTGAAGTGGGCCGGCATAGGCAGCAACTATTTCATGCTGGCGGCGGTGCCAGTGGACACCACCATGCCTATGCAGACCGGATACCAAAAGGACATATATCTGGTTACCTTAGAGGACACGGTGGAGGTCTCCTCAGGAGTGGGTCAGGAGATGGATTTTGCCTATTATCTGGGGCCCAAGGAGGATGACTACCTGCAAGGCACGCCCAACGATCTGGGAGAGGCCTTGAATTACGGCTGGCTGAACATTATAGCTTCCCCCCTGGTTAAGGTCCTGAACTTCTTTTATGGCTATGTGGGCAACTACGGCCTGGCCATTATCATGCTGACTATCGTGATTAAGATCCTGTTCTGGCCCTTGTCCCACAAGAGCTATAAGTCTATGGAGAAGATGAAGAAGCTGCAGCCCATGATGAAGGAGCTCAAAGAGAAGTACAAGGATGACCGGCAGAAGATGAACCAGGAGGTCATGCGGCTGTACAAGACCTACAAGGTGAACCCCGCAGGGGGTTGCCTGCCCATGCTTTTGCAGATACCGGTGTTCATCGCCCTGTATGAGGCCCTGCTGGGAGCGGTGGAGCTGAGGCACGCTTCATTCATACCGCAAGTACCTTTCACGGATATTGTCTGGCTGGCTGATCTGTCCTCCAAGGATCCGTTGTACGTAACGCCAGTGCTCATGGGGGCCTCCATGTTCCTGCAACAGAAGCTGTCCCCCACCTCCGGGGATCCTACCCAGGCCAAGATCATGATGATCATGCCTATTGTACTGACCTTTATCTTCCTGAACTTCCCTGCGGGGCTGGTGGTGTATTTCATCACCAATAACCTGTTGTCCATGCTCCAGCAGTGGTGGGTGCTGCGCAAGGCTTAACCCAGACAGGCGGGGCAAAAGATACCTGCCTGACAGCTGGGCTGCAGGCAATCGGAAGCGCTTAGAGCTGGAAATAGTTATCAGGAGCTAATCATATGAACGAATTTCAAAAGTTTGAAGCTAAAAATGTGCAGGAGGCTATACTAAAGGCCTGCTCTGAATACGGCACGGATGAGAAAGAGCTGGAAATAGAAGTCCTGGAAAACGGCTCCAGCGGAATATTTGGCCTGGGGGGCAAGAACGCCTTGATCCAGGCCAGGCCCAAGATCAATGAGCAGGCTCTCAGGGATCTGATCAGCGATATCCTGGGCAAGCTGCTGCAGGATATTGTGCCCGATCCGGAACTGGAAATCCAGGTCAACGGCAGCAAGGCCCTGGCTGTCATCAAGGATGAGGAAAACTCCGGCCTGATTATAGGCAAGGAGGGCCAGACCATCTCTGCCCTGGAGTTTTTGGCCAACCGCATCCTGGCCAAGCATTGGCCGGAGAAGGTGTATCTGCAGCTGGATGCCGGGGGCTATAAGGAGAAGCAGGAGGAAAGTGTTCGGCAGAACGCACTGTACTTGGCCCGCAAGGTCAAGCGCTCAGGCAAGCCATTGAGTACCAGACCCATGAGCTCCTATCACCGCAGGCTGGTGCATCTGGCCCTGCAGGAGGATCAGGAGCTGGTAACCCGGAGCACTGGGGAAGGAAGCATGAAGAGGGTGCTTATTGCTTGCCGCAGGAACAAAAGCCAGGAAGGGCTGAGCTCAGCTGATAGCGAGTGAGTCGGTTACCCAGGAGATACGCTCTCCAGAAATGGATTCATAGGGCAAATCTCCGGACAGGCAAAAGGCATCCGGTTCCTGGTTCCAGGTCGGATGCCTTTTGTTTTTGCAGTGCAGAAGAAGTCTTAGGCGATGCAGAACCAACACCAGGATACCATAGCCGCAATCGCCACTCCTCTGGGCAGGGGGGGCGTGGGCATAGTCCGACTTAGCGGACAGAGGAGCCTGGAGATCGGCTGGGCACTTTTCAGGCCAGCCAGAGGGATCCAGGGGCTAAGGCCCTATACTCTGCACCACGGCTGGGTCCTGGACCAGGAGCAAAACTGTCTGGACGAAGTCCTGGTCAGCTATATGCCTGGACCAGGCTCCTACACAGGGGAAGATGTGCTGGAGATAAACTGCCACGGCGGACCAGCTGTGCTGCAGCTGGTGCTGCAGGCGGTGCTGCGACAGGGAGCCAGGTCAGCTGGACCAGGGGAGTTCACCCTGCGGGCTTTTTTGAACGGCAGGCTGGATCTGAGCCAGGCGGAGTCAGTGGCTGAGGTCATCAACTCTCAAAGCCAGGCCGGGCTGGCCTTGGCCAGCTCCAAGCTGCAGGGCCAGCTGGGACTCAAGGTGCAAGACCTGAAACAGAGGCTGGAGGAGCTACGCACCCAGTTCTGCCTGGCTGTGGATTTTCCGGAGGAGGAGCTGGAGTGCCTTCCTGTGCCTGAGCTGGAGAAGGTCCTGGCCGAGGTCCAAGAGGATATCCATACCCTGCTGCAGAATTACCAGCGCTACCGCCCTTTTAGGCAGGGAGCTTTAGTGGTGCTGGCCGGGCAGGTCAATGCCGGCAAATCCAGCCTACTCAACGCCCTGTTGGGCTCCAGCAGGGCCATCGTGACCCCAGTTCCTGGCACCACCAGGGACTATCTTGAAGAGGGCATAAATCTGGATGGCCTGCCGGTGCGCCTGGTGGATACAGCAGGCCTGCGCAGCACCGGGGACCAGGTGGAGCTGGCAGGCCTGGAGCAGGGCAAAAGGCTGATGCAGGATGCGGAGCAGGTGTGCCTGGTTTTGGACAGCTCCCAGGGGGTTGATCAAGAGACCAGGGCTCTGGCTCAGGAGCTGCCCAGGGAAAAGGTGCTGGCGGTGTTAAATAAGCTGGATCTGGGCCATAGCCTGCAGGAATGCGAGGCTTGGTGCAAGGAAAAGGGTCTGGATCGGCTTGGGGTTTCTGCTAAGACAGGGCAGAACCTGGACAGCCTGGCCGAGAGGATCAGGGAGAGGATTGTGGGCAGGCAGGCTGAGCCGGGGCCTGGAGATCTGGTGCCCAATCTACGCCAGAAGGAGAGCTTGCTCCAGGCCCAGCAGGAGCTGCAGCAGCTGGCCTCGGGCCTGAAGCAACAGATCCCGTTCGATCTGCTGCAGCTGCACCTGGACGCTGCCTGCCACAGCCTGGCAGAGATCACCGGGGAGATCACCTCTGAGGATATCCTGGAGAGGATATTTTCCAGTTTTTGTATTGGCAAATAACCCCCATGCCCTGACGGGCACAACAAAGCATGGAAAACTTCAACCCTTGAGGTATTGGTCAAAATATCGATTACGATTACGACAGCGAGGGGAGGCTGGTCTTTACCCACACTTGACACCGTGGGATAAGGAAGGTGTCATCTTTCAACCACCCCTTACCCCTCCTTGCGAAGGAGGGGAACCATAGCTGTCTGATTTTGCTTAATATTTAAAGTCGTCGCTCCCAATAAACTGAGAAGGATAACCAAAAGACGAATATGGAAGCCTGCTCCTCTTAGCTCCCCTCCTTGGCAAGGAGGGGCAGGGGTGGTTGGTATAATGTTTCTTAGACCTTATTTTTCAGTATGTTACAAACCCACGGTGTCAAGTGTGTGCTATGCTCAGCGAGGGGGAGGGGAGGGCAGAGCAAATCGTGATCGTGGTGGTTGTCGTAATCGCTGTCGATACGAATGATCTCAATCTTACCACTCTTTTCAGAGGTCCCACACCCAGGTAGGGGCGAAAAATTTTTCGCCCCTAATACCGATGTTAGTAGCTCATAGTGCAGAAAGGTTTTCTATCTCACCAACGTCATTGCGGTACTGGAGCGGAGTCCAGCGCAGGCTGCAGCCGGGAGCTAGAGGATGGAGCAGAAACGCGAACACTCTTGGCAGCTTACAGCTGAGAACAAAGTTATCGTCGAGCTTTTGCTGATTGCCAAAAAAAACGGCTTGGGATAGGCTGCAGGCCATGTGGCCCCAAGTGCTCCTGCTCCTTTTGCTAGCTCTGTTTCCTCTGTGGGAGATGCTCTGGCACCTGTTGGGGGTCAGACAGCTCTATCCCTGGCAGCTGAGGCGGCTGCCCAGGAACAAGAGACCCTTTGTCCTGGATGTACGCAGCCAGCCAGAGTTCCAGCTGCTGAGGCTGCCCAGGTCAATCCAGAGGCCGGATCTGCTGCTGAGCAACAAGAGGCTGCCCATGGCCAAGGACCAGCCCCTGCTGGTGGTCTGCATGACCGGGCATAGATCTCCGCTGGCAGCCAAGAGGCTGCAGCGCCTGGGCTATACCCGGGTCTACAATCTGGCCTGGGGGGTTCTGGGCTGGAAGCTGCTTGGTGGAGAGACTGTCTCCGGGCACGAGGACCTTGAGCCCTGACCCCAGGTCCCAGTCTTTGCTTATAAAGGATAGATGACCACCCTGCGCCTGGGCTCCCGGCCTTTGCTCTCGCTGAACAGCCCGTAGCGCTGGGCTATCTGGTGCTGCAGGGAGCGCAGGTAGCTGTTCTGGGGGGTCAGCTCCACAGCCTGGCCGGTCTCAAAGACCTCGCTCACCGCCTGTTCTGCAGCCTGGGTGGCCTCAAGCTCCTTTTCCTGGTTCCCTTGCAGGGACAAGATGCTGCGCAGGAAGTGTTCCATCTGGGTCAGGGTGTTGTTGCGCACCACATGCAGGGGCACCCCGCTGTCCTGCATCTCTCGCAGGCGCCTGGACTGTTTCTTCTCGTGGCTCTTTTGGGTCACGATGATGTCAGCTGCCTCCAGCTCCCGGACTATAACCGCCGGGGCCCTCAGCTTCTGGATGGCTTTCTCCAGCCGATCCCTGTTCACTCCGTAGGGGAAGATGCGCAGCATCCTGTGCTGCCTGGCAGCCGGCCCGTCCAGGGCATCCAGGGAAGGGACAAAGGGCTCAGTCCCGGATTCGGTCAGCCTGCCGGAAGCAGCCTGCTCGACCTGGATCTCCCCCTGGGCAGTGCGGATCCTGATTTCTGGCTCCTGTTCAGCTCCTGCCAACAGCTCATCCACCACTTGGTCCAGGGGGGAGTGGATAACTAGACGATCCTTACTCTGGATTTCCACCAAAACCTGAAAGGTGGGCGGGGACTTGCGCTCCAGGACGGTCTTTCTGGTCCTGCGGCGTCTGGCTTCCTCATCCGATAGGGTTACGGCCTGGATGCCGCCCAAGAGATCAGACAGGGTGGGGTTTTGGACCAGGTTATCCAGGGTGTTGCCGTGGGCAGTGGCTATGAGCTGCACCCCGCGCTCTGCAATGGTCCTGGCAGCCTGGGCCTCGGCCTGGGTGCCGATTTCGTCTATGACTATGACTTCGGGCATGTGGTTCTCCACTGCCTCGATCATCACTGCGTGCTGGCGGTCCGGGGAAGGTACCTGCATGCGCCTGGCCCTGCCGATTCCAGGATGTGGCACATCCCCGTCCCCAGCGATCTCGTTGGAGGTGTCCACGATGATCACCCTCTTGCCAAATTCTTCAGCCAACACCCGGGCGGACTCCCGCAGCAGCGTGGTTTTGCCCACCCCTGGCCTGCCCAGCAGAAGCAGGGACGCTCCCTGTTCTATCACGTCCCGGACAATATCAACAGTACCGAATACCGCCCGGCCCACTCTGCAGGTCAGACCAATGATATCCCCTTTACGGTTGCGAATGGCTGAGATGCGGTGCAGGGTGCGCTCTATCCCGGCCCGATTGTCTTGGGTGAAGCTGCCCAGCCGACCTAGGACGTATTCCAGATCCTGCTTGGAGAGGGCAATATCCGAGAGCTGGATCAGGCCCGAGGAATAGCGGGCCTCTGGCAGACGGCCCAGATCCAGAACGATCTCTATTAGGTCGGAGAACTCTCCGGCCTGGTGCACGGCGCGCTGGATGTGCGGGGGCATGATCTGCAGCAAGGGCTCCACTTCGGAGACCACCTGGTTGCTTTGGGGCTGGCTGCTCAAGGTATTTGCTCCTGGGGCTGGTTTGAGGTATCAGTAGCCTTCTGCTCTCGGGTATACAACTTGTCCGGGTTGGGCTCAAGCTTAGTTTTCTGCTGACAGGAGAATTTCGAATATGTATTCCAGGTAGCTGCGGAGTCTTGCTTTTCCTGGTCCTATTTCGCGGACAGGGCTGAGCAGAGGATAGAGGTCCGGGTTTTGGGTTCTGTTATGAGCGACTCCAAGTATACTAAGGCTGTAAGCTGGAGTGGGCTTTTCGCAGGCATGTCCGCTTTTTTGCTCTGGGGTGTGCTTCCGCTATATTGGAAAAGCCTGGGAGCAGTGCCTGCGGCAGAGATCCTTTGCCACCGCATTGTCTGGTCCTTCGTGTTCGTGGCCTTGGTGCTCCTGCTGTGCGGGCGTTGGCAGGAGGTGCAGATGCTTTTGCGCTCCAGGCAGAGCGTAGTCCTGCTGGCAGTTAGCAGTCTGCTTTTGAGCATCAGCTGGTTTACCTATATTTGGGGGGTAAACGCTGGGTTTGTCCTGGAGGCCAGCCTGGGCTACTACATAAATCCCCTGGTAAATGTCCTGCTGGGT
>JBKGXZ010000040.1:0-13715 GCA_046546355.1 Desulfohalobiaceae bacterium | reverse complement strand
AGTCCTGCCTGAGCAAGGCTGGCAGGCTCATGTACCGCACCTCCATGCTCAGGCCTGGGGCCAGGCTGGGAGTGGCAGTCTCCGGAGGTATGGACAGCTGGATTCTGCTGCAGGTGCTTTTGCTGCACAGGAAAAAGCTGCCCTTCAGGATGGAAATCATGGCCCTGCATATCAATCCCGGCTTTGATCCGGACAACCATCAGCCCCTTTTGCGCTGGCTGGAGGAAAAAGGCCTGGCCGGGCATGCACAGCTGGCTGACATGGGGCTCAGGGCCCATTCCCAGGAAAACAAAAAGAGATCCCCATGCTTTTTCTGTAGCTGGCGCAGGCGCAAGAACCTGTTCAGGCTGGCCAAGAAGTATTCACTGAGCCACTTAGCCTTGGGTCACAATGCGGACGATCTGGTGCAGAACTTCTTCATGAACCTCTTCTATAACGGACGGGTGGAGGGCATGTATCCCAGGGAATCTTTTTTTCAGGGGGAGTTCGAGCTTATCCGACCCCTGCTGTTGCTGGAGAAGCGAATGATCCAGAAAGCGGTCCGCAACTGGGAGCTGCCGGTGTGGTCTAATCCCTGCCCTTCGGCTTCTCGGGGTAAGAGAAAGGATACCCAGGACTGGCTGCAGGGGGTCTGGGCCCAGGACAAAAGGCTGCGCAAGAATGTCTTCAGCGCGCTCACCCGCTGGCAGATGCAACACCCCATGCCCTAAACCTTCCATTCTGTGGCCCGGTATTTGCTAAAATCCGGGCATGGATCTATTCGCCTTCAACCCCCAGGAGATACTAAGCTTCCTATTGACCCTGCTCAGGATAAGCCTGCTGGTTTTCCTGCTGCCCTTTTTTGGCGGGCAGAATGCGCCCAAGATGGTCAAGGTAGCCCTGTGCCTGGTGTTGACCCTGGGGCTATGGCCCTACCTCAGCTTCTCCGGGGAGCTGTTTCCTTCCTCTGTGCTGGGCATGGCGCTGATGGCCATCGGCGAGATAGTGCTGGGCCTGATTCTGGGTATCATGGTCCGCATCTTCTTTGCAGGGGTGCAGACAGCTGGGCAGCTGATAGGCTTCCAGATGGGGTTCGCCATGATGAACGTGGTGGACCCCATGACCGGAGTGCAGGTGACCCTGATCTCCCAATTCCTGTATCTTTTGAGTCTGCTGCTGTTTTTATCCCTGAACGGCCACCTGTATATGCTGCATGGCCTGGGTCAGAGCTTTGAGCTGGTGCCTCCTGGCGAGCTGTTGATCAATCCCCAGGTCACGGAACAAGTCCTGGGGTTTTCCAGTCAAATTTTTGTCCTGGGAGTCCAGATCGCGGCCCCCATTCTGGCCGCGGTATTCCTGGTCCATCTGGCCCTGGGGATCATGGCCAAGATAGCTCCCCAGGTAAACGTGCTCTTTGTGGGCTTTCCCTTGAAGATAGGGGTAGGGTTTGTGTTTCTGGGCACGGTGATGACTATCCTGGCCTGGCTGCTCAGGGATTTCGTAGGGGACATCATCCCCATGTACCAGGATTTAATGCGCACTCTGTCTTAGAGTGAGGCTGAATTTATGCCCCAGCAAGATCCCAATCGTACGGAAAAAGCCACTGCCAAACGCAGGGAAAAGGCCAGGGAAGAGGGTAACGTCCCCAAGAGCGACGAGATATCCAAGGCAGTGGTGCTCTTGGCCGGGCTTTTGGTGCTGCGTTTCATGCCCGGGCACGTTGGAGGTCACCTGGAGGATGTCTTTGCCTGGAGCCTGGGCAACGACTTCAGCTTTGATGTTACCAAGGACAACATGCAGCATCTGCTGGTTTTTGGGCTGCGAAAGATGCTGTTGATGATCTGGCCGTTAATGTTCTTTCTGGTGCTGGTTTCCTTTCTGGTGGTCCGGCTGCAGGTGGGGCATCTGTTCACCCTGAAGGTCTTTAAGCCCAAACTGGGCGAGAAGTTAAATATCTTTAAGGGCATCAAGAACATTTTCTTCAGCATGCGTAGCCTGGTCAATGTGAGCAGGAGCATATTCCAGGTGGGCGCTGTGGCCTTGGTGGGCTATCTGGTGATCAGCTCCAAGTACCAGGCCCTGTTTGAGCTGCCCTATCACAATGCCCAGGGCATCATGTACCATATGCTGCAGATGGGTTTTGAGCTGATGATTCTGGCCTTGATTCCCATCCTGATAATCGCTGTTTTGCACCTCATTTACTCCAAGTGGGACTATGAGGAAAACCTGAAAATGACCAAAGACGAGGTCAAGGACGAACAGAAGCAGACCTACGGCAATCCAGAGGTCAAGAAAGCCCAGCGCAAGCAGATGATGGAGGTTATGCAAAAGAGGATGATGGCAGATGTGCCCCAGGCGGACGTGGTGATCACCAATCCCACCAGCTTGGCTGTGGCCCTGCGCTACGACCCGGGAGAGGCTCCGGCTCCTCTGGTGGTGGCCAAAGGCTCCGGGGTGCTGGCAGATAGGATCAAGGAGATAGCCAGGGAAAACAGGGTTCCTTTGCACGAGGATAAGCCTTTGGCACAGGCCTTGTATAAGAGTGTGGAAGTGGGACAGATTATACCCGAAGAGCTGTATCAGGCAGTGGCCTCTGTCCTGGCCCAGCTCTATAAATACAGGACTAGACGGGGCTAAGGCTCCTGCCGCAAGCTCATTTTAGGGGATGTCAATTATATGGCGGAAAGGGCAGGCATTTTAAATTTCAATTTCCAGAATATAGCCAAGCAAGGGGATATCCTGCTGGCCGCGGGCGTGGTGCTGATCCTGGTCATCATGCTCATTCCGCTGCCCCCGCTGTTTCTGGATGTGATGCTTACCTTCAGCATCTCCTTTAGCCTGGTGATTCTGATGACCACCATGTTCACAGACTCCCCTCTGGAATTTTCTGTTTTCCCTTCGGTGATTTTGATCGCTACCATGCTCAGGCTGGGCCTGAACGTGGCCACCACCCGCAGGATCCTGCTCTACGGAGAGGAGGGCCCAAACGCAGCAGGGGATGTGATCCAGGCTTTTGGGCAGTTCGTGGTGGGGGGCAATTTTATCATCGGGATCATCATCTTCCTGATTTTGTTCGCCTTGAACAAGCTGGTCATAGCCAAGGGGATGGAACGTATCGGCGAGGTCACAGCCAGGTTTACCCTGGACGCCATGCCCGGCAAGCAGATGGCTATAGACGCGGATCTCAACGCAGGCTTCATCAATGAGCAGCAGGCTAGACAAAAGCGAGAGGAGATCAGCAGGGAGGCTGACTTCTACGGCGCCATGGACGGTGCGGGCAAGTTTGTGCAGGGGGATATCAACGCCGGGATCATGATCACCGGGATCAATCTCGTGGGCGGATTTCTGATCGGCGTCCTGCAGCAGGGCATGGGCTGGATGGAAGCGGTGCAGACCTATACCATCCTGACCATTGGCGATGGTCTGGTATCCATTATTCCTTCCCTGATAGTGGCCTCATCTGCCGGGCTGATTGTCAGCAGGGCCGCAGGCAAGACCAAGATGGGGGAGGAGTTCCTGGGCCAGATGACTTATCATTCCCGGGCCCTGCGCCTGGTGGCCGGGGTGCTTTTTTTGCTGGCCCTGGTGCCTGGGATGCCCAAGTTTGCCTTTATTCTCCTGGCCGGGATCCTGCTGGGGCTGTCTTTTCTGGCCCAGCAGCAAAGGGCTGATAAGGAGCAGGAGGAGGCAGCCAGGCAAGAGGAGGAGGCCCAGCCCCTGGATTCCCCGGAAGAGGTCAAGTCCTTGCTTCCTGTGGATCCCCTGGCCCTGGAGGTGGGCTACGGCCTGATTCCACTGGTGGATGAGGAGCAGGATGGCAATCTCCTGGCCAGGATCCGCTCTATCCGCAGGCAACTGGCTCTGGAGATGGGGGTGGTTATCCCTTCCATGCATGTCAGAGACAATCTCAATTTGAAGCCTGGGCAATACAATGTGCTGATCAAGGGCAACCCAGTGGCCTCTACGGAGATCATGACTGACCATTTCTTGGCCATGGATCCTGGCGGGGCCAAGAAGAAGCTGGAAGGCATCGAAACCAGGGAGCCGGCCTTCAATCTTCCGGCCATGTGGATTCCCCAATCCCAGAAAGAGGAGGCCATGCTGGCCGGGTACACAGTGGTGGATCCAGCCACGGTGGTGGCTACCCATCTCACCGAGGTCTTCAAGCGCAATCTGCATGAGTTCCTGGGCAGGCAAGAGACCCAGGATCTGCTGGACAATCTGGCCAAGAGGGCTCCCAAGGCAGTGGAGGAACTGGTGCCCAACATCTTGAGCCTGGGCACTGTGCAGAAGGTGCTGCAGAACCTGGTCCAGGAGGGGGTGAGTGTCCGGGATCTTTTGAGTATTGTGGAGGCCCTGGCTGACCTGGGTCAGAGCATCAAGGATCCGGACCAGTTGACCGAGTTTGTGCGCCAAAGGCAAAGCAGGACAGTGGTCAAGCCCTATCTGACCCAGCAGAATGTGCTGCAGGTCCTGGTGCTGGATTCCAAGATAGAACGCCAAATACAGCAGAGCCTGCGTCAGTCCGAGAGCGGGACCTACTTGGCCCTGGAGCCGGCCCAGGCCCAGAAGATAATCAAGGCCATAAACAAGACCTATGAGCAGATTTCGGTCAGCGACGGCCAGCCGGTGCTCTTGACTTCACCGCAGATCAGAGGTCATCTGGCCCAGTTGGTGACCAGGTTCATCCCTATGCTGCCGGTGATCTCCCAGGCTGAGATCCCAGCGGATATCAAACTGGAATCCCTAGCCACTGTGAGGCTGAAGAATGAAGGTTAAGACCTTTCGGGGCTCCTCCACCAGGGATGTGCTGGACCAGGTCAGGACTGAGCTGGGAGAGGAGGCAGTGATCCTGAGCAACAGGAGCTATTCCGAGCAGGGCAGGCAGGTCTGCGAGGTCATGGCTGGGGTGGAGAACGATCAGGAGCTGGAGCAGGCTCCAAGCAAAGCTGAGGATAGCAGCTGGCCTGGATGGGAGGCCTGGCATCAGGAATGGTCCAGGGTGAAAAGCCGTATTTTCAGTCTGTTCAGGCCCCAGATCGATCTGGAGAGATTAAGCCCCAGGCAGCGTCTGGCCATGGAGTACCTGGAACAGGAAGGGGTCAGCGAGGAGGTGCTTTTGCTCCTGTGGCAGAGGCTGCAGAGGGAGCCCCAGGCCTCGATCCTGAGCCTTCTGAACAGGCTGGTGCATGTCAGGCCCTGGGGGTTTGAGCATTGGCCACAGAAGTGTCACGCCCTGAGCGGCCCGCACGGTGTGGGCAAGACCAGCACCGTGCTGCGCCTGGCCCTGGATGCCAGGCAAAAGCAGCCGGACTGCAGGATATGTCTGGTGAATGCGGACTTGCATCAGGGCAAGGGCAGGCTGTTCCTCAAGCACTATGCTGAGCTGTCCGACTTCGGCTATCTGGAGGCCAGGGGGTACGAGGACTGGAAAGAGGTGGCCCGGAGCTGCCGGGATTATGACAGGGTCTTCCTGGATTTGCCTGGCCTGGGCAGGGGGCGGGACTTGCAGAGCTGGTGGTCAGAAACTGGCTTGCAGAGCCTTGGGGATGTCAGCCAGCACCTGGTGCTGAGTCCCGGGTATTCTTCCCTGCAGCTGCAGGATTTTGTGCGCAAGTATTCCAGCCCGCAGCTGGCTGGCCTGATCTGGACCAAAGTGGACGAGGCCTGTATGTTCGGGGACTTGGTTACTGTGGGCCAGGAGACAGGGTTGCCGATATCCTTGTTTACCTGCGGCCCTGCCCTGAAGAACCATATGTTTCCGGCTGGAGAGAAAAGGCTCTGGAGGCTGGTGTTTAAGCATAAGCTGCCCTTGGAGGAGCAGGAAACTTGAAAATTGCAGCAGGGTGTGTAGAGTGAATACTAGGATGAATAAGAGCATTCCAGTGGTGCTTTCCCTGAGCTCAGGCAAGGGGGGTGTGGGCAAGACCAATATGTCCGTAAATTTGGCCTATGCCCTGGCCAGGCGGGGTTTCAAGACCCTGCTCCTGGACGCGGATCTGGGCCTGGGCAATGTGGATGTCCTCTTGGGGCTGGCCCCGGAGAAGAACCTCTTCCACCTTTTTTTTGAACAGGCCTCGGTGCAGGATGTAAGCCTGGACACAGAATACGGGTTCAGCATCCTGCCTGCTGCCTCCGGGGTCAGCGACATGCTCTCTCTGACCTCGGGGCAGAAGCTGGAGCTCCTGGAAGCCATGGATCCCCTGGAGGAGGAAGTGGATTTTTTCCTGGTGGATACAGGGGCGGGGATCAACGACAATGTGCTGTACTTCAATTTGGCTGTGCAGCACCGGGTGATTATAGTCACCCCGGAGCCTACTTCACTGACAGACGCCTATGCCCTGATCAAGGTTTTGTATATGAAGCACGGGGTGCAGGATTTCCAGGTCCTGATCAACATGACCCACAGCTCTGAGGAGGCCAAGCGCATATTCAGTAAGCTGTATCTGGCTTGCGATCATTTTTTGAAAGAGGTCTCCCTGCATTGGCTGGGCTATATCCCTTTGGATCCCTTGGTCCCCCAGGCAGTGGTCAAGCAGATGCCCTTTTGCTTCCTGGATAGCCAGGGAGCGGCGAGCAGGCATATCTTCCAGGCTACAGAAAATATAATTAACTGGGATACGCATGAGCAACTGGACGGCAATATCAAGTTCTTCTGGAAGCAACTCCTCTTCCAGGGATGAGATGGTCTCCAAGCTGAACCAGGGGGAGCTTAGCTGGTCGGAGCTGGACAGCAAGACCAAGGAAGCCGTGGTCCGTGGGCTGGGTCAGAAGGTGAAGATTATTGCCTGGAGGCTCAAGGCCAAGCTGCCCAAGCACGTGGAGGTCAATGATCTCTTGAGCGCCGGCTCCCTGGGGCTGTTGGAGAGCCTGGACAAGTTCGACTTTGAGCTGGGGGTCAGTTTGGAGACCTATGTGGAAAACAGGATCCGGGGGGCCATGTTGGATGAGCTGCGCAAGCAGGATTGGTTCTCCCGGGGTCTGAGACAGCAGATGCGGCAAGTGGAGAAAGCCAGGTGGGAACTGGAACAGGAAACCGGAGCTGCGCCCAGCAGGGAGGAATTGGAAAGGGCCACTGGATTGGGGCCGGCTGTGGTGGAGCAGGCCTTGAGTGCCCTGCAGCAGCAGATCTGGCTCAGCCTGGAGAATGCCAGGCCCGGGCTGACAGAGATCCGCAACAGCGGAGAGGAAGAGAACGAGCCCTACCAGAGCGCCCTGCGCCAGGAAGTAGTGCAGCAGCTGGGCCAGCTGATCCGGGAGCTGACCAAAAGGGAGCAGCTGGTGCTCTCCCTGTACTACGAGCAGGAGCTGACCATGAAGGAGACCGCGGAGGTGATGCAGATTACTGAGGGCCGGGTCTCCCAGCTGCATACCCAGGCCCTGGATAAGCTGCGGCGCAAGTTCAGGGAACAGGCCGAGTCAATCCAGGATTAAGTTGAGATCCAGGAGGCTTATTTGTTGCAACAGGCAGTCAATAAGGTTATGATTATTAATCTGGACAGAAAAGTAGCTGATTCTCTGCTGCGAGCAGGGACAATAGACAACGAGTGTTAGAGGCCCTTGGGCATGGCCATAGAAGACGAAAACAAGCCAGAGCAGGGAGCAAGCCAAAACCAGGAGGATACCCAGCTGGACAATCAGGAGGTGGATGCTTCTGCCTCCCGTGCTGCGCAAAAGGTGGAGCTGGACCTGGACGACGCCCCGTTTCTGGATTGGGAAGAGGATGAGGAGCAGCCGGCCCAGGAGCCCGGCCAGAAAGGGGAAGCCCCAGAAGAAGAGAGCCCAGAAGAGGAAGAGCAAAAACCGCAGCCAGGTCCTGCCTGGTGGAAGCGTAAATGGCTATGGTTCTTGAGCGGGGCGGCTTTGGTGCTTGTGCTGGCTGCTGCATCCTTGTGGTGGTTCTGGCAAGAGGATGTCTCTCAGGAGGAAGGCGGGCCCCAGGCAGCGCTGCAGCCGGAGCAGATTCCTGCAGAATCCGAACAAGCCAAGGAAAAAGTTTCTCTGGAGCCCTTTTGGGTGGAGCATAGCCAAGGGGATGAGCTGCGCTTTTTGCATCTGGAGTTCGCCCTGGCTTTGGAGCACCAGGATCTGGCTCGGGAGGTAGACAGGAAGATCCCTGCCCTTAGGGATGCGGTGTACCATTATTTGCGCAAAAAGGAGCTGGTGTTTCTTGCGGATAAGGAAAACGCGGATCAGTTGAAATCCGAGCTGGCCTCCCTGCTCAACCAGTATCTGAGCCAGGGCCAGGTTCAGGAGGTGCTGATCCAAAAATATGTGGTGCAATAATGGCTAATCCAGTAGATGTGTCAGTCCTGGTTTCCCAGCTGCCCAGGGTGCAGAAGATGCAGGAGGATGCCCAGCGCCTGCCGCAGCTCCTGCAGGATCAGCTCTCCAGGGAGGTGATCGAGAAACAGAAGCGGGAGCTGCACGAGGTGCAAAGGACAGAGAAAAGCGAGGCTTCGGCAGCAGTGGACAGGGAAAAGCAGGGCTCTGAGCAACAGGGCCGGGGCAAACAGGGCCGGAAGAAAGAGCAGGGCCAGGAGCAGGAGTTACAGGACTCTGAGCGGGAAGAGGGCAGGCTGATAGACCTCAAGATCTAGGGCTGCTGGGCTCCGGACTCAGGGATCAGGTTGCAGCGGCAGACTATGGGCATTTTGCAGTTACTGATTATTGCGGCCAGCTTCCTGGAGCTGTGCCTGCTGCTGGTGGTGGTCTTTTTGTTCCTGCGCCTGAAGAAATCTGAGGCCTTGCTGGCCCAGCTGCAGCAGGACCAGCAAGGCCTCTTGGACAAGATGCAGTTCAACGCCCAGCTGGAGCAGGAGCTGGTCAGCAGCTTCCAGGAGAGGCAAAAAAGGCTGGTGCAGCTGGACAAAAAGCTGCAGCAAAGGGAAAAGGATCTGCGGGAGCTGTTGCAGCAGGTGCAGGAGTACAGCCGCTCCCCGCAGCTGATTCGCAGGATGGTGCTTTCCGGTCACCAGGCTGGGGAATCCTTGTCCAGCCTGGCCCGCAAGTCAGGACTGAGCGAGGAGGAGGTGGAATGGATAATCGAGCAGAGCACAAGCTGAGGTGCCGGTGATGCCTATTCTGGGACAGATCTTCCCTTTGGGGTCCGCATTGAGCGGCTCAGCCGTGAGACAGCTGGAGCGCTTCCGCAGCATGCATCGCCCGGGCCAGAAGGTGAAGGGCAGGATCATCAGCTATCAGGACAGCAGAACCGCCTGGGTCAGGATCCAGGGCCAGGATCTGCTGGCTTACCTATACTCCAATCCTCCAGAGGGCCGGGAGGTTACCTTTCTCATCGAGAAGCTGCACCCCCAGGTGGTGCTCAAGGAGCAAAATCCGGATGGGCCTGGGGTCAACATTTATATCTGATTTTGTAGCATTTCCCGCCTGACAACGCATGGCCCCAAAAATGCCCGTGATTGCAACAAATCAGCCCTGGCTGGCCCCCCTGGCCGGGTTTTCTGACCTGCCCTTCAGGCTGCTCTGCAGGGAGCAGGGCTGCAGCCTGGCCTATACAGAGATGGTAAGCGCCAAGGGTCTGGTTCTGGGCTCAAAGACTTGGGAGCTGTTGCAGACTCATGCAAAGGACAGCCCCCTGGTAGTGCAGCTCTTCGGCAGCGATGCTTCCTACTTGGTCCGGGCCATGGAGCTGCTCCTGGAACAGGGTTACGGCCTTTTTGATCTCAACGCTGGATGCGCGGTGAGAAAGGTGACCAAAACCGGGGCCGGGGCTGGTCTGCTCTTGGAGCCTGAGAAGCTCTTGCGGCTGGCAGGGGAGATGGTTCGACTGGCAGGTCCAGGCCGGGTGGGAGTCAAGCTGCGCACCGGCTGGGACCGGGAGCAGGAGGTTTATCTGCAGCTGGCTGGGAGGCTGCAGGATGTGGGCGCGGGCTGGGTAACCCTGCATCCCAGGACCGCCAGACAGGGCTTTTCCGGACAGGCGGACTGGTCCAGGCTCAAGGAGCTCCAGGAGCGGGTCAGCCTGCCGGTGATTGGCAGCGGGGATCTTTTCACTGCAGAGCAGGGTCTCAGCTGCCTGCGGCAAACCGGGATTGCAGGGGTGATGTTCGCCAGGGGGGCCCTTGCCAATCCTTGCATATTTCGGGAATTCAAGGATCTCCTTGCCGGCTGCGGGCAGGCAGCCAGGCAGGGGGGCCAGGACTCAGATCAGGGCCTGCAGGAGATCAAGGACATTGCTCTGCGGCATATTAGCCTGTGCCGGGAACATTCTCTGCAGCCTAGGGCCTTTTTCAGGATGCGCACCGTGATTCCCAGATACTTGAAAGGCATGCACGGGGCTAAGGAGCTGCGCTCCAGGATTGTAGCCTGCAGGGACTGGCAGGAGCTGCAGGAACTGCTGCAGGGGATCTAAAAAAGTAGCAGGAAGGGAAAAGCATATGGCCAAGGTCATTCGGGCCCAGAGCGCGGGTTTTTGCATGGGCGTGGATCTGGCCCTGCGTAAGCTGAACCAGGTCCTGGAGGAAAGCCTGAGCCAGGTTTCGGTCTGCACTCTGGGGCCTATTATCCATAATCCTCAGGTCCTGCAGAGATATGCAGCCCTGGGAGTGCGACAGCTCCAAGATCCGCATGAAGTGCCTCCCGGCAGCAAGCTGGTCATCCGGGCCCACGGGGTGTCCAGGGAGCTGCACCAGGCCCTGCTGCAAAAGGGAGTGCAAGTAGTGGATGCGACCTGCCCCAAGGTGAAGAAGGCCCAGAGGCTGATCGCGGAGCAGGGCAAGAAAGGCCGCAGCCTGCTTTTGTTTGGGGAAAGGGAGCATCCGGAGGTGGCGGGTTTGCTCAGCTACGCCCGGGAGCAGGCTCAGGTGTTCGAGTCCTTGCAAGAACTGCAGGGCTTGGATTTGAAATCCGGGCAGGCCTACTTTCTGGCTGCGCAGACCACCCAGGACCGCAGGGAGTACAATCAAATCCAGGAGCATCTGCAGGCCAGGGTAGATGCGCAGCTTCCAGTGTTCGACACCATCTGCGATACCACCAGGCAGCGCCAGCAGGAGGCTTTGCAGCTGGCCCTGCAGGTGGATCTGGTAGTTGTGGTCGGAGGCTACAACAGCGGCAATACCAGGAGGCTGGCCCAGGTGGTGCGCTCCTCAGGAGTGCAGGGCCTGCACGTCCAGGACCAGCATGATCTGCCCCTGCAGGATCTGCAGGGCATACCCAGGATAGGGCTCACTGCCGGGGCCTCCACCCCTGGGGATGTGATTGACAAGGTGCAGCAGGCCCTGGAACGGTTGGACCAGTCGTAGTCCCTGTCTGGACCAGATCCTGATTCCTTCCCCAAGTCCCCTTTCTATGTCCCTCCCAATCAAGAGTCCCTGGTTATCAGGGCAGGCAAAGATCATCAGGGTAGGGGCATCAAGGCATACCCAGCAATTTCTTCAGTTTTGTGGCCAGCGGGTGTTTGTGGCTTGATACCCTTGGCTTGCGGCCTTGCGGCATTTGAGGGGCGACTGGCAGTCGACCTTTCTGCGTACATACGTGCTTTGGCTGTCGTTTTGGTGCTGGTAATCGATTTTGATGCTGTCTATTGCTTCTCTTATAAGCCAGTTTGGCATGCTTCTTGTTTCCTGATCCGCAAAGGAGGAGAAGCATGCAAATTTTTCCCGCCTTGATACAGCAACAGGGACAAGGCGGCTTAGGGGCCAGGCTTTCTGGCTCGGGCCAGGCCGATTCTGATTTCTCCGCCTGGCTGCAGGAGCTGCAGGAAGCCCAGGGGCAGGGCCAGGAGCTGGGCTCGGAGCAGATGCAGGAGCTGCTCTCCCGCCTGGGGCTTGGTTCCCAGGCAGGTAAAAAGCTGCTGCAGAATGGCTTCCAGGAACTGAGCCTGGAACAACAGCACAGCCTGCTTGCCAAGCTAGGCCTTGAAGGCCAGGGTTTTGCCCAGGGTCAGAGCGTGGATGACGAGCTCCTGCAGGCCCTGGGGCTGGACTCGAAGCAGGCCCAGGAGCTGCTTTCCCAGCTGCAGGAAGATTCCCAGGCCAGGCAGAGGCTGCTGCAGGCCTTGGAGGGGGAGGAGGATCTTGCCCAGAGGCTGGCTGATAAACAGGAGCTCCTGCAGGCCCTGGGGCTGGACTCGAAGCAGGCCCAGGAGCTGCTTTCCCAGCTGCAGGAAGATTCCCAGGCCAGGCAGAGGCTGCTGCAGGCCCTGCAAAATGAGCAGAATGCAGGCCAGGAACTGGCTCTTGTGCAGGATATGCTGCAGGAGATGCAGCAGGAAGGCCTAAATCTTACGGACCAGGATCTGGGCAGGCTGCAGGATCTTTTGTCCAAGCTGGGCCTGGAGGGCCAACAGCTCCAGGATGCACTGGCTGCCCTGGAGCAGGGGGACAGCTCTAGTTTTATGCGCCTGGTGCAGCAGGGGGTGCAGGACCTGCCCCAGGACAAGGGCCTGCAGCTGGAGAAGGGGGAAGTTTTTGCCCTGGGCAAGGCCCTGGGCCTGGATAAGAAGCAGTCCCAGGAGCTGGCCTCCAAGATGGCCGCTTCCAGGGAGATGGAGGCCAGGGAGCTTAAGCAGGTGCTGGACTCCATGCGCCAGGAGCAGGCCAGGGAGGCGGAGAAGGGCCTGCAGAAGCTTTTGGACAAGCTGCAGGCCTGGAAGGCTGAGCTGAAGGAAGGCCAGCAGGACACTGAGCAAAACAGGCAGGCCAATCGGCTGCTGCAGGACCTGGAGAGGATTGCCAGGAACGTTCTGCAGGCCAGGGAGCAGGCCGGAGCTATGGCCAAGTCCGCGACAGACGGCAAGGCTGCAGGCTCCCAGGGCTCTGGTGAGGAAGGCCCCTGGATTTCCGGGCTCAGGCAGAAGGTGCAGGAGCGGGCCGAGGCTGAGCAGAGGCAGGGCTCCAGGGCAGAAGAGGGCCAGAAGGGCGGCCAGGAGCAAAGGTTGCAGGCCCAGGGCGGGGAGTCCAGCCAGAACAGGGATTTCTCCGGCTTCAAGGAAGGCCAGGACAAAGATTGGTCCCAGCTCTGGGACAGGCTGCAGCAAAACGGCAGCAAACAGGAGAACAGCAGCAGCGACTGGAGGCTGGCCTTGCAGGGCCAGGACAGATCCCAGGCCCAACAGGGGGCCAAGGCAGAGGCCGAAACCCAGAAGTCGGATATCTTGAAGGACAGCAAGCTGCGCCAGGAGGTCCTGCGCCAGATACAAGACGGGGCGTTTCGCAACCTGGGTCAAGGCAGGCAGGAGCTGAGCCTGCGGCTGCATCCCCCGGAGCTGGGCAGGGTGGACGTGGTTTTGAGCCTGCAGGGCAAGGAGGTCAGCGCCCTGCTCAAGACCAGCAGCCAGGATGTGGGCCAGATGTTGCAGCAGCAGCTGTCTTCTTTGCAGCAGCAGCTGGAGCAGCAGGGACTGAAAGTGCAGAGGCTGGATGTGCAGACCCAGGTGGCCCAGGACGGTTCTGCCCAGCAATGGATGGGACAGAAGGGCCACAACCAGGCCCAAGAGAATCAGCAGAAGCAAAAGCAATGGAGCCTGAGGCGCAGGCTGGACCTCCTGGAACGGGAGCAGGCAGAGGACACAGATCCTGTCGCGGCCCAGGAGTTGGCCAGGGCGCGGCAGGGTCAGAGCCTATACCTTATAGCCTAGGGAGCAATATTTATGATGGGCGGAATGATGCAGGGCATGGAATCCAGCACTCAGCAGTCGCCTTTTTCCCAAGCCCAGGGTAACACCCAACAGCAAGGCGCGCAGGGCATGGAATCCAGCAAGCAGCAGTCGCCTT
>JBKGXZ010000039.1:0-13812 GCA_046546355.1 Desulfohalobiaceae bacterium | reverse complement strand
CTGCCCTGCAGACCACCAGATCCGCCCAGGCATAGGCCTGGGCCATGTCCTCCTGGAAGGCCACAGCCTGCTCAGGGTCGCAGCCCTGCTCAGCATAGGCCTGGTGTACCCTGTCCAGGTCTGCCCGGCCTGTGATATGCAGCAGCTTAAGGCCTATGGACTTGAAATAGGGCAGGGCCTTGAGCACCTGGTCATTTATAGCCCGCGCTCCCTGGCTGCCGCCCAGAATCAGCAGATGCCCCCCGGTATTGTGCACATAATGCTTCTCAGTATCCCTTATGCCCAGCAGACTCCTGCGCACCGGATTGCCTGTCAGGCGCACCCTATCTGCCTGGAATAAGCCTTCCTGATCCGGATAGGTCAAAAACACCCGATCCGCCCTCCTGCCCAGTATCTTGTTGGTCACCCCTGGCAGTTTGTTTTGCTCATGCACCGCGCAGGGGATTTTCTTCCAGCTGGCCAGCAGCACCGGCAAAAAACCGGCATAGCCGCCAAAACCCACCACAGCCTGGGGAGCAAAAGAGCGCAGGAGCCGAAAGCACTGCAGCAGCCCCTTGCCCATTGCCAACAAGGCCGGCAGGGATTTCCAGCCTCTGCCCAAAATCCCCCTCACCGGCAGGGAGGCAAACTCCAGGCCGGCCCGGGTGGCCAGCTCCTTTTCCGGCCCATGCTCCCCACCAATAAACAGGATCCGGCAGTTCGGGTACCTGGAACGCAGCTCCTCAGCCACTGCCAGAGCAGGGAATATATGGCCCCCGGTGCCCCCTGTGGTCAGAATTATCCTTTGCACCTCAGGCCACTCTCCTTCGGGCAATATTCAGGATCAGGCCCACGCTGAAGCACATGGCCAGCAGATTAGAGCCTCCATAGCTGACAAAAGGCAGGGGCAAACCCTTGGGAGGCACCGCGCCCAGCACCACTGCAGTATTGAGCAGGGCCCCCAGCAGCAGAACTAGCCCCAGACCCAGGGCAGTAAACCTGTCCTGCAGATCCTCCTGCTCCAAGGCAATCTTGAAGCAGCGATACAGGATCAGACCCAGGCAGGCAAAGACCAGGGACAGGCCTAAAAATCCCAGCTCTTCGCCTACCACAGCCAGGATGAAATCCGTATGTGCCTCAGGCAGGAAAAAGAGCTTCTGCCTGCCAGCGCCCAGGCCTTGGCCCCAAAGCCCCCCGGAGCCCAAAGCATACAGAGACTGCACCACCTGGTAGGCCACATCGTCCGGGCTCTGAAAAGGATGCATAAAGGCCAGCCAGCGATTGAGCCTATACGGGGACTGAACGATCATTACCCCTGCAGCAGCTGCGCTGAGCACTGCTGAGCTAAAGAGATAGATCAGCCTGCTCCCGCCTGCCATGCTGAGCAAAAAGAACAGGGCCAGGATAAAGGCTGCCCCTCCAAAATCCGGCTGCAGCAAAAGCACCCCGGCCATGAAGCCAGTGACCAGCAGGGGGGGCAGGAAGCCCACACTAAAGGTCTTGACCTTTTCCTGCTTGTGGCTGAAGAAATAGGCCAGGTAAAATACCAGGCCCACCTTGGCCAGCTCCAGGGGCTGCAGGCTGAAAAAGCCCAGGCTCAGCCACCTGCTGGCTCCCCCTGAGGAGCTGCCCAGCTGGGTCAGGGTCAGGGCCAGAAGCACAATCGCTGCCAGGAGCCAAAGATATACTGTCCTATATATCAGGCTGATCCTGATTCGCAGGCCAAACAGCAGCAGACCCAGGCCCAGCAGGCTGAACAGGGCCTGTTTCTGGAAGAAATAGTACTTGCTGCCGTAGGTGCGCTCCGCCATGACCCCACTGGAGGAAAGGACCATGATCAGCCCCAGGCCCATCAGCACCAGCACCGAGGCCAGCAGGACCCAATCCAGATCCTGAACGCCTTTTGCCTTTTCATCGCCCTGATCCTGCATAAGCTCAACTATCGCGGATAACTTCCTGTACTAAGGCCTGAAAGGCCAGGCCCCTTTCCTGGTAGTCCTTGAACTGGTCAAAGCTGGAAGTGGCAGGGGACAGCAACAGCATGTCCCCGGGCTGGGCTATGCCCATGAGCCTGTACATCGCCTGCCTTAGCCCTGGCTCGGTAAACACCCGGGTGTATCCGGACCAGGCCTGCTCCAGCAGCTCTCGGTCTTCCCCGAACAATGCAGCCGCCTTGACCCTGCTCTGCAGCAAAGCACAAAGCTGCTCAGGATCCCCGCCCTTAAACCTGCCTCCTGCCAAGAGCAGAATCGGCCTGGAAAAGGACTCCAAAGCAGCCTGCAAAGCATGCAGGGTGGTAGCCTTGGAATCATCCACGAACAGGATGCCTTGGCTCTCTGCAACTATCTGCAGCCTGTGCGGATCAGGCTGAAAGTCCTGCAGGGCCTGGTTCATCCCTTGCTTATCCACCCCGAACTGGCTGCAGGCCAGATAGGCAGCCTGCAGGTTCCGAGCATTGTGCGGCCCTGGCAGGCCCGGGCACTCCAGGTCAGTTGCGGCCTGGAAATATACCTGTCTGCCCCCTATTTCCTGCCTGGCCTGCAGCTCAGCTCGCATCTCCTGGGGCAGGATCGCCAGGTCCACCGGCTCCTGGTTCTTGAACAAGCGTAGCTTGGCCCCCAGATATTCCTCCAGGCTCTGATGGTAATCCAGATGATTGGCAGCGAAATTGAGCAGCACACCTACCTGGGGCCGCAGGCTGTAAGTATGCATCAGCTGGAAGCTGCTCACTTCCAGGACCAGAAGCTGTGCCTCTGAATCTCCGAGCAGGTATTCGCTAAGGGGCACTCCGATATTCCCGCCGAGAAAGACCTTGAATCCTGACTGCTCCAGCACATGGGCCATGACCTGCACCGTGGTGGTCTTGCCGCTGGTCCCGGTTACTGCCAGCACCGGCTGGTGCACGAACCAAGAGGCCAGCTCCAGCTCAGAGCAGACTTCAGCCCGGGAGCCCTGCAGCAGATGCTGTATAGATCTCTTGGGGATTCCAGGGCTAAGCACCACCAGCTCCGCACCAGCCAGCTGACCTGGCTGGTGCCTGTCCAGCTCCAGGCTGATCCCGGCTTCCTGCAGGGCTTTTTGCTCCTGCAGGCTCAGGCAGGAGCTGTTTTGCTCCAGCAGGCGCACCCTGGCCCCCAGGCTGCTGCAGAGCCTGGCAGCTGCCTGGCCTGATCTGCCGGCACCAAGCACCGCAAGCTGCTTGTCTTGAAGTAAGTTATGCATCCTGCTAACCAGTCGGATCAACGAAGCTTCAAAGTGCTCAAGGCCACCATGGCCAAGAGGATAGACAGGATCCAGAACCTGACAATGATCTTGGACTCCGGGATCCCGCTCAACTCAAAATGGTGGTGCAGCGGGGCCATGCGGAAGATGCGCTTGCCCCCGCTTAACTTGAAATAGCCCACCTGAAGTATCACGGACAGGGTCTCCAGCACGAACAGCCCGCCCACAATAAGCAGCACCAGCTCCTGCTTGCACAGGATGGCCACAAAGCCCAGGCTGGCCCCTAAGCTCAGGCTGCCCACATCTCCCATGAATATCTGGGCCGGATAGGCATTGAACCACAAAAAGCCCAGACCTGCGCCCACCAGGCCACCGCAGAAAACCGTAACCTCTCCCACCCCGGGCACGTAGGCCACCTGCAGATATTCCGCCAGTTGCACATGACCAGCCACATAGATAAACAGGGCCAGACAGCCGCTGACCACCACAGTAGGACCAATGGCCAGGCCATCCAGGCCGTCGGTAAGATTTACCGCATTGGAGCTGCCCACGATCACCAGCAGGGAAAAGGGCAGATAGGCCCAGCCCAAATCCGGCTGCAACCATTTGATAAACGGGAAATACAGCTTGCTGGAGTAGCCCGGCAGCCAAATCAAAAAGGCCACCGCAGCACTGGCCACCAGTATCTGAGCCAAGAACTTGCTGCGCATGCTAAGGCCCTGGTTCTGGGCCCGGCTGACCTTTAAATAGTCGTCTATGCCCCCCACCAGGGCAAAACCGCAGAAAACCAGGATACTCAACCAAAGATAGGGGTTGGTAAGATCCCCCCAAAGCAAAACGCTGCACAAAAGGCTCAGGGCGATAAGCAGCCCGCCCATGGTGGGGGTGCCTTGTTTTCCCTCATGGGCCTTGATGTCATCCTGGATTTGCTGGCCGCATTTAATCCGCTGCAGCCAGGTGATAAACTTGGGCCCCAGGAGTATGCTCAGCAAAAGGGATGTGAGCAGGGCATAGATGGAGCGGAAAGTGATGTACTGGAATACATTGAACGCTGCAATGGAATCCGCCAACGGGTAGAGAAGATGGTAGATCATTTTTCCAGCTCCGGGTTCAGCAACTGCAGGCAGCGCTCCAGCCTGCAGCCCCTGGAAGCCTTGATCAGCAATACTCCCTGTTCTGGCTCCAACTCTCGCCAATAGTGGGGGATCTCCTGCACCTCCTGCAGCAGGTACAGCTGCTCAGCACTGCCCTTTTTCAGATAGCCGGCCTTGAATGGCCCGCCGTAATCTCCGATGTAGAATACGGCGTCGGGTCCCAGCTCTGCCACTGCTCTGCCCAGCCCCTGATGTTCCTGTTCAGCCTGGTCCCCCAGCTCCTTCATGTCCCCCAGGATCAGGTACAGCTCCCCATGTCCGGCAAAGGCCCGAGCATGCTCCAGGGCGCAACGCATGGACAGGGGATTGGCATTGTAGCAGTCATCTATGACCAGGAATCTGCCCAGCCTTTTGACCTCTCCCCGATGCTCGGGCAGGGAAGTCTGCTCCAGGCCCAGGCGTATGGCCTCAGGATCCAGGCCCAGGCTCCAGGCAGCGCTGCAGGCAGCCAGGAGGTTTTCCAGCATGAACTCCCCGTGCAGATCGAGCTTAAGATCCAGGACCTGGCCGTCCAGATCCAGCTGGTATGCGGTCTTGCCCCTGGCCTGCAGGCCCAGATACTGTCCATGGTACTTGGCCTGCCTGTCTTTGCTGGAGAACTGCACCAGGCGCATATCCTCCCGCTGGGGCAGACGCCTGCTCAGCTCCGGATAATCCTTGCTGGCCACACCCAGGCCTCCGGGCCTTAAGTAGTGCAGGAGCCTGGTCTTTTCCCTGGCCACTCCGCCCAGGTCCTGCAGCCCCTGCAGGTGGGCCGGCCCAACATTGACCACTAACGCCACGTCCGGGCACAATATCTGGCCCAGGATATCCATGTCCCCTTTTTTGCTGATCCCTGCTTCCAGGACCCAGTAATGCTCCCTGCAGCTAAAGCCCAGGATAGACAGGGGCAGGCCCAATTCGTTGTTCCAGTTCTTGTAGTTCTTGCCCACCTGGCCCCTTTGGCCCAGGATGGAGGCCAGCAGCTCCTTGACCGTGGTCTTGCCCGCGCTCCCGGTCACAGCCACCACCCTGCCCTGGAACTTGCTCCTCCAGTAGGCTGCCAGCTTGCCCAGGGCCTGCAGGCTGTTCTGGACCAGAAGCACCGGGGTCTCGATATGCAGATCCCAGAGCGGCCTTTCCGAGACCACTGCCAGGGCCCCCTTGTGCACAGCTTCCCGGGCGAAATTGTGCCCATCCAGATTCTCGCCCTGCAGGCAAAAGAAAAGATCCCCAGGCTCCACCAGCCTGCTGTCGGTCTGGATACGCTGCACTTCCTGCTCGGGGTGCTCCTCGTATTCGCCCACGGCCTGTATGGCCTGGCCCACCTCAGACAAGGTCAGCTTCATGGCGTTAGCCCGCGCTGTTTTGTGCTGCAGGTCTGTCTGCAGCCTGGTTACCCTGCTCCAGGAGTTCCTGTACTGTTTCCAGGTCGCTGAATCTGATCTTCCGGGAGCCGATCTGCTGCTGCTCCTCGTGCCCCTTGCCAGCCACTAGCAGGGCATCCTCCGGCTCAAGCTCTTCCAGGGCCAGCTCTATGGCCCTGCGCCTGTCCGGCTCCTGGACCACCCTGGGACAGCCCTGCAGACCGGGCAGAATCTGCTGCATGATCTGCAAGGGATCCTCGTGCCTGGGATTATCCGAGGTCAAAAAGGCCAAGTCTGCGTGCTCAGCCACGGCCTTGCCCATCAGGGGCCTTTTCTCCCGGTCTCTGTCCCCGCCGCAGCCAAAGACCACCAGCAGCCTTACAAAGCCCATCTGCTTCAGCGCGGTCAGGACATTGGCCAAGGCATCTGGACTGTGGGCATAATCAATAAAAATATGGAGCCCCTGGCTGTTTGGCACCCTCTGCAGCCTGCCGGGTATATCCGAAAAATCCTGCAGGCACAGAAAATCCTGGGGGCCCAGGCCCAGCTCCAGGCCCGCAGCTTGAGCAGCCAGCAGATTCAAGGCGTTATGTCTGCCCGGGAGCCTGCTCTGCAGCTCCCAGCTTTGACCCTGGTAGCGCATGCCCAGCCTGAGCCCATCTCTGCTCAGCCTGATTACTTGGCCCTGCAGATAATCCAGCTGAGTTTCCTCCTGCAGACCATAACCCAGCACCTCCTGGCACAGACCAGACAGCTCCCTGCCGTAAGCATCGTCCAGATTAAGAACCGCCCTGGGCAAACCCAGGCCTGGATCGATGAACAGCTTGGCCTTGGCCCTGAAATAGTCCTGCATATCCGGATGGTAATCCAGATGATCCTGGGTGAGATTGCTAAACAGGGCCAGATCAAACCCCAGGCCTGCCAGGCGGTCCTGCTTCAGGGCGTGGGAGGAGACCTCTATACAGACCACATCCACCCCTTGACCGGCCATCCTGGCCAAAAGCTCATGGGTCTGCACACAATCCGGTGTGGTCAAGGAGGCCTGCATTGCCTGCCCCGGCCATCTGTAGTTCACAGTGCCCAGCACCCCCACTTTGTAGCCGGCCTGACTCAAGAGGTGCTCCAAAAGATAGCTGATAGTGGTCTTGCCGTTGGTTCCGGTCACCCCGAGCAGCTTGACTCGCAGCTGCCTTGTGCCGTACCTGACAGCTGCAAGCTCCCCTAGGGCCAGGGCAGGAGACCTGCAGCCCAGGAACCTGGTTCTGCAGGCCTCAGGCACAAGCTGTACATCCAGGCCCAGGGCATACTCTGCCCCGCGCCTCAAGGCATCCGGAACAAATTCCTCTCCCCGGACCCTGGTGCCCGGGAGGGCTACGAAAATATCTCCCGGCAGGACCTGCCTGGAGTCTGAGACTATTCTCCTGCCCTGATCAGCCAGCTCCAGGATCTGGGACCACAGCTTCCAGTCCTGGACTCCCAGCCTTTCTGGGCTATTGGGAATAATTTCGCCCATATTCCACTCCAAGGCGCAACTCCCAGCCCCCTTCAGCCTCAGCCAACTCCTGGCCTGGAGCAGGGGATTGCTCCTGCACCACCGTGCCCCGGCCTTGGATATTGGGCATTACTCCTTCGCCAGCCAAGATCTCCATGGCCCGACGCAGGGGAAAGCCCCTTAGATCCGGGACCTGGCCCTGCTTGAGCTCTATCCTCTCTTGCTGCACACCCTTGGACTCCAGTTGATATCTTTGGTCACCTGCAGGGAAACTGTCCGGTTCCGGTAGCCAGCCCCTGGGCTCATTGCCCCCTAGACTCAGGCTTTCCGAGTGGCTCAGGATCTCCAGGGCCACCTCCCTTACCGCAGGCGCAGCCACCAGCCCCCCATAGTGGTGTACCTGAGGTTCGTCCACTATGCTCAAGATAAGATACTGGGGTTCCTTTGCAGGCAACAGCCCAACAAAAGAGGCTAGATGCTCCTCTCCATATCCCCCTTTGCTCACGGCTTTCTGGGAAGTCCCTGTCTTTCCGCCCATGCTGACGCCCTCTATCCTGGCCTTGACCCCAGTTCCGTCCTCCTGGACCACATCCTGGAGAACTTCCAGGACTTTCTGAGCATTGCTGCTGGAAAAGACGCGCTTTCTCTCCAGACCGGGATCCCTTGTTGGCTCCTGCACCAGCCGCAAGGGGATCCTGACCCCTTTATTGGCCAGGCAGAGATAGGCTTGGGCCAGTTGCAGGGCGGTGCTGGACAGCCCCTGTCCGAAGCTGGAAGAGATCAGATCCACCTGGCTCCAGGCAAAAGGCGGCCGCAAAATGCCCTTGCTCTCGCTGGGCAGGGGCAGGCCTGTTTTCTTGCCCAGGCCCAGCTTATCCAGATAATAGTAATACTTCTGGGCCCCCAGCTCCAGACCCAGCTTGCCTGCGCCTATATTGCTGGAGTAGCGCAGGATCTTGCTAACCGGCAGCCAGCCGTAGTCTTTTACATCATTGAACTCAAAGCCATTTCTCGTCCATTTGCCCTGCTCGCAGAAAAAAATGCTGTTCAGGCTGCAGGTCTGCTCCTGCAGGGCAGCAGCCACCAGGAAAGGCTTCAGGGTAGAGCCTGGCTCGAATTCCTTCAGGGCTACGCGGTTATTTCTCTGCTTGGGAGAAGAGCTCCTGTAATTATTGGGGTTGAAAAAAGGATAATTTGCCCAGGCCAGAATCTCACCGCTTTGCACCTTGACCACCAGGGACATGCCCGAGCTGGCCTCATGCTTTTGCACAGCTGCTGCCAAGGCCCGCTCTGCAGCATACTGCAGCCTGGAGTCCAGGGTCAGGCGCAGCTGCCTCCCGGAGATATCTGCTTCAAACTGCCCAGGCGCGTAAAGCAGGTTGCCAGCCGCGTCCCTTTGCAGCATATACTCCTTCTTCTCCCCTGAGAGGTAGTTGTCAAAATACAGCTCCAGCCCTTCCAGACCTTGGTTGTCCAGGCCCGCCACCCCCAAGAGCTGGCCTGCCAGGCCACCCTGGGGATAGAACCTGCGCCTTTCCTCTGTGAGATAGATCCCGGGCAGACCCTCGGCCTGGATCTGGAAAGCCTGCATGTCCTTGATCTGCCTGGCAATCCAAACAAAGCTGCTGTCCTGCTCCAGATCCTCTCGAACTACCGGCTCAGGCAAATCCAGGATCCTGGCCAGAACTCCGGCGCTTTGAGCAGGATCTTGGATTTCCTGGGGCCTGGCGAATACTGACTGCATTGTAAGGCTCTTAGCCAGGAGCCTGCCCTGACGATCAACAATCTCCCCGCGCTGACCATAGGCTGAGTCCTTGCTCCAGTACTGCCTGTTGGCCATGCTGGCCAGGTTCCTGCCTTCCAGGATCTGCACCTGGAAGGCCTTGGCCCAGAGTCCCAGCCAGATCAGGATGAACAAGACCCAAAGCAGACTTACCCTGATCCTGGACCAATCCCTGTGCTTCCTGTTCTTTGCCTTGGCCATTTATGCCTGGTTACCCTGCGCCTGGAACTGACTCATTCCAGCTTGACCACCTCTCCGGACTTTGGGGGCCTCAGGCCCATCTCACCAGCTTTTTCCCGCAGGCGGTAGGAAGAGCTTAAGTTCATGCGCTCTACCTCCAGCTTGTCCTGCAGGACCCTTTCCTTTTGCAGCCTGCTCTGCAAATCTCGGATCTCATAGGACAGCCCTACCAGCTCAATATTCAGCCAGACCAGGGCCAAGCCCAGGACAAGGGTGCCCAGGGCGCAGATCGCGCAGGAGCCTGCCCAGCCTAGATGCTTTTTCATTGCCCAAGCCCCCTGGTTATCTTGCAGGTTGATATCTCTGGCCTACAACTTTTCTGCAGCCCGCAGCCTGGCGCTCCTGCTCCTGGGGTTTTGCTGCTGTTCCTGCTCTCCCGGCTGCACTGGGCCTGGGGTCAGGGGCCTGAATCCCTGGCTCTGCTTGAAGGCCCTTTTGACCAGCCCGTCCTCCAGAGAGTGAAAGGATATGGCGCAGATCCTGGCCCCGGGCCGCAGATAATTCTGAATGCTGCGCAGAAAGGCCTCCAGCTCTTGCAGCTCCTGATTCACAGCGATGCGCAGGGCTTGGAAGGTCTTGGTGGCTGGATGCTGTCTGGATTTCCTGCGCCTGGCTCCTGGATAGGCCGCCTCCACCAGCCTGGCCAATTCCTGGGTATCCTGGATTTGCTTCCTGCCCCTCATCTGGACTATCCTTCTGGCTATTCTACCCGCCATGGGCTCCTGGCCGTAGTCCAGGATTATCCGCTTCAGCTCCTGAAAACTCCGGGTCTGCAAAAGATTCCCGGCAGTAAGCCTCCTGCTTTGATCCATGCGCATGTCCAGGGGCCCTGCATGCTGGAAGCTAAAGCCCCTCTGCCTGTTATCCAGCTGCAGGGAGGACAGGCCCAGATCCAGGAGCACCCCGTCTAGCTCCTGCCAGCCAAGCTCCTTCAGGGGCTGCCGGAAATTGCTGAACCTGACCCTGGCCAGATGCACCTGCTCAGCAAAGCCTGCCTGCTCCAGTCTGGCCTGGGCCTGTTCCAAAGCCTGCAGATCCTGGTCCAGGCCCAAAATCTGCCCCTGGCCCTGCAGGGCCTGCATGATTGCCAAAGAGTGCCCTGCCAGCCCCAGAGTAGCATCCAGGTACTTGCCGCCTGCTTGAGGCTTAAGCCAGGACAGGGTCTCCTGCAGCAGCACCGGGATATGTATTTGCTCCTGCATGCCTTATGGCCTTAGTCCTGCCTGGAAAGACGCGCGTTCGACTTTTGAGACGCGGCACTAGATGCGCAGCTCATAGCCCTGGGCAGACAGGTCTTCCATGACCTGATCGAAACCCTCCTCCATCTCCCTGCGCTTGGCCTCGAACATCCCCTGGTCCCAGATCTCAAATTTCCTGCCCACACCAGCCAGGACCACCTCTTTGTCCAGGCCTGCGTAGCTGCGCAGGTGGGGGGGCACCAGGATCCTGCCCTGTCTATCCAAGCTGATCTCCACGGCCCCGGAGATGAAAAAACGCTGCAAATCCCTGATACGCTTGTCGAAGATATTTATTGAATTGAAGCTCTTCTCTATCTCCTGCCATTCCTGCATGGGATAGCCCAAAACGCAGCCGTCGAAATTGGTCAGCATCAGCCCTTCTGCGGAGTCCTGCTCCAGAAGGTACTGCCTGAATTCCGGAGGCAGCATGACTCTGCCCTTGCTGTCCAGGCTGCGATAGGAATGGCCTCTGAACATTGATTAGCCCCACGGGTTACCACTTTTTCCCACAGTATTGCAATCCAGGGAAGAAAGTCAAGGACTGTGCAGGGATTTTTCCTGATTTAGGGCTAAAAAAAGGTAAGAGGCAGGGATAGGTGCGCTTAATCGAAATCCGCCAACAGGCTGCCTATGTGCAGCTGCCCTCCCAGACTGACCTGTTGATAGTCGCTGCGAATGCGCCACACAGCCTGCTGCAGCTGGTCGGTGGTAATCCCGTTGCGCATGGCTGTGTAGGCCTCTATAAAGGCAGCCAGGCTGTCGCAGACCTTGAGCAGATAACCGTCCTTGGGATCGAAACCGTCCTGGTTGTAGTCCGCCAGCAGCTGCTCCCGGTTCACCTCCCTGGGGCTGCCCTGCAGGTGGATGGCGGCTGTAAACTCCGAGTCCAGATCCACACCCAGGAAGAACTTCAGTCTCCTGGCCAGAGGCAGGTACTTGGGCTCCTTTTCCAGCAGACTGAACACCTTGCGCTCTATCTCCTGCCTCTCGTATTCCTTGATCAGATCCCCTATCCTCTGTACAGAGCGCTTCACCGGAGAGATTATATCCCGGGTCAAGAGCTCCGGCAGATCATGGAACAAGCCAGCGAAGAAGTTGTTCTGGGCCATTTGGCTGCAGGAGCCCAGGGCCAGGCTAAAGAAGTAGGCATAGCAGGCCACGATGAACATGTGCCCCAGCACAGAGGTCTCCGGAATACGCGGGGTCTGTGACCATCTTTTCTGGAAGCGCAGCTGGCCGCACTGCTGCAAAAACAGTCCCAGCGGATCCCGCACCTCCTGCCACAGCGTGTCCACTCCTTGCAGATAAGCCAGGGCCCGGAGCTGATCCTGGAAATTGCTTTCTATCTCCTTTAACTCGCTGTCCCAGGGGTTGATGTCCTTGATCAGCTTGAATTCCCACCTGCTGGCATACAGATGGGAGGCGTCCAGGATCTGCCTGCTACGGCTGGCTGGATCCCCTTGGGTAAAGTAGGCCTGCAGCCTGTTCCAGAACTCCGGTCCCAAAGGCTGCACCCTGGGCTGCAGCTGCTCCAGGACCCATTCCGTTAGCTGCTGGTAATGGGCTGGATTGGCTTTGATGCGGTAGAAGATCGGAGGTTTGATATCCGTGATGATCAGCCGATACAAGTACTCAAAGATTCCGCCCTCCAAGACCTCCTTAGCCAGGCCCAGCCGATCTGCCTCGGACAGGTCCTGGCTGTTCAGCTGCATCAGCACCCAGGCAGTGATCATCTTGTGGGCCTGCTTGTCCACCTCAAAGAACTCCACTGGCCGCAGCTTATCGTTCCAGCGCTTCATAAAGGAGCCGGAGAAGATCAGTTGCAGAAGGCTCTTGCGGATAAAAGACATGACTGTCTCCTGGTTTGACAGTTAGGATGCTTGTTCCCTGCAGCCCCAGCCTGGGCCCGCGGACAGCAGGGGCATAGGCAAAGTAGCAATTTCCGCTCCCAAAAGAAAGTGCTGCTCAAGGCCACTTCTTGCCTTGACAAGCCAGACAAAACAAGGCAAATAGTTTCTTTTGCAATTTTTTCGTGAGGAGCAGGCCATGAACACCTACAAGACCAGACATTTGAAGCCGTCTGAACAAAGCAGGAACTGGTATGTGGTGGACGCCAGGAACCAGGTACTGGGCCGCCTGTCCAGCAAGATAGCCACCAAGCTAAGGGGCAAGGACAAAGTGGATTTCACCCCCCACGTGGACAACGGGGACTTTATTGTGGTCGTCAATGCGGACAAGATCCGGGTCACAGGGAACAAGCTGGAGGACAAGAAGTACTACCGCCACTCCGGATACCCCGGCGGCATCAAGGAGACCAGCCTGAAAAAGATGCTTCAGACCAAGCCGGAAAGGGCTATCTACAAGGCGGTCAAGAACATGCTGCCCAAGAACAGGCTGGGCCGGGCCCAGCTCAAGAAGCTCAAAATCTATGCCGGATCTGAACATCCCCATCAGGCCCAAAAGCCATCTGTTCTAGAGCCCTAAAACAGAGCACCTCTTTGGAGAAATCCCATGCAGCACAATTTTTACTACGCCACAGGCAGAAGAAAGAATTCCATCGCCAGGACCAGGCTTTTCCCTGGCCAGGGCAAAATAACAGTCAACAAACGCGACCTGGAGGATTATTTCCCCAGGGATACATTGCGGATGGTTATCCATCAGCCCTTGAAGCTGGTTAATCTCCAGGACAAGCTGGATATCCAGGTCAATGTCCAGGGCGGCGGCATATCCGGCCAGGCCCATGCCGTGCGCCACGGCATCAGCCGCGCCCTGCAGGAATACGACCCTGAGCTGCGCAAGGCTTTGAAGTCCGCAGGACTGCTCACCAGGGACGCCAGGGTCAAAGAGCGCAAGAAGTACGGTCAACCCGGAGCCAGGGCCAAGTTCCAGTACTCCAAGCGCTAACCTGCTCTCCCTCCAGACAAGCGCCCAAGGCAAAGCCGCTGCTGCAGCGACTTTGCCCTTTTTTGACCTGAGCCTAGCACACACTTGACACCGTGGGATAAGGAAGGGATCATTTTTCAACCACCCCTTACCCCTCCTTGCGAAGGAGGGGAATCATAGCTGTCTGATTATGCTTAATATCTAAAGTCGTCGCTCCCAATAAACTGATAATGACAACCAAAAGACAAATATGGAAGCCTGCTCCTCTTAGCTCCCCTCCTTGGCAAGGAGGGGCAGGGGTGGTTGGGATAATGTATCTTAAACCTTATTTTTCAGTATGTTATTAACCCACGGTGTTAAGTGTGGGCAAGGAAGCAGTCCTCTTGACGAGGGAAGCGTTACCTATTCTTGTCCCTAAAGCGTTACATGTAACCAGCACAAATCAGGCTTCTGATCCATGGCAGCTGTCAAACCC
>JBKGXZ010000038.1:0-14032 GCA_046546355.1 Desulfohalobiaceae bacterium | reverse complement strand
CTACCTGGCTGGGCGGAACCATTATCCTGGGCACTTTGGGGCTGTATTTTGCATCTCTTTTGCGGGGCAATTAATCCATGAGCTTCCAACAGCCGCCTGTTATGTAATTTTAGTAACGCAACTCTAATTCAGGATCCAATTCCCCCGTTATCGTAATCGTGGTCGTAATCGCTGTCGATATAATGATCCCCTACCACTTCTATTATCCCGGACGTCAATCCGGAGCTGATTCATCATCCTCCCTGTCCAAAAGCTGCCTGATCTTGGCTGCCAGCTGGGACAGCTGGAACGGCTTGCCCAAAAAGTCCACAGCCCGCTCCTGATATTCCTGCAAGCCCTTGTCTTCCCCTGGCGCATAGCCGCTGCTGAGCAGCACCCTGGCCCCGGGATCCAGCTCAAGTATCTCCTGCAGGCATCTGCGCCCGCCCATGCCTGGCATGCTCAGATCCAGGACCACCAGATCTATGTTGGGATTGCTGCTTTGGTAGATCTCCAAGGCTGTTTCTCCGTCAGGGGCGCAGACCACCCTGTAGCCCAGCCCTTGCAGGGCCTCCTGGGTCAACTCCCTGATCCAGGGTTCATCATCCACCACCAGTATAGTCTCTGTACCTTCGACAGAGCTATCGTCCTGGATATGCTGCCTGGGCTGCAGAGTTTCAGCCTGGTAAGCCGGAAAATAAATCCTGAAGACAGTCCCCCTGCCCTCTTCGCTGTAGCAAAGCACCTGGCCGCCCAGGCTCTGCGTAATGCCATAGACCGAAGCCAAGCCCAGGCCTGTGCCTTGGCCCACTGCCTTGGTGGTGAAGAAGGGATCGAATATCTTCTTTTTGAGCTCCTCATCCATGCCGCGCCCGGTATCAGACACACAGAGCTGCACATAGTCCCCAGGGCTGCAGTCCAGGTATCTGCTTGCCGAGTCCTGATCCAATTGCATATTCCTGGTCTCCAGCAGCAGCCTGCCGCCCTCGGGCATGGCATCTGCAGCATTGCTGGCCAGATTGATCAGGACCTGCTCCACCTGCACTGGATCCGCCCATATCTGCCACAGATCCTTCTGCAAATCGGTTTCCAGCTGGATCATCCTGGGCAGGGTCTGCTTCAGGATCCTGCTGGTCTCCAATATCTCCTGGTTCAGATCCAAGGCCCCCAATGCAGGCTCGCTCCTGCGGCTGTAATACAGCAGATTCTGAACCAGGCCTGCAGCCCGTTGCACAGCCCCTTGAATCTGCAGCAGATCATGACTGTCCTTGTCCTGGGCCGGTCTTCTGTCCTGCATCAGCTGAGTATAGCCGCTTATGATCTGCAGCACATTGTTAAAGTCATGAGCCACCCCTCCGGCCAGGGTACCCAGGGCCTCCATCTTACGGGCCTGGTGCAGCTGGACCTCCATATGCTTTTGCTCTGTAATGTCCACATGGCTGCCCACCATGCGCAGGGCCTTGCCCTGACTGTCCCGCCTGACTCCCTTGCCCCGACCCATTATCCAGCGCCAGCTGCCATCCCTGGCCCGCATCCGGAACTCCACCTTGAAGCCCTCTGTACGCCCCTGAATGCAATCCTGATTGGCCTGCCAGACCCTATCCTTATCCTCGGGATGCACCAGCTGCAGCCAGGTCTGAAAATGCTCCGGGAACTCGCTGCCTTCGTAGCCCAGCATCTGGAAATACCCAGGGCTGTAGTAGGCCTGTTCGGTCTGCACGTCCCAGTCCCAGATGCCATCCTGTGTGGCTTCCAGGACATGCTGCAGGCGCTCCTGGCTTTCCTGCAGCGCGCTCTCTGCCCGCTTCTGAAGCCTGATGTCGGTATAAAAGGCCACTACTCCCTGCAACACTCCGTCAATAATGATCGGCGCTCCAGAAGCAATGACCAGAACCGGTTCTCCGGTTTTGCTGTAGCGCACGCATTCCTGGTGAGGAACCGGGAACCCAGACAGAATCTGTCTGGTGTTGGCCCGGGCCTGTAAACGGACATTGCTTGTACAGATCAGATCATCCAGATCCTTGCCCCTGGCTTCCTCAGGGCTGTAGCCGAACAGCCTTTGCGCCGAAGGATTCCAACCCAAGATGCGATGTTCAGGATCCAGAGTGACTATGGCATCCTCAGAATTTTCAAGTATGGACTCCAGGTACTTGCGCCTGCGCAGCAGCTCCTGTTCACTTTGCCGCAATTTGGCCACTTCCAGCTCCAGGCTGCTCAGCCTCTGCTCCAACTCCTCGTAGCTTGGCTTTCTGCTCATCTCTTCTCTAACTTCCGCTATCTCAGGAAAATCTGTTTTTGGATTGCTCCCAGGAAAAGTTGCCTTGTAAACCCGTAGTTGCTAAATTAACCGCTGCAACGTACTATAATTGAAAAACATGCGGTATACAATATTGAGCAACCCCCAATATAAAGATTGCAGAGAGTAATGATTGCCGAGCTCATGTCCAGCCGGATGCTCATCCTGGGTTGCGGAAACACCCTGTTCGGAGACGACGGATTCGGGCCCGGGGTTATCCAGACCCTGGAGCAGCAAGACCCGTTGCCCCAGGATGCAGCAGCCCTGGATGTGGGCACCAGCCTGAGCGATCTGCTTTTTGATCTGGCCCTAAGCCCCCAAAAGCCTGAGCTCTTGCTCATCCTGGATGCCGTGGATCTGCCCGGCCGCTCACCAGGGGAAGTCTTTGAGCTAGCCCTGGAGGACATTCCGGACAATAAGCAGTCCGATTTCAGCATGCACCAGTTCCCTGCCATAAACCTCCTGCAGGAGCTGCGCTCCCAGGGCGGGGTAGAAGTCCGAATTCTGGCGGTACAAGTTATGCGTATCCCGGAAGAAGTCAGGCCTGGCCTGTCCCCTGAGGTCCAGGCTGCCCTGCCCCAGGCCTGCAAAATGCTGCGCGCCATTTGCAGTAAACGACCTTAGTCTTTAGCTATCAGCACTTAGCTCTTGGCCATCAGCTACCAGCCCCAAGCCACTCACCATCAGCCCCCAGCCAAAACTCTCAACCAAAATCCATACCCTGCCTTGACAAAATCCTGAGCCTCAGTTACTGCTCCATGTTAGCATATATTGCACAATACATTTTTTCACCTTTGCACAAGCTGCACAAGAGGGGTTATGCTGGAATTCAAGGCAAGCGCCCTGGCCCGGGCATTCAGGGTGCACCGCAATACTGTGCGCAACTGGATCAAGAGCGGCAGGCTGCCTGCCAGGCCCACTGTGGGCAAGCGCTACTGCATCCAGCTCCAGGACCTAGCCAGATTCTGCGCCAGGGAGGGAGTGCCTGCGGAAAGGGCCAGGGGGCTGATTCCCCAGGAAGTTTTCTCAAGATTCTATGAATTTCTGCAAGAACTAACTGGAGAGATGAGTATGCAAAGCAATCCTGTAGGAGCGGTCCTGGTGGCAGGAGGCGGGGTAGCCGGAATACAGGCTGCCCTGGACCTGGCTGAGTCCGGGTATTACGTCTACCTGCTGGAGAGACGCCCCGGCATCGGCGGAGCCATGGCCCAGCTGGACAAGACCTTTCCCACCAACGACTGCGCCATGTGAATTATCTCCCCCAAGCTGGTAGAGTGCGGTCGGCACTTGAACATTGAGCTTCTGACCCTGTCAGAGATTGTGGGTATCCAGGGCCAGAAAGGCAACTTCACAGTCCAAGTCAAAAAGCATCCCAGGTATGTGGACACTGAGAAATGTATAGCCTGCGGCTTATGCGCGGAAAAGTGCCCTAAAAAGGTGGATGATGAATTCAACATGGGGCTTAGCAAGCGCAAGGCTGCCTACATCCAGTACGGACAGACAGTACCCTTGAAATATGCCATAGATGCCCAGCACTGCATCTACTTCACCAAGGGCAAATGCCGGGCCTGTGAAAAGTTCTGCCCTACCGGGGCCATCAATTTCGAGGATCAGGAGCAGGAGTTGACCTTGAACGTTGGCTCCCTGATCCTGGCCCCAGGCTTCAAGCCCTTTGACCCCACAGGCCTGGACATTTACGGCTATGACCATATCCCGGATGTAGTCACCAGCCTTGAATATGAGCGGCTCCTTTCCAGCTCTGGCCCCTGCATGGGGCATCTGGAGCGGCCCTCTGACCACAAAGAGCCCAGCAAAATCGCCTGGATCCAATGCGTGGGCTCCAGGAACACCAATCGCTGCAGCAATGGCTATTGCTCCAGTGTGTGCTGCATGTACGCTATCAAACAGGCCCAGGTCACTGCAGAGCATATGCAGCATGAATCCCCGAAGCAAAGCATTTTTTTCATGGATCTGCGCACCCATGGCAAGGAGTTCGAGCGCTACTATCAGCAGGCCTGTGACCAGGGCATCAATTTTATCCGGTCCAGACCGCACACCATCATGCCCGGCCCCAAGAACCAGGGTGCGGTCCTGCAGTATGTACTGGAGGACGGCAGCCTGCAAGAGGAATACTTTGACATGGTGGTCCTTTCTGTGGGCCTGGAGCCCTCCAAGGAGGCCCAAGACTTGGCCAACCTCCTGGGATTCGAGCTGGATCATTATGGATTCGCGGCAACCAGCCCATCTCAACCTGTAAGCAGCAGCAAAGACGGAATTTTCGTTACCGGAGCATTTGAGTCGCCCATGTCCATTCCCAGGGCTGTGACCCAGGCCTCCACCGCTGCCACGGAATCAGCCAAAGCCCTGCTGCCAGCCAAGAACACCCTCACCCGAGACAAAACCTATCCCCAGGAGATGGATATTAGCCAGGAAGAGCCCAGGATCGGGGTCTTTGTCTGCTCCTGCGGGATCAATATCGCAGGCGTTATAGATGTCCAGGAACTGGCTGACTACGCCCGCAGCCTGCCTTCTGTAGAGCTGGTGGAGAACAACATGTTCACCTGCTCCACAGACACCCAGGACCTCATTGCTCAAAGGATAAGAGAGAACCGGCTGAACCGCATCGTTATTGCTGCCTGCACCCCCAGGACCCATGAGCCCCTGTTCCAGGACACCTTGAAGGAAGCAGGCTTAAATGGCTATCTGGTGGAAATGGCCAATATCCGCAACCAAAACGCCTGGGTGCATCAAAAGGAACAGGAGCAGGCCACAGCCAAGGCCAAGGATCAGGTGCGCATGGCAGTAGCCAAGGTCAGCCAGAGCCAACCTTTGAGCGAGCTGCAGGTGCAGGTAGTGCAAAAGGCCCTGGTCATCGGCGGCGGAGTGGCTGGAATGACCTCTGCCCTGGAGCTTGCCCGGCTGGGCTATCCAGTGGTCCTGCTGGAGAAGTCGGGTCAGCTGGGAGGCAACGCCCTGCAAATCTACCACTGCGACTGGGAACAGGACATACAGGACTGGATAAAGGACCTGACCCAGGAAATCCTGGAACATCCGGATATAGAGGTCCTGACCAATGCAGATCTGGTATCCAGCCAAGGCTCAGTGGGCAGCTTCCAAAGCCAGGTAAAGATAGGCAATGAGACCAGAACCCTGGACTACGGGATAGCGGTCCTGGCCACAGGAGCCAGGGAGCTCAAGCCAGAGGGCCACTTCCTGTACGGCCAGGACAACAGAGTCCTGACCCATCTGGAGTTTGATCAATTGCGCAGGCTGGATCCTAAACAAACCCGGCAAGCCGAGAGTATTGCCTTTATCCAGTGTGTGGGCTCCCGCAATCAGGAGCGCATGTACTGCAGTCGGATCTGCTGCACACACAGCATGCATTCCGCGATTGCCCTTAAGCAGGAGAACCCTGACAGGCCGGTCTACGTCCTGTACCGGGACATCCGGACCTATTCCCTGCAAGAGGACCTGTACACCAAGGCCCGCAGCCTGGGGGTCATCTTCATCCGCTATGAACTGGAGAATCAGCCCCGGGTGCAGGCCACAGCAGATGGCCTGCAGCTGGAGGTCCAAGATCCCATCCTGCAACAAAAGCTGCAGCTTGATGTCTCCTACTTGGTCTTGGCTTCTGCAATCCTGCCCCAGGAAGACAGCAACCTGGTGGAGCTTTACAAGTGCGGCCTGAATCAGGACGGCTTCCTGAACGAAGCCCACCCCAAGCTGCGGCCTGTGGACATGGGGGTGGACGGCCTGTTCGTGGCTGGGCTGTGCAACTATCCCAAGAACTTGAGCGAGTCCATTTCCCAGGCCAAGGCTGCCGCCTCCAGGGCCGGGGTCATCCTCTCCAGATCAATGATGCAGCTGGATGCCATCAAGTCTTATGTCACAGAGAGCTGCGACGGCTGCGCCCTGTGCCTGGATGTCTGCCCCTACCAGGCCATCAGCCTGCAGACCGTGACCAACAAAGACGGTTCAGAACACAGAAAAATTGAGATAAACAAGGCCTTATGCAAGGGCTGCGGCCTGTGCGAGGCCACCTGTCCCAAGGACGGAGTGTGCGTACATGGTTTCACCCTGCATCAACTGCGCAGCCAGGTGGATGCGCTTTTGGCTGAACAGGACTACTAGGGCCTGATCCTGCATTATAATATAGGAGTATGGAGGCTTGCCTGCCCAAGGCATCAACCCCCAAGGGCGAGCGCCGCTCGCCCCTACTAGCTGAATCCATAATGAGTTGGGGTTGCTCCAGATAGAGTTGGGGATCCAGACAGATCTACGTAAAAGATACAGGCTGGGAATAGGGACCACTGGCAGTCGCCCTTTGTGAAAGAGTGGTGGCTGCAGACCTGGTTTTTCAATAACTATAGATAGTCAAGTCAATATCTGTTTACAAAAAGGAGCGCTCAAGATGTCTGATAGCTTCCAGCCCTTGATCGTGGGCTTTCTATGCAACTGGTGCGCCTATGCCGGAGGGGATCTGGCAGGAGTATCCCGCCTGCAGTATCCTCCCAACCTGCGGCCGGTGCGGGTCATGTGCTCCGGCATGGTTCCCCCAGCCCTGGTGGCGGAGACCTTGCAGAAAGGCGCGGACGGGGTCCTGGTCATGGGCTGACACCTGGGCGAATGTCATTACCTGGATGGTAATTACAAGGCACAGGCCAGGGCTGAAATCCTGCCCCTTGTTCTGCGGCAGCAGGGCATAGATCCCAGACGCTTCAAACTGGAATGGGTCTCTTCTGCTGAGGCTGCCAGATTCGCTGAGCTGGTCTCCAGCTTCACCCAGACCATCCGTGCCCTGGGACCCAATCCAATGCGCAAGCAAAAAGCCCAGGCAGCTTAAGGCTTCCAGGCCAAGAATCCGCACAGGGAGGGCTGTTTACCATGAAGACCTTTTTCCATCTAGTGCAGGAGGTGCAAAAGAAGGGACTCTGTCATCGCTGCGGCGGTTGCGTGACCTTCTGCACTGCAATCAACTATGGCGCACTGCGCCTGGACAGAGAAGGCAAGCCAGAGTACTCGGATATGGAGAAATGCATAGAGTGCGGGCTTTGCTACGCCATCTGTCCTGAGATAGAAGAGTTCGAGGCAGAGACCAAGCGTCTGGTGGCCTGGAGCGAGCCCATGGGCCGGATCCTGGAGACCAATGTCTGCCAGGCCCTGGATCCTGAGCTCAGAAGCAGGGCCACTGACGGCGGAGTGGTCACTGCCTTGCTTTTGCACCTGTTTGACTCCGGCCGCATCGACGGGGCAGTGGTCACCAGGCAGATCAATCCCTTCCAGCGCGAGCCCTACCTGGCCTTGAGTCGGCAGGAGATCTTGGAATCCGCAGGCTTCCATATAGACACCTCCCAGGGCATGAAGCACTTCAGCGATCGCTACCTGACCTTTGCCTCCATTGAGGAGCTGCAACCAGTGCTCAGGAAAGGCCTGCGCCGGGTGGCCTTTGTGGGTACCCCCTGCCAGATCAAATCCCTGCGCAAGATGCAGGCCATGGAGATCGTACCCTCGGAGTCCATTGCCTACTGCCTGGGCCTGTTCTGCTCCGGGAACTTCATTTTCGGCCAGGAGCAAAGAAATCAGCTGGCTGAGACAGGCGGATTTGACTGGCAGGATGTGCGCAAGATGAACATCAAAGACCATTTCCAGGTCCATCTCAGCTCCGGCGAGATCCGCAAAATTGACCTGGATCGATTGGATTTCATGAAACGTGTGGCCTGCCGCTACTGCCCGGACTATACTGCAGAGTTTGCGGATCTGTCCTTTGGCGGCTTGGGGGCTGAGGAAGGCTGGACCACAGTTTTGACCCGGACCCCCCTGGGCAGAGCCGTATTTGCTGACGCCAGGGGTGAAGCCCTGCAGGAATACAGCCCCAGGCAGGACCCTGAATATTCCAGCCGGGCCTTCAAGTACGCTCTGCAGTGGTCCGAGCACAAAAAGTCCAGGGCCAAGGCCAACCGTGAGGAGCTGGGCGCTCCGCAAGTACGGCTCAAAGACTAGTTGATCAAGGAGAAGCCGAGATGAGTATCAAAGTGGCTCAAGAGTGGCTGAACGCCTGCTCCGGGTGCGAGATCTGCATTCTGGATATGGGCCAGAGGTTGCTGCAGATCCTGGAGCACCTGCAGTTTGTGCATATACCTGCGCTCATGGATCATAAGTACTATGGCCAGACTGGCCAGGAACAGCACATCTCTATCCCCAGGGCGGATGTAGGCCTTATCAGCGGCGGTATCCGCAATCAGGAGCACCTGGAGATAGCCAGGATCATGCGCGAGCAATGCCAGGTCATTGTCGCCCTGGGCACCTGCGCCACCCACGGCGGCATACCAGCCCTGGGCAATTCCTGGAGCACAGAGGACATCCTGCAGGAATACTACCACACCCCAAGCACCGACCCGGTGCAGGACTATCCCCAGCAGGGCCTGCCTGCCCTGCTGGATCGGACCTATGCCCTGGATGAGATGATCCAGGTGGACCTCTGTCTGCCTGGCTGCGCGCCCCATCCTGATCAGGTCTACTCTGCCCTGATGTCTGTGGTCCAAGGACAGACACCGGAACTGCCCGGCATGAGCGTTTGCGACACCTGCCCCACCAGACGCGAAGGCAAAGGCAGCGTTGGCAAGCTGCGCCGCTTTCTGCAGAATGCCCAGTACAAGGGCCCGGAGGAGCCCCTGGACCAGATGCGCTGCCTTTTGGAGCAGGGCATCCTCTGCATGGGGCCGGTGACCAGGGCCGGCTGCGGGGGTGAGGCAGGCACCCCCAGGTGCATCTCAGCCAGGGTGCCCTGCAGAGGGTGCTATGGGCCGGTCAAGCCAGAGTCCAACCAGATGCTGGACATGCTGAATGCCTTGGCCTCCAATGGCATTGACATCCCTTCCCTGCCTGAATACACCTCAATGCTCAGATTTTCAGGAGCCCACAATCTGCTGCAAGTCGGAGCACTCAAGGAGGAGACATGAGCCGAACCATAAATATCGCCCCGTTGACCCGCATCGAAGGGCATGCTTCCATCGCCATCCATTTGGACGAGCAGGGAGATGTGGCTGACTCCAAGCTGCACATCATGTCCCTGCGGGGCTTCGAGAAGTTCGTGCAGGGCAAGCCGGCTGAGGAGCTGCCCAGGATCGTGAACCGCATCTGCGGCATCTGCCCCTGGCACCACCACCTGGCCTCCAACAAAGCGGTGGACGCCTGCTTCGGCGTGAGTGCGCCTGCTGCAGGCCACAAGCTGCGAGAGCTGATGCACACCATCGCCCACGCAGAGGACAAGCTGTTGCACTTTTTCTTCCTGGCTGCAGCAGACTTTGTCCTGGGCCCCAACGCGGATTACCAGGCCAGGAACGTCATAGGCCTGGCCCAGGCCCATCCAGAGCTGGCCAGCAAAGTGGTTCAAATGCGGCAAAAAGCCAAAATGATCCTGGAGCGATTCGCAGGCAAGGCTATTCATCCAGTGGCAGCTGTCAGTGGGGGCTTCTCCAGGCCCATGCTGGAGGAGGAGCGCAAGCAGATGCTGGCCGAGCTGCAGGAGCTTTTGGATTTCGCCCTGTTCACCATGGATTTCGCCAAGCAGCAGGTCTTTCCGCCCTACCTGGAAACCATCCAGTCCCTGGGCAGGATCAATACCGGATTCATAGGCACAGTGGACGGCTCAGGCGGGCTTAGCCTGTACGATGGCCAAATCAGGCTCATGCGCCCTGATGGAGAGTACGAGGACTTCTCTCCGGCTGATTATACCGAGCATATAGGCGAATACGTTCTAGAGCATTCCTATGCCAAGGTGCCCTATGCCAAAGCCTGGAACCAGGGCCTCAGCCTGAATCTAGAAGATCCCAAGGGCATATATCGCTCCAATTGCCTGGCCAGACTTAATGTGGCAGAGCATATTCCAACCCCCAAGGCCCAGGCAGAGCTGGAGGAGTTCAGGCAGCGCTTCGGCAGGCCGGCCCAGGCCACCATGCTCTATCATTGGGCCAGGCTGATAGAGGAGGTCTATGCCTGTGAGCACGCACTAGAGCTCTTAAAGGATCCTGAAATCACCAGCCCGGAGGTCCGCAGCCCTGCAGAGCCGCAGGCCGGCAGAGGTGTGGGCTGTGTGGAAGCCCCGCGGGGGACCTTGATCCACGACTACTCCACTGATGATGACGGCCTGGTCACCCGGGCCAATATGATTGTGGGTACCACCCACAATATCGGCCCCATGAACTTGAGTGTGCACCAGGCTGCCAGCTCCCTGATCAAAGGCGGGGAAGTGACTGAGGAGATCCTGAACTCCATTGAGATGGCAGTTAGGGCCTATGATCCCTGAATATCCTGCGCCACGCATCGCCTGGATGGCGAGCGCATGACCCAAATCACCATTTACGATTCCCAAAATCAAATCCTAAAGCACTGGCCCAACAAATAATCCCCCCCATGCCCGGCCTAGAACAGGCCGGGCATTTCTTTCCCTATCTTCTCTGAATTAATTCCTTTTCCGCATTGTCTTTAGAAGCATCTTCAGCTAACCTTGTATTTAAGATCTCTATAGCTCTAGCTCTATTGAACCATAGCGAAAGCCCAACACCAATCAACCTGCGAAAGGAAGTCCCGCCATGAAGAGCTTGCACAAAATTTTCCCTATATCTACAACAGTTCTATCTGTACTGTTCTTTGCCACTTCGGCTTGGCCCCAATGGGGAGGAGGCTACAACATGCATCCCTGGGGGATGATGGGAGGCATGGGCTGGATGGGCCTGATATTCAATCTGGCCTTCTGGATCCTGCTCATTATTGCCCTTATCCTGCTTATCAAATGGCTGCTGCAGAGCACCAAAGGCTCGGAGAAGTCCAGGCCAGAGCCAGCGGCCCAATCCGGGGACAATGCCCTGGAAATCCTCAAGGAGCGCTACGCCAAAGGGGAAATTGACCGGGAGGAGTTCGAGCAGAAGAAAAAGGACCTCAGCCAATAGGCGCTATGCCTGCACAAATGCAAGCACCAGCATTGCAATTTCAACCCGAAAGTGCGAACGTTGCTCGCCCTTATATAGGGTTGGCCGTCTAAAACGGGCAAAATGACTCGCCCTTTTTTTGGAGCTCAGGCCTTATCAGTTGGTCATTGAGATTTGTATATTGTGCTGACATTGCTATACAAAGAGACGTGATTCTGGATACCAGCTATCCATCAGGAGATGCATCATTATGACCTTACAGGAAAAAATTCAAAACCGCCTGCACATAAAGGACCTGGACAAAAAGGAAAAACAGGCCCTGCGGGTAGTGGTGGGCGAGCTACAAAGACAAAGGAACAAGGAGCTCTCTGACCAGGAGGTGGTCCAGATCCTGCGCAAGCTGGTAAATTCTGAGAAAGAGATGGGCCAGCGGCAGGATCAGGAGTATATCCAGGTCCTGGAACGCTTTCTGCCCCAGGAGGCCAGCGACCAGGAGATTGTGCAATGGATCCAGGACAATGTGGATTTTGGCAACTACTCCAACAAGATGCAGGCCATGCGGGAGATAATGGCCCATTTCGGACCCCGTGCTGACGGCAACAGAATCAAGGCCATACTGCACCGGGAGTTCTAGCCTTTGCCCTGATAAAGGGACCACAATTTTCCCTTTGGCTTTGCTCCCTGGCTCCTGTCCGTGAACAAAAAGTTATCTTCGAACAATTCTCCCTGGCCATCTGACTGTCTAAGGGTGGACAAGTGAGGATTTTTAGCCAAGGAGGTCCTATGCGGATCCTGAAATTCAAAAGTTTCAAAACACAGCTCATCCTGATCATGATCCTGCTCATGGCAGCCTTTTACGTAATCCTGAACAGCGTCTATTTGCCCAACATCCGCTCCAGCCTCTGGGAGGAAAAAAGGACCCAGGTCCAGCATCTGGTAGAGTCCCAGATGACAGTCCTGGAACATTTCCAGGAGCAGGCAGAATCTGGAGAAATGAGCCAGGAACAGGCACAGGAAGCAGCTAAAAGTGCAATCTCAAAGGCCAGGTACGGGAAAAGGCAGCAGGACTACTTCTGGATCAACGACATGCAGCCGGAAATGATCATGCACCCCTTCAAGCCGGAACTGGAGGGAGAGGACCTCTCTGATGTCCAGGATCCAGATGGAGTTCACCTCTTCAAACGCATGGTGCAAAAGGTTGAGGAACAGGGCTCGGGATTCGTGCCTTACCAGTGGCAGTACTACGATCAGCAAGACAGAGTGGAGCCCAAGATATCCTACGTGCAAAGCTTTGAGCCCTGGGACTGGATCCTGGGCACCGGAGTTTATGTAAATGACGTACAAGCCACTGTGAATTCGGTGTTCTGGACCAGCGCCTTGATCGGCCTGGGCGTGCTCTTGCTGATTGGAGCTATAATCTATTATGCAGCCAGCAGGCTGAGCAGGCCCATAGTAGCCACAGCCAATTTCGCCCGGGAGATTGCTGACAACCAGCACAGCAGCCAGGATCTGCAGGTGCAGCGCCAGGACGAGATCGGGGACCTGGCTGAGGCTCTGCGGCGCATGGTGCATACCATCAAAACCCGCTTCGCCTTTTCCGAGGGCGTGCTGCAGAACATGCCCATGCCCTTTATCGTCGGGGACAAGGAGAACAAGGTGGTCTTCCTCAACTCTCCCATCATCGAGTTCCTGGAAAGAAGCGGCCGGCCCGAGGACTTCCAGGGCATGCCCATTGGGCAGTTCTTCTATAACGACTCCAGTCGGGATACTATCACCGGCAAGGCCTTTGAGCAGGCCCAAAAGATTACCGGAGTTGAGGTGGAGATCGAGACCCTGAAGGGCCATAAAGCCCAGGCCATGATCGATGCCGCTCCTTTATACGGCTCCGAGGGTGAGCTCATCGGCAGCTTCGCAGCTGTAGCGGACCTCAGGGCCATAAAGGAAAAAGAAAAGAGCATAGACGAACAAAACAGGCTCTTGGCCAAAGCTGCAGACAACGCCAAGCATGTCTCTGATCAGTTGGCCTCCTCTGCGGAAGAGCTTTCCGCCCAGGTGGAACAAGCCAGTAGAGGGGCTGAGGAGCAAAAGAAAAGGGCTACAGAGGTTTCCAGTGCCATGGAAGAAATGAACTCCAGCGTATTGGAGATCTCCAAAAATGCTTCCCAAGCTTCAGAAGCTGCGGATCAAGTCCAGGAAAAATCCCAGGAAGGCAGCCAGGCAGTAAACCACTCCATCCAGCTCATGCGCCAGGTGCAGGAGAAGGCTGAGAACCTGGAAAAGGATATGGGCCAAATGGAAAAGCACGCCGAGGGCATCGGCAACATCATGAACACCATCACAGATATTGCAGACCAGACCAACCTCTTGGCCCTAAACGCCGCTATTGAAGCCGCTCGGGCTGGAGAGGCAGGTAAGGGCTTTGCCGTGGTCGCGGATGAGGTGCGCAAATTGGCGGAGAAGACCATGCAAGCCACCAAGGATGTCTCCGGATATATCCAGACCATCCAGGACAGCACCAAGAGTAATGTGCAAAGCACCCGAGAGGTGGCCCAGGCCATAAAAGATAACATGCAAAACACAGAAGGCGCTGGGAAGCTCTTGCAGGAGATGCTAGAGATCTCTGGCACTACAGCGGATCAGGTACGCAATATCGCTACCGCGGCAGAACAGCAGTCCTCAGCCAGTGAACAGGTTACCAAGTCCACCGAGGAAGTGGACCGCATCGCCAGGGAAACCTCGGACAGCATGAACCAGTCTGCCCAGGCCATATCCGATCTGAGCCAGCTGGCCCAGGATCTGAACCAGGTTATTGAAGAGATGCAGCAAAACA
>JBKGXZ010000037.1:0-14043 GCA_046546355.1 Desulfohalobiaceae bacterium | reverse complement strand
TCAATTACGGAAAATGTCGCATACTGGCTTGCGTGCAGCTTGCAGCGCAGCTGCAAAATGCCTCAAGTGAGTGAGGGGGCGGTCTGCTTTCTGTGGCACTTTCCAGGGATCGCTCCCTCTGGGCGTTACCCAGCGTCCTGCCCTGTGGAGCCCGGACTTTCCTCCCCCCGGCACTCAGTTCTCCTTGCTCCTGTGGGACAAAACCCACAATTTGGCATCTAAAACTGAGTGCCGGACGGCGACGGTCTTTCCGACTCCTGCAGTCAAAATGAATGTTAATGATTTTGCTGGGCTTCTGCAAGGTCCTCTGCTGCAAAATGATTCTTCCAGAAGATCAGCCTCTGGCAGTTGGGGCAGCTCAGGATCTGTTCACCTTTCTGCAGCTCGATAAAGGATTGTGGCGGGATGCTGATGTGGCAGCCGGTACAGACCCCTTCTTCTACAGAGACTATCACCGGATTGTTCAGCCTGGAGCGAATGAATTCGTATCTGCTCAGGATGGGCTTAGGGATCTCCTGCTTGGCCTGCTCCCGCTCCTGGTCAAGCTCCTGCAGACGCTCCTGGGCCTGGCTCAGCTGCTTGTCCAGCTTAGACTGCAGATCGTCCAGTTCCTGCTGCTTCTTCTCCACTTCCGATTCGACTGTGGAGTAGAGGTTGTCCTGGGAGGCCAGCTCCTCCTCCAGGGCCAGCTTCTCCTCTTCCCGCATGCGATTGGTTTTTTCCAGGCTGTCCATCTCCCGCATCATGGCATGGTATTCCCGGCTGTTTTCCACCATCATCAGCTTATTCTTGCTTTTTTTGATTTTGTCGTTGTCTTCTTCGATCTCCCTCGTCAATTTTTTGTCCTGTTCCCGCAGGTGATTGATTTTCTCCTGGAGCTCATCGCGCTGCTGTTGCTGGACCTGCAGGTTTTCCTGGAGCTGGGCCACCTGTTTCGGGGCGTCCTGCTGCAGCTTTTGCAACTTCAGGATTTCGTCGTCCACTTTTTGGAGCCGGATCAATTGTTCAATCTGTTTAATGTATAGGCTCAAGGCTGTCCTCCTTAAACTATATATTTTCAAACCTCTAAGGGCTTGAATCTCCGAGCAAAAAGAATGCAAAAGACCTGCTGGTGCCATGACTCATGTGAGATGTTGCACCAAGAGAACCCTGCCCTGATCCCTCCTGCCTGGAAGACAGGCGGCAAGGAGGCGATCAGGGGGAAAAAGTTTTCTGCCGACAACCGGACCATGTACATATCACGCGGCACTAGGCCCGGTTCTTGAGCAGGTCCTGGATCCGGATGCAGTCCTGTCCCGGGAAGAACCTGACCTGTATCTTTTGGGAATCGAGCCTGGAGTCCAGTTCCAGGGCCCAGATCTGCATCATGCGCTCTTCCAGGACAAAATGCCCCACATCCAGGACCAGGCCCAGATTGCAAAGCTCCTGGGCCTGATGGTATTTCAGGTCCCCGGAGATAAAAATATCCGCGCCCTGGGCAAAGGCCTGGTCAGCCAGATCCATGCCTGAGCCCGGGCAGTAGGCCGCCTGACGCAGTACTTGCGGCTCAGGGCCGCAGCTCCTGCAGTAGCGAAGTTCAAGGGTCTGGCCCAGCAGGAGATAGAACTCGGCAGGTGTGCAGGCCCGGCTCAGCTCGCCCAGGATCCCGTAGCCCACATCGACTGTACTGTCCCGGGGGTCCGGCTTGTGGCCTGACTGTGCAGGGAACAAGGGCTGCACCGGACGCAGATTTTTCCAGCCCAGATCTCTGGCCAGCCAGGCTGCAGGGCCAGTGGTCTGCACGTCCAGGCTGGTGTGCGCGCTGTATAGCCAGGCCCCGGAGCAAAAAAGCAGCCGCAGGGCCTGGGTGTAACTGTTGTCCTGATTTGGCAGCCCGGGACTCAGGCTCAAGGGATGGTGGCTTAGTATGAAATCCGCACCCCAGTGCAGGGCGCTGGTGATAGTGCTGGGATCCGGATCCAGGCAAAGCGCCAAGTGTTCGATCTGTTCTTTCTGGCCGTAGGCCTGGATCCCGCTTTGGTCCCACTGGGCAGCTAGCTCTAGTGGGGCAGTGCTTTCCAGGAGGTTAATGAGTTGCTCTGGCTGCAAAATGGGTCCTTTTTCTCTGAATCAGAGGCGTGTTTGGCCTGGCCCGGCTTTGAGCTGGAAAAAAAAGTGCTTCCTTGAGCTGCTGGTCAAGGAAGCACTTCCAAGCACGTAAGTTTTTCAAGTCAGGGGGCCTGCGGGTATGCATGATTCAGGTCCTGTCACCACGCTTTAGTTCATGGTGGGCCTACCAGGATTTGAACCTGGGACCTTCCGGTTATGAGCCGGTGGCTCTGCCAACTGAGCTATAGGCCCTTATTGATAGACAAATAAGTATTATGTCTATCATCAGGCTAAATGTCAAGGGGGAATGTGGCTTTAGGTGGGGCCGGATCTTTTAGCTGCCCACTTGGCAGACAGTGCCAGCATCCGGCCTGCAGACCAGGTTTCTGCCCTGGGCTTTGGCCTGGTACAGGGCCTGGTCAGCCAGTCTCAGGAGCTGTTCCCCCTGCAGGCTGGCATCCGGCTTTTGGGAGCTGACTCCTATGCTGACTGTAAATCCAAGCTCCCAGCCCTGGTAGCTGAACTTGAGGCTGCTCACCTCCAGACGCAGTCGCTCTGCCAAGGTAGCAGCCTGATGGGTATTGGTGTTGGGCAAGAGCAGGATGAATTCCTCACCTCCATATCTGGCAGCTATATCTGTATCCCTGAGGGTGCAGGTCAGAAGTCTGCCCAGCTCCTGCAGGGCCAGATCCCCTGCCTGATGGCCGTAGGTATCGTTCAGGGCCTTGAAATGGTCAATGTCCAGAAAAAGCAGGCCCAGGGGCTGGTTTTCCCGCTGGTGCCTCTTGATTTCCAGCTTGAGCCTGTGGTCAAAATAGCGGCGATTGTAAAGGCCGGTGAGCCGATCCACATCAGCCAGGTCTTTGATCCTGGACATCTGCAGGGCATTACTTAGGGCCAGGGACAGATGTCCGGCAGCCAGATTCAGGGTCTGCAGCACATCCTGGCCCTGGTGTTGCAAATCTTGAATCTGCAGGGAAATGATGCCCAGACTGCTTTCCTGCTGCTGCAAGGGGATATCCAGAATGCTCTGCCGGCAAAGCTCCCCGGATCCCAGCTGCCAAGGCAGGAGCCGCTCCTTGGGCTGCGGCAGGTTATAGCCGAGCTGCTCCCGGGTTTTTTGCAGGAGATGGGATCTCCAGAGCTCCTGGTCAGGCTGGGAAAGGTCCTGGTCCAGGACCATGCAGGCGTTATTCTCGGGCTGATCCAGCTGCTCCCAGAAAATAATTCCTGTTTGCTGCAAGGGGACGAAGCTGGACAGATTTTTGACCGCCTGGGATAAGATCTGCTCCAATTCCAGATTCTGGCTGACTTGATGCATGAAGTGATTCAAGAACTGCAGCTGGGAGTTTTTTCTGTGCAAAAGCTCCCTTTCCAGGAGGATCTCCTGTTTCATTTGCTGCAGTCTTTTTTGCTGCTGCCGGAACTCCCTGGCTTGCTCCAGGGCCTTGTTCAGCTCTGAGCTGTCCTGGTCCGGGGAGATGATTCCCAGCACGCATTGGGACAGCAACTGGCTGGAGCCCAGCTCCAGGTCCTCTTGCTGGGGCTGAATAAGCAACAGTCTGGAGTCATCTTCCTGCAGGGACAGCTCTTCCTTGCTTTGGGGCAAATTTTTCCAAACTCGCCAGGGTATGAGCACCAGCAAGGGATCTGTATCCAGAGCCTGGTGCACAGCTTTTGAGCTCTGCGTATCGTAGTTCAGCAGCCTGGGCCTGGTTCCCAGCTGCATCTGCAGACGGTACTGCTCGTTGGGGCTCAGGCCCAGGGCCAGGACAATCTCTTTGGGCACTTGCTGGGACATCACTTGCTCCCTGTTTGAATAGGAAAATTTGTCCGCCTGTCCCTCCTATGCAAGCTTTGGGCCAAGCTGTTGCGGGCAGAGCAGGCAGGGAGCCAGCTATGCTGCAGCGAGATTTTCATTTTAACCAAGCTCTGCTGCCGTCATCCCTGATCCGGATCATGTCCAGGACAGGCTTGATTCAGGCGTCATCCCGGACCCGATCCGGGATCCAGCCCTTTCTCAAGATTCCTGCTGCAGCCTGCGCTGGACTTGGATCCAGTGCCGGATTGACGCAAGTGAGACAGAAAATATCGCTGTAGTGTTGGAAGAAATGACAGGAATTTGACTGGGCAGCTGGAAGCGTAAAATAAACTGGGAGATGCCTCGCCTGATTGTTCTGGTCTTTACCCACACTTGACACCGTGGGTAAGGAATATTTCCCCATGACGAGAGGAGCATTTTCCGCGATCCAGGGTGCAGGGAATACTGATTTCTGGCCGGGAATCAATGGTGATAGGGGTGATTGAGGTTGATGCAGGTAGCCCGGTAGAGTTGCTCCAGGAGCACTACCCTGGCCAGCTCGTGGGGCAGGGTTATAGGCCCCAGGCTGAGCAGGAAGTCAGCCTTGGAGCAGATATCTGAAGCCAGACCGTAGGAGCCCCCCAGGACAAAGCAGGGCCTGCGTCCACTGTCCTGGAGCCAGATTTGCAGCTTCTGGGCCAGCTCCGGAGAGCTCAAGGCGCTGCCTCGGCTGTCCAGAAGAATTGCCTGGTCTTTAGAGCTAAGTCTCTGCTGGATCCTGCTGCTTTCTTCCTGCCTGGCCTGTTCAGGGCCCATGGAGGCAGGGGCGTTCTTTAAGCAGATCTCCTGCAGGCTGTAGTATCTGCCCAGGCTGCGCCAATAGTGCTGCACAGCCTGTTGCCAGAAGCTCTTCTTAAGCTTTCCTATCCAGATGAATCCCAGATTCTTAGCCATAGTGCTCAATCTTAGCTTTGCTGCCCTGTATCTTGACTTGTGAGAATTTAATTTGCAAACTTTTTCAAAAATAGCGGCTGTGGCAGGGACATGCCAGGAATGGCAAACAAGTACCAGGCAAAGAGGAGCTTGGCCACAAACAGCGCATTTGTTCGCGGCCAAGCGGCCCCCGGCCGCATGCTGCCAGCCTTTTTCCTGCCCAGTTCTGTTCGGTCTAGACAATGGCTGGACAACAATTCGGCCTTAAGGGGTATAAATGGTTTATTTTAGGCTGCTGCCTTTATTCTGGCTCCTGCTTCTGGCTGGGGGGCTGACCTTCCCATTTCAGGTTTGGGCCCAGGATATGGAGCTGAAGAACATGGCCCTGGACAATGTTTCCGGCAGCATCCAGCTCAGCTATGGCATCCAGGTTCGGGAGGTACAGGCCCTGGAGGAGCACCTTTCTGAAGGCCTGGTGTTGCGTCTGCAGTGCAGGGCCAAGCTGATCCGGGACCGTCGCTGGTGGTGGGATGCTCTGCTGCAGGAGGAACAGCAGGAATTCCAGCTAAGGATCCAACGCCTGCAGGGCAACTATGTCTTGAGCAGCAAGCAGCAGGACAAGGCCCTGAAGGGCCAGGATTTGGGCCGGCTGCTGCAAAGGGGCTGGTCCGGTATGAAGCTACGCCTGGGCAAATGGGAGCAGCTCGAGCCCGAACAGGATTACGCAGTGGTCATCAAGCTCAGCCTGAAGCGCTCAAATGTGCCCTGGTGGCTGAGGAAGGCCCTTTTCTTCTGGTCCTGGGATGTGATCCCGGAGCAGAAATACAGGATGGACTTCAAGTATTAGATATTAGATATATGAGTATCTCTTCCATAAAGGCCCAGCTCTCCAGAATCGAAACCAGCAAGAAGAAAAAGGTGGAATTCCTGCTGGCCCTGGGGGCCTTTTTGCTGATCATTGTCTTTAGCTGGATCGAGCTCAAGTTCTTCGGGGTCAATTCCTACCTGTTCCTGGCAGTATTCAACCTGAATCTCATCTTGCTGCTGCTTATCCTGTTTTTGGTGCTGCGCAACTCGGTGAAGCTCTTCCTGGAGCGCAAACGCAATGTCAGGGGCTCCAAGCTGCGCACCAGGCTGGTGCTGGCTTTCATCTCCCTGTCTTTGATCCCCACCGTGCTTATGTTCCTGGTGGCGGTCAGATTTGTGCAGACCTCAGTGGACTATTGGTTCCAGACCAAGCTGGACAGCTCTATGGAGCAATCCTTGCAGGTGGGCAGGGCCCTTTATGCCAAGTCCCAGGACAGACTGCAAAGACAAGGCGAGTACATGGTACAGGAGATCCGGGATATGGGCATGCTTTGGGGGGCTTCTGCCATGGACAGCTTTCTGCGCCAGAAGCAAAAGGAATACGGCTTGAGCCTGATAGGCGTGCTTTCCCCGGATTTGCGGGAGCAGAACTGGCATGCTGCACAGGCCTGGGAGGAGGAATGGGAAGGGATCAAGTCCGAGGTGGGCTGGCAGGGAATTAAGGAGGATCAGGAATTCTGGTCCGAGCTTTACAGCACCGGGGACCAGGATCTGGTCCTGGGAGTTCTGCCTGTGGATAAGGCTCGTACCGGGTATCTGATCCTGGGCGCGAGTCTGGAGCAGGGCCTGTTGGCCAAGCTGGAGCAGATAGTGGATGGGGTGGAGGAGTACCAGGAGCTCAAGACCCTGAAAAATCCTTTAAAGAGTGCCTTTTATCTGCTTTTAGCGGTCATGACCATGTTGATCATCTTCGGTTCCATGTGGTTCGGCTTCAGGCTGGCCAAGGAGATTTCGGCTCCGATCCAGGCCCTGTCCCTGGGTACCCGGCGTATAGCAGACGGGGATCTGGGGGTGCGCCTAGAGGATCAGTCCGGGGACGAGCTGGGTCTTTTGGTGCAGTCCTTCAACGAAATGGCTGAGGATCTGGAGAAGAGCCAGGACAGGCTGAGTCAGGCCAATCAGGATCTGGCCAGACAGAATCTGGAGCTGGAGCAAAGGCGCAAGTATATGGAGGCGGTGCTGAATAACATTACCTCCGGAGTGATATCCCTGGATCAGGATGACAGGGTCAGCACTGTGAACAGGGCAGCTCTGGAGATTCTGGGCACCAGCACTCAGAGGTTGCTACAGCGCAAGGTGACCGAGCTCTTGCCCCAGGAATATCTGTCTCTGTTCAAGGAGGCCCTGGACAGGCTCAGGCATTCCCCGCAGACCCACTGGCAGAAGCAGCTGGACATTCAGTTGGGGGATTCCCAGCGCAAGCTGCTGATCAATGCCCTTAGCCTGCGCTCTGACCAGGGAGAGAGCCTGGGCATGGTCATGGTTTTTGAGGATATCACCGAGCTGGACCGCATGCAGCGTATGGAAGCCTGGAGGGAGGTGGCCAGGAGAATCGCCCACGAGATCAAGAATCCACTGACTCCTATTAAGCTCTCTGCGCAGCGCCTGGAGCGCAGATACGCCTCCCAGGTCCAGGAGGAGGCCTTCAGTCAGTGCACCGGGCTGATAGTGCGCCAGGTGGAACATCTACAGCAGATGGTGCAGGAGTTCTCCTCTTTTGCCAAGCTGCCGGAGGTCAGTCCGGAGAAGGACAGCCTGCAGCCGTTGCTGCAAGAAGTGGTGGGCCTGTTCCAGAACAGCCACGCGGATATCCAGTGGAGCCTGGAGATGGACAGAGAGCTGCCGGAGTTCAAGTTTGACCGCTTGGGCCTGAAAAGGGTGCTGATCAACCTGCTGACCAATGCCAGTGAGGTGCTCAAGGACCAGCCCCAGCCCAGAATAGAAATCCGGGCTGGACAGGACAGTGAAAGCGGGCTGATCAGCATCCAGGTGAGAGACAACGGGCCGGGATTCAGTCCAGAGGAGCAGTCCAGGATGTTCGAGCCGTATTTCTCCCGCAAGAAGGGCAATACCGGTCTGGGACTAACCATCGTCAAATCCATTGTTACTGACCATCAGGGCTATGTCAGGGTCCAGCCCAATCAGCCCAAGGGCAGCATATTCATTGTGGAGCTGCCTGTGTAGGCAGGCAGCAAGGGATACATTGAGGGGAAGTCGCTATGCCTGATTTCAAGTCCAGCATATTAGTGGTGGATGATGAGGAGGATATTCGCATCTCCATGGCCGGGATCCTGGAGGACGAGGGCTACCAGGTTCAGACTTGCAGCAGCGGGGAAGAAGCCCTGCAGATACTGAACCGGGAGGAGCCTGATCTGCTCTATCTGGACATCTGGCTGCCTGGCAAGGATGGTATCAAGATCCTGGAGCGGGTCCGGCAGGATCACAGTGGAGTGCCCGTGGTCATGATCTCCGGTCACGGCAATATTGAGACCGCGGTGGACAGCATCAAGAAAGGGGCCTTTGATTTTATAGAAAAACCCCTGTCCTTGGACAAAGTGGTGCTAACCACGAATAAGGCCCTGGAATTCAGGCAGCTGCAGCAAGAGAACCAGGAATTGCGCTCCAGGGTCAAGCTGGATTATGTGCAGGAGGTCACCGGCAAGAGCAGGCCTATCCAGGAGTTGAGGACCAAGATAGAGCGGGTGGCACCCACAGAGGCCTGGGTGCTTATTACCGGGGACAATGGCACAGGCAAGGAGATCGTGGCCCGGGGCATCCACAAGAAGAGTAAGCGGGCCAAGAAGCCCATGATCGCAGTCAACTGTGCTGCAATCCCGGAGGAGCTGATAGAGAGCGAGCTTTTCGGGCACGAGAAAGGGGCCTTTACCGGTGCAGAAAAGACTCATGTGGGCAAGTTCGAGCTGGCTCATAAGGGCACCCTGTTTTTGGATGAGATCGGGGATATGAGCCTCAAAACCCAGGCCAAGATCCTGCGTATCCTGCAGGAGCAGAGCTTCGAGCGGGTGGGCGGGGGCAAAAGCATCAATGTGGATGTGCGGGTTATAGTGGCCAGCAATAAGGATTTGCCTGCAGAGATCAGGGCTGGCAGGTTCCGGGAGGATCTGTACTATCGACTGAATGTTTTTCCTTTGCATGTGCCCAGGCTGAGGGAACGTATCCCTGATCTGCCTCTCTTGGTGCAGGAGTTTATGGATCAATTGTGCAGGGAGAACGGCTTCAAGCCCCTGGAGCTCAGCGATGAGGCCCTGCGCAGGATGCAGGACTATGCTTGGCCCGGCAATGTGCGGGAGCTCAAGAATTTCGTGGAGCGGATGCTGATTATGCATGCCGGTCAGAGAGTCGAGGCCCAGGATCTGCCCCTGGAAATAAAGAACCAGGGCAACAGCTCCCAGCATAGTGCAGGACTTGGGCTTGGGGCTGCAGACAGCCAGGACTTCAAGACTGCCCGGGCTCAGTTTGAGCGGGAGTTTCTGGCTTCCAGGCTGGAGGAGTGCCAGGGCAATGTCTCCAGGCTGGCAGAGACTATAGGCTTGGAGCGCAGCTACCTGCACCGCAAGCTGAAGTTCTATGGTATCCACAATGCCCAGGAGGGCTAGGGATGGGCATGCAGGGCGAATGCTTTTAGGTGAGCAGGAATTGGAGCATAGCCGGTACACTGAATGCAGGCTGGTTCTGCGGGTTCCCGGGGACTGGTCCGGGAGCAGACTGGACAGATTCCTGGTCCAGGTGGCTGAGTTGGGCAGTTTGCGCCGAGTGCGCGGCAGGTGGCAGGAGTTGCAGGTCCAGGTGAACGGGCTTCAGGGAGTAAAGGGCCGCAGACTATGCGCCGGAGACCAGGTCAGCTACCTTGGCCTGCAGATGGCGGGGCCTGCTTCAAAACCGGCAAGCGACCTGCAGGAGCAGGTGCAGGTAGTGGCCAGGCGTGGTGGATATCTGGCCCTGTTTAAGCCTTCCGGGCTGCATACCCAGAGTCCAGGGCTACGCGGGGAGCCCGGCCTGGAGGATATGCTGGAGGATCTCCTGCCCGGGCAGAGCCCTTTGCTTCTGAACCGCCTGGATAGGGATACTTCGGGGCTGATCCTGCTGGCTGAGGACAATAAGGCCAGGGAAGCATATCAGGAGCTGCAGGAGCAGGGCAGGGTACAGAAGCGCTATCTGGCCCTGGTGAGAGGCAGGATGGAAACCAGGCTCTGCCTGCAGCAAGCCCTGGACACCGCTCACAGGCGCAAGGTGAGGGTCCGGGAGGGAAAAAGGGCTGCAGCCCTGCGCTGGAGTTATGTTTTGCCCATGGCCTTTTTGCCTGGAACAGGTCTTAGTCTGGTCCGGATAACCATCCTGAAGGGGGCCAGACATCAGATTCGGGCCCATCTGGCCCATGCAGGGCATCCTGTCCTAGGGGACCGGATCTACTCTGAAACAGACCTGGACCGCGGCATGTTTCTGCACCACTACCGTATCAGCCTGCCCGGGTTTGAGGTCTGCTGCCTTCCGGGCTGGAGGCTGGATAAAATGTCAGTGAGCTCAAGATTTTCATCAGGAGAAGAGATGCATATACAGCTCAAGCTCTACGCCACATTGGCCAAGCATCAGCCTGAGAACAGCCAGGCCTATCCCCTGGAGCCTGGCGATACTCCCAGGAGACTGCTGAGCAGGCTGGGGGTCGGGGAACAGGAAGTCAAGGTTTGCTTTGTGAACAGCAGGCATGCTGATCTGGATACAGCCCTGCAGGACGGGGATAAAGTGGCCTTTTTCCCTGCTGTGGGAGGAGGATGATCTCTGGCCTGCCTCAGGTGAAGGCCAAGTTGTTGAGCGGTGTTTTGTCCTGGAAGAGCTTTTGCAGTCGCTGGCGCTCTGAATCCAGGATCTTCAGCTCAGAAACAGGCAGCAGGTCCTTTTGCTGGGCATAGATCCTGAGACCGCTGTCAATGAAGTCCGCCAGCACGAATCCAGCCTTGATCCGCAAAGGCTGCATATCAGGGCTCCAGGTCACGCTCAGATCCACTGCGAAATCATCCTGGCCTGCCAGGCGCAGCAGATTCCCGGTGCGCAGCAAAGTCTCCTGGATAAGCAGGGGCCTGTAGCCGCTCCACTTGGCCAGGGACAGGAAAAAAGAAGGCTCCAGGACCAGGTAGTGGAAAGGGTCTATCTTGCAGGCTGTGGAGACCCCGGGCTGATTCAGAGCGTTCTGATCCCGGAAGTACTGCTGGGCCAGATGCCTTTGTACTTCGGTCAAAATCTGGTGATAGTCCTGCACAGTTTTTTTCCTCCTGCTGGAAATAATGCGTTTGTACCCATCTCCAGCTATCTGGTCAAGGCTTTGGGTGCAGGGCTCCAGCCGGCATCCATGCCAAGAGCCAAGCAGAAAAGGGGTCTGCCGAGCCTGCAGGCCCTTGATTCCTTGCAATTCGGGGATCTTTCCTGGGTTGGGCAGCCGATGGTATATCTTTGCATAAGGAGGCAGCAGATGATAGAGGACTACAGCTTCGGCAAGATCAAGATTCAGGGCCGGACCTATACCCAGGATGTAAAGATCCTGGCTGATCGCATTTTCCATCCCTGGTGGCGCAAGACCGGACATCAGGTCCAGGTCTCTGACGTGCAGGACATCCTGGAGGAGAATCCAGAGATCCTGGTCCTGGGCAAAGGCAGCCCGGGGTTAATGCAAAGCACTTCTGAGCTGGCAAAAGAGCTCAAGGAAAGGGGTATCCAGCTGATAGAGCTGCCCAGCCAGGACGCGGCCTCCAAGTTCAACGAGCTCCACTCCCAGGGAAAAAAAGTCTGCGCCGGCTTTCACTTGACCTGCTAACAGTCAGCAGCCAGGAAGCATTCAGGGGAGGTGTTCGTATCTACGTCATTGAGCTGTATTTCTAGAGATTGCTTCGTCCAAGAGTCCTCGCAATGACGGATTAGATTCAAACTGTTAGAACTCCCTAAACAGATACCACCGCCAAAGTTACTAGCCAAACGATGGAGATGACCATGCCCCTGTTCACAGTGGATACAGAAAAGTGCACCCAGGACGGTCTGTGCAGGATGGAGTGTCCTGCCGGCCTGGTGGAGATGGATCCGGAAAGCGGCTTTCCCAGACCGATTCCTGAGGCTGAAAAGTACTGCATCAGCTGCGGGCATTGTGTGGCTGTCTGCCCTGTTGGGGCCTTAAGCCACAGGGATATGTCGCCCCAGGACTGCCCCGAGGTGCAGACCCAGTGGCAGCTTTCCCCGGAGCGGGTGGAGCACTTCCTGCGCTCCAGGCGCTCTATTCGCAGCTACAAGGAAAAGAATGTGGAGCAGGAGGTCCTGGAGAGGCTGATACGGGTAGCCAGTTTTGCTCCCTCGGGGCACAACAGGCAGCCTGTGCGCTGGCTGGTGATCCATAGCAGAGAGAGTGTGCTGGAGCTGGCAGCCAAGGTGGTGGACTGGATGCGGTATATGATCAATGAAGGCCATCCTTTGGCCCAGGATATGCAACTCTCCAGGGTGGTAGCCGCCTGGGAGGCAGGATATGATCCCATCTGTCGCACAGCTCCGCATGTCGTGGTAGCCCATGGGGAGCAAAAGGATCCCACCGTGCCGGCAGCCTGCACCATTGCTTTAAGTTATTTGGAGTTGGCAGCGCCCAGCTTCGGCCTGGGTGCTTGCTGGGGAGGCTTCTTTTCTGCTGCGGCCCAGTATTGGCCAGAGATGCAAAAAGCCCTGGATTTGCCCCAGGGACATGCTTGCTTTGGGGCCATGCTCCTGGGCTATCCTGCAGTCAAATACCAGCGTCTGCCTTTGCGCAGGTCACCGCAGATAACCTGGAGGGAATAACCAGTTGCAAGCAAAGCAAACTATCCTGGTCCTGGGCGGCTGCAAGAGCGGCAAGAGCGCCCACGCCCTGGAGCTGGCCCGGGAGTATCCCCGGGGCAAGAGGGTGTTTGTGGCTACCTGCCAAGCCCGGGACCCGGAGATGCAGAACAGGGTAGACAGGCACAGGCAGGAGCGGGGTCCAGGCTGGCAGACCCTGGAGGAGCCTATTGACCTGCCTGGCTGCATCCTGAGTCAGCAGGATCCAGAGACTGTGCTGCTGGCGGACTGCCTGACCCTGTGGCTCAGCAACCTGCTGCAGCAGGAGCTGCGTGAGGAACAGATCCTGGAGCGCTTTGACCAGCTGCAGGCCAGTCTGGAGCAAGCCCGGGGCAGGGTGATCCTGGTGGCCAACGAGGTAGGCGCAGGTCTGGTGCCCATGCAGGAGATATCCCGGCTTTTCAGGGATCTGGCAGGGGTGTTGAATCAGCGGGCGGCAGCCAGCGCGCAGCAGGTGTTTTGGCTGGTGGCCGGAATTCCGGTCAGGATCAAGTGATGTCTGAGGCCAGACACTTTGGTATCCCCCATTTTCTGGGTGCCCTGGGTTTTCTGAGCGTGCTGCCGGCTGGCAGCAGGGCAGAATTCAACGCCCCGGCCATGCTGGGCCATTTTCCCCTGGTGGGGCTGGTCCTGGGCGCTATCCTGGCTGTTTTCGACAGCCTGGCCCTGCTGATCTGGCCGGCGCCCCTGGTGGGCATCCTGGATGCGGTCTTGCTGATCCTGCTGACAGGCGGCCTGCACCTGGACGGGCTGGGAGATTCTGCTGACGGGTTGTTCAGCCACCAGGGCCGGGAGCGAGCCCTGGCCATAATGAAGGACAGCAGGATCGGGGTCATGGCCTTGCTGGCAATTGTTGCAGTGCTGGCCATCAAGGCTGGATCTCTGGGGGCCCTGCAGGACAAGCGCTGGCTGGCCTTAGTCCTGGTCCCGGGTTACTCCAGGCTGGGCCTTGTATTCGCCATGCGCTTTTTGCCCTATGGCAGGCCAGACGGAGGCACAGGCCAGGCCTTTTTCAGCAGCAAAATCCAGCCCCAAGCCTTCTGGGGCCTGGGACCATTGGTTTTGGGCTCTTTGTTTTTGGGCTGGGCAGGTTTGGCTTTGAATCTGGTATTTGCCCTGCTGGTCTTAGCCGCAATATATTTCTATCGCAGGCAGCTGGGCTGCGTGACCGGGGACACCCTGGGCGCGTTGAACGAAGTCCTGGAGGCCGGGTTGTTTCTGCTTTTGGCAGGCATGCTGGGGGGCTGAATGTTTAGGGCTACAGTCCGATTCCCAACTACCCTTAAAATTGCGTAATTATTCAGCACCTGATAAAGCTGGAAAATCTAAGCGCACCGCCGAATATCCAGGGTCCGGGGGCTTTATAAACTGGGCGTAAGCTGTTTGAGCGACGTAGGCAGCGTTCATCAAAACCGTTAAACACCGAATATGATTTAAAACATATTATAGAAAATATCCACCGGCTATAAAACACAGATATAGGTTTTGAT
>JBKGXZ010000036.1:0-15379 GCA_046546355.1 Desulfohalobiaceae bacterium | reverse complement strand
TGTTTACGTGAGGCTTCTTCCTCTCAAACTTCTCCTTAGCCATACTTACCCCCTGGTTCTCGTCTTAATTTCTTCTGCCAGACTGGCTGGTACTTTTTCGTAGTGACTGAACTGCATGGAGAAAATGGCCCTGCCCTGGGTCATGGAGCGCAGGTCAGTAGAATAGCCGAACATCTCCTTAAGAGGCACTTCGCATTTGACAATCTGTGTGCCTAGTCTGGGCTCAATATTCAGGACCCTGCCCCTGCGGCCGTTCAGATCCCCCATCACATCGCCTGTATACTCATCCGGGGTTAGGATTTCTACTTGCATTACTGGTTCCATAATCACTGGACCAGCCTGCATGCAAGCCTCCTTGATGGCCATGGATCCGGCAATGTAAAAGGCCTGCTCTGAGGAATCCACTTCGTGATAGGAGCCGAATACCAAATTAACCTTGATGTCCACCAGGGGGTGGCCGGAAACCACACCGTTTTTCAGGGCATCCTGAATGCCTCGGTCTACAGCAGGGATATATTCTTTGGGTATGATGCCGCCCACAATGGAATTCTTGAACTCGTAGCCCCCGCCTTGCTCCATGGGCTCGACCTCCAGCACACAATGCGCGTACTGTCCCCTGCCGCCGGTTTGCTTGACGAACTTCTTTTCAGTCTTTGCGCTCTTGGTGATGGTTTCCCTATAAGCCACTTGGGGCTGGCCTATATTGGCATCCACCTTGAATTCGCGAATCAGGCGGTCCACAATAACCTCTATATGCAGCTCGCCCATCCCGGAAATGATGGTCTGGCCAGTCTCCTCGTCAGACCTAACCTGAAACGAGGGATCCTCCTTGGCCAGCTTCTGCAAGGCCTGGCTCAAGGCATCCCGGTCCTGCTTGGTCTTGGGCTCGATAGCCACAGATATCACGGGAGCTGGGAATTCCATGGTCTCCAGGATCACCGGCCTCTTGAAATCGCTCAAAGTATCGCCGGTGCTCACCTGCTTCAGGCCAACTGCTGCCACAATATCCCCGGCCCAGGCTTCCTTTATCTCTTCCCGCTTATTGGAATGCATCTTGAGCAGCCTTCCAATGCGCTCCTTCTTGTTGTTCGCTGCATTGAGCACTGTCATTCCGCTCTCAATATGTCCGGAGTAGATGCGCAGAAAGGTCAAGTGCCCTACATAAGGATCTGTCATCAGCTTGAAGGCCAGGGCGCTCAAGGCTGCATCATCCTTGCATTGACAAGCGATCTCTTCTCCTGTCTCTGGATTCTTGCCGATAATGGGCGGCAGGTCTGCAGGAGATGGGAAGAATTCCACAATCGCATCCAGCATGGGCTGGATACCTTTGTTCTTGAAAGCGGAGCCGCAGAGCACTGGGCAGATGCTCAAGTTGCGGGTCGCTTTGCGAATTCCTTCTTCCAGTTCTTGCGGGCTAAATTCCTCACCTGCAAGATACTTTTCCAGCAGCGTCTCGTCTTCCTCGACAATGGCCTCTATAAGATAGCTGCGCCATCGCTGGGTCTCCTCTTGCAGCTCCTGGGGAATATCTTCAGATAATGTCTTCTTGCCCAGGCTTTGCTCGTCAAAGTATAAGGCCTTGCCCTGCACCAGGTCCACAACACCTTTGAAGTGCTCTTCACCACCAATGGGTATTTGTATAGGTGCCGGCTTGGCCCCCAGCTTCTCGCGCATCATGTCCATGACCCGAAAGAAATCTGCGCCGGTGCGATCCATCTTGTTCACAAACGCCAGCCTGGGAACATTGTACCTGTCAGCCTGACGCCAAACCGTCTCGCTCTGGGGCTCCACACCCCCTACGGCACAAAAGACAGCCACCACACCGTCCAGAACGCGCAGAGCGCGTTCCACCTCCACGGTGAAATCAACGTGGCCGGGGGTATCGATGATGTTTATTCTGTGTTCCTTCCAGAAGCAGGTGGTGGCAGCTGAGGTAATGGTAATGCCCCTTTCCTGCTCCTGGACCATGTAGTCCATAACAGCCTGGCCGTCATGGACCTCTCCTATCTTATGCGAGACACCAGTATAGAACAGAATACGCTCTGTAGTAGTTGTCTTACCAGCGTCTATATGAGCCATGAAGCCTATGTTGCGCTGTTTATGTATGGGTATCAGCCTTGCCACAATTCCCCCAAACCTTGTCTTAGCCCGCCTCGAATTGCCTGAAGCTCATACAGACAAAAAAAGCAAATATTCTGCTTATCCCTCTACCAGCGATAATGGGCAAAGGCCTTGTTAGCCTCAGCCATGCGATGGGTATCCTCTTTCTTCTTCACTGCCCCGCCTCTGCCGTTGAATGCCTCCACCAGCTCCGCGGTGAGCTTATAGACAATGCCCTTCTCTCCCCTGCCCCTGGCTGCTGCGATGAGCCAGCGTGAGGCCAGCACTTCCTGGCGGTCCGGCTTCACCTCTACAGGTACCTGATAAGTAGCTCCGCCTACCCTTCTGGACTTGACCTCCAGATGGGGCTTGGTATTTTCTATGGACTTCTCGAAGGCCCGCAGGGGCTCTTCTGAAGTCCTGTTCCCCAATTCCTGCATGGACTCGTAGACAATGCTTTCCGCTAAACTCTTTTTGCCGTCCCGCATAATACGGTTGATGAACTTGGCCACCAACTGGCTCTTAAAGCGGGGATCAGGCAGCACTTTCCTCTTTGGAACCGCTCCCTTCCTGGGCATGGGCAACCTCTCCTTGCTGCTTCCGTATAATTATTTGGGCCGCTTGGCCCCGTACTTGGATCTGCTCTGCCTGCGGTCCTGGACCCCGGCAGTGTCCATGGTGCCCCGAATCACTGTGTAGCGTACACCCGGCAGGTCCTTGACCCTGCCGCCGCGGACCAGAACCACGGAATGCTCCTGCAGGTTGTGGCCTTCCCCCGGGATATAGGAGGTGACCTCAATGCTGTTGGTCAGCCTGACCCTGGCCACCTTGCGCAGGGCTGAATTTGGCTTCTTGGGAGTAGTAGTATACACCCTGACGCAGACCCCTCTCCTCTGGGGGCAGCCCTGCAAGGCAGCGGTCTTCTTGCTGGACTGTATTTTACTCCGCTGCTTGCGGATCAACTGATTTAGCGTCGGCATCTGGCCCTCCATCTATTTAGTTCTCGAAAAGCTGAAATTAATAGTACATCCTTTCTCGGCTGTCAATCACTTTTTTATTCCTGGCTACGTTCCTGCTCCTGGCCCAATTGGCTCTCCTCCAGCTCCTCCATGAAGCCGCTGGGCCGCTCAGGTTGCTCAGGCACATCTATGCCCAGATTCATATACGGCCTGAATCCTGTCCCAGCTGGAATGACCCTGCCCACGATCACATTCTCCTTCAGTCCCTGCAGATAATCGCACTTGCCCTGCATGGCGGAGTCAGTGAGCACCTTGGTGGTTTCCTGGAAGGAAGCTGCGGAAATAAAGGATTCGGTGCTCAGGGAGGCCTGAGTTATACCCAGCACCAAGGGCTGAGCAGTGGCTGGCTTACCCTGGTCTCTAAGAGCCCTCTCGTTTTCCAGCATGAACATACCCTTTTCCACCTGCTCTCCCAGCAGAAAGCTGGTATCCCCTGGATCCACGATGCTAACCTTCTTCAACATCTGGCGCACAATGATCTCGATATGCTTGTCGTTGATATGCACACCTTGGAAGCGATACACATCCTGGACCTCATCCACCAGGTACTTGGCCAGGTATTTCTCCCCCTTGATGCGCAACAGATCGTGCAGCTCCGGAGCGCCTTCGGTCAAAAACTCCCCTGCTTCCACGAAGTCCCCTTCCTGGACTGTGATATGCTTGCCCTTGGGCACCAGGTACTCCTTGGGATCCCCGGTCTCAGGGGTAACAATGATCTTGCGCTTGCCCTTGACATCTGGACCAAAGCTGACCACGCCCTCGATCTCGGAGATCACCGCCATATCCTTAGGTTTGCGCACCTCGAACAGCTCTGCCACCCTGGGCAGGCCACCGACAATGTCCTTGATTTTGGCGCTCTCCCTGGGCTTTCTGGCTATTACGTCCCCGGCTGCCACCTTTTCTCCATCCTTGACCATCAGGATCGCACCCACCGGCATTTGATACACAGCCTCTGATTTAGTCTCAGGATGCTGTTTGATATTCTCCTGTTCATCGGTAATCGAGATGCTGGGCCTAAAATTGGTGGATCTGTACTCGATAATAGTCTTGGTGGCCCGGTGTGTGGTCTCGTCCATCCTCTCCTGGTAAGTCTTGCCCTCCACAATGTCCGCGAACTTGACCACGCCTTCCACGTCAGTAACAAAAGGCTCCTGGAAGGGATCCCATTCCGCAAGCATCTGGCCCTTCTGGATCCTATCCCCAGCGTTGAAGTAAAGCCTGGCTCCGGCAGGCAGGGTATACCTCTCCCGTTCCCGGCCCTGGTCGTCCACGATCCCCAGCTGGCCGTTCTTGCCCATGACCATCAGCTGGCCCTGCTTATTCTGAACTGTCCTGACCCCAGTCAAAGTGATCTGGCCGTCATACTGAGCTATAATAGAGGACTGCTCGATCTCCTTGGAGGCGGTGCCTCCGATATGGAAGGTGCGCATAGTCAGCTGAGTACCAGGCTCTCCAATAGATTGGGCTGCTATGATGCCCACAGACTCTCCCACGTTCACCAGATGGCCCCGGGCCAGGTCCCTGCCGTAGCAGTAGGCGCAGACCCCCTGCCTGCTCTGGCAGGTAAGCACGGATCTAATATGGACAGAGCGCACACCAGCTTGATCCACCTTATGGGCCGCATTCTCGTCTATCAAGGTGTTGGCAGCTACAATTCGCTCCTCTGTGTCCGGGTGGTAGACATCAAACATGCTGATCCTGCCCAGGATCCTCTCTGTAAGAGCATCCTGGCCCTCTCCGGGCTGACCATGCCTGATGATCTCTATGCCGTCCACTGTGCCGCAATCCAGCTCGCCTACTATCACATCCTGAACCACATCCACCAGCCGTCGGGTCAGATAGCCTGAGTTAGCTGTCTTCAGAGCTGTATCAGCAAGTCCTTTCCTGGCCCCGTGGGTGGAGGTGAAGTACTCCAGCACAGTCAGGCCCTCCCGGAAGGAAGAAGTGATCGGGGTCTCGATGATCTCCCCGGAAGGCTTGGCCATCAGGCCCCGCATCCCGGCCAGCTGGCGCATCTGGTCCGCGTTGCCCCTGGAGCCTGAAGTGCTCATCATATATATGGGATTGAAGCTCTCGTTTTGAACTTTCTCCTGAGTCTTGGGATTCACGAGGGTATCAGTGGAGATCTGCTTCATCATGGCCCGGGCCACATCATTGGTGGCCTTGGTCCAGACATCCACCACTTTGTTGTATTTCTCGGTCCTGGTAATGATGCCTTCCTGGTGCTGCTTGTGGATGGTCTCGGCCTCAGAGTAAGCTGACTCCAGAATCTGCTGCTTTTCCTCCGGCAGTTCCAGATCCTGCACCGAGATGGTCAGCCCGGCCTGGGTGGAGTACTCATAGCCCATGTCCTTGAGCTGGTCACAAAGGATCACAGTGGCCTTGGTCCCTGCCAGCTGATAGGCCTGGGCCACCAGCTTGCCAATGTTTTTCTTGTTCAGGACCTTGTTCACCAGCTCGAAAGGCACCTCCTGGGGCAGAATCTGGCTGAGCAGCACCCTGCCTGGTGTGGTTTGCACCAGCTCACCCTGGATTCGGACCTGAATATTGGTGTGCAAGGAGACGCTACCGGACTCGTAGGCTGAAATGACTTCCCAGGGCGCGGTAAAAACCTTGCCCTCTCCAGGCTCAAAGGCCCGGCTCAGGGTCATGTAATACAACCCCAGGACTATGTCCTGGCTGGGCAGGATAATAGGCTCCCCATTAGCAGGGGAAAGTATGTTGTTGGTGGAGAGCATCAAGACCCTGCATTCGATCCTGGCCTCCACTGAAAGGGGGATGTGCACCGCCATCTGGTCCCCGTCAAAATCTGCGTTATAGGGAGCGCAGACCAGGGGATGCAGCTGGATGGCCTTACCCTCCACCAGGATGGGCTCAAAGGCCTGGATGCCCAGCCTGTGCAGAGTGGGTGCCCGGTTGAGCAGCACCGGGTACTCCTTGACCACCTCCTCCAGCATATCCCAGACCACCAGATCCTCACGCTCCACCATGCGCTTGGCGCCCTTGATGGTGCTGGTGTATCCCTGCTCCTCCAACTTGGCATAGATAAAGGGCTTGAACAGCTCCAGGGCCATCTTTTTGGGCAGACCGCACTGGTGGAGTTTGAGCTTGGGCCCCACCACGATCACGGAGCGACCGGAATAATCCACGCGTTTGCCCAGCAGATTCTGCCTGAATCTGCCCTGCTTGCCCTTGATCATGTCGCTCAAGGACTTCAGTGGCCTGCCGTTGGTCCCGGTAATGGCCTTGCCCCTGCGGCCGTTGTCCAAGAGCGCATCCACTGCTTCCTGGAGCATCCTTTTTTCGTTCCGAATAATGATCTCAGGAGCCCCCAGCTCCAGAAGCCTCTTGAGCCGATTGTTGCGGTTTATCACCCTGCGGTACAAGTCGTTCAGGTCGGAGGTCGCGAACCTGCCCCCATCCAAGGGTACCAAGGGTCGCAGCTCCGGGGGAATAACCGGGATCACCTCCAGGATCATCCACTCCGGCTTGTTCGAGGAGTCGATAAAGGATTCCACCACCTTGAGCCTTTTGGCCAGCTTCTTTTTCTTGGCCTGGGACCTGGTGGCCAAGGCCTCTTCCTTGAGCTGAGCCCTGAGGGCCACCAGATCCAGCTCCTCCATGAGCTCCTTGATGGCTTCAGCTCCCATGCCCACGCGCAAGGCCTCTTCCCCGTAAAGATCCAGGAACTGCAGGTACTGATCCTCGTTGATCAGCTGATACTTCTTGAGGCTGGTCTGCTTGGGATCGATCACGATGTAGGTATCAAAGTAGAGCACTTTCTCCACATCCGCCATGGTCAGATCCAGCAAAGTGGCTATCTTGGAGGGCATGCTCTTCAGGTACCAGATGTGGGAAACCGGAGCCGCCAGTTCTATATGGGCCATACGGTCCCTGCGCACCTTGGAGGCGATGACCTCCACCCCGCATTTCTCGCAGACGATCCCCCTGTGCTTCATGCGCTTGTACTTGCCGCAATTACATTCGTAATCCTTGACCGGACCGAATATCTTGGCGCAGAAAAGACCGTCCCTCTCCGGCTTAAAAGTCCTGTAGTTTATGGTCTCCGGCTTCTTGACCTCCCCAAAGGACCATTCCCGAATGGTCTCCGGAGAGGCCATGGATATCTTGATCCCTTTAAGATTCTGGCTTTTTATGCTCTGATCCCCGGTGCCGTGCATGGTGAAGAGATCATCCAATGTCATATAGAGTCCAACTCCTTTACCTGAACCCAGGCAATTGGCTTGTGCGGTGTATATATTAACCGGATCATCCCCTTGATCCGGATCTTAAGAAGCAAGCTGCTACTTCTTTTTCCTGTCCTCCGCTAACAGGCTGACATCCAGCCCCAGGGCCATGAGCTCCTTGATCAGCACATTGAAAGACTCTGGCATGGCGGTGGTCAGGTAATTCTCGCCCTTGACAATGTTCTCGTACATCTTCACCCGGCCCTGGACGTCATCCGACTTGACTGTCAGGAACTCCTGCAACAGATAGGCTGCCCCATAGGCCTCCAGGGCCCAGACCTCCATCTCACCAAGCCTCTGCCCGCCGAATTGGGCCTTGCCGCCCAGGGGCTGCTGGGTAACCAAGGAATATGGTCCTGTGGAACGGGCATGTATCTTCTCATCCACCAAATGATGGAGTTTGAGCATATACATGTAGCCTACAGTGACTGGATTGTGAAATTTCTCCCCGGTACGACCGTCGAAAAGCTCAGTTTTGCCCTGCACAGGCAAGCCTGCCCTTTGCAGCCAATCCCAGATTTCCTCCTCCCTGGCTCCATCGAACACCGGGGTCTTGGTCCGAATGCCCTTTTGCAGCTCCGAGACAGCCTCCTTCAACTCTAGCTCATCCATGCTGTCCACCAGCTCGTTGATCTCCTGGGATTGATAAATCTCCTTAATCTCGGTGCGCAGTCTCTGCAAATCAGTACTTTGTTCCAGCATGCTGTAGAGTTGAGCCCCCAGCTCTTTGGCAGCCCAGCCTAGATGGGTCTCCATGATCTGGCCGATGTTCATCCTGGAAGGCACTCCCAGGGGATTCAGCACTATGTCCACGGGCGTGCCGTTTTCAAAAAAGGGCATGTCCTCTTCCGGCAGAATGCAGGAGACCACTCCCTTGTTACCATGCCTTCCGGCCATCTTGTCCCCAACGCTCAGCTTGCGCTTGATGGCCACATAAACCTTGACCATCTTGATCACCCCAGGAGGCATGTCATCCCCCTCAGTGATCTTGGATTTCTTATTTTCGTATATGTTCTGGATAAATTCCAACTGCCTGTTGTAATCCTCCAAAAGCTCCTGCACCTGGGAGTTGACCTCTTTGCTGGAGAACACATTCTGCAGCTTCTTCAAAGGGACCTGGTACAGGACCTCTTCCTGCAGGGGCTTATTAGCTTCAGCTAGGACCTTGCCTTTCTCCTGGCCCAGGATGGACTTGGCCAGGTTTTTGCCGTGCACCAGCTCCCAGAGCCTGCGCCTGGTATTCAAGTTCAAGCCGTTTATATGCAGCTGCTGCTTACGGTCCAGCTCTTGGAGTTGCTCCTCCTCGATCTGCTTGGTACGCTCATCCTTTTCAGTGGAGCGGCGGTTGAAGACCTTTACATCCAGCACAGTGCCCTCTATACCAGGCGGCACCTTCAAGGAGGTGTTCTTCACGTCCCTGGCCTTATCCCCGAAAATTGCTCTGAGCAGCCTCTCCTCCGGGGTAAGCTGGGTCTCACCCTTGGGGGTTATCTTGCCCACCAGGATATCATCCGGCTTAATCTTGGCCCCGATGCGGATTATGCCGCTGTCGTCCAGATTTCGCAGCAGCTCCTCGCTGACATTGGGGATATCCCGGGTTACCTCCTCAGGTCCCAGCTTGGTATCCCTGGCCATGACATCGAATTCCTCTATGTGCACTGAAGTGAAGACGTCATCCTTAACGCAGCGCTCCGAAATCAGCATGGCGTCCTCGAAGTTGTAGCCGCACCAGGGCATGAAGGCCACGATCAGGTTCTTGCCCAGGGCCAGTTCCCCGTTCTTGGTGGAAGGACCGTCAGCCAGGACTTCCCCTTTTTGTACCTCCTGCATCTGGGAAACCCTGGGCACCTGGCCAAAGCAGCTGTTCTGATTGGATTTGTGGTATTTCTGCAGATTATAGGTCTTGGTGCCCCCGCTTTTGGGGGAGAGTTGCGGATCCTGGTAGCAAACCACGATATTCTCGGAGTCCACATAGTGCACCACACCCTGGCCCTCTGCCAGTACGCAGTTGCCTGAATCCCTGGCCACCAGGGATTCCATGCCTGTACCTACCACAGGGGGCTCGCTCTGCAGCAGCGGTACCGCCTGCCTCTGCATATTGGAGCCCATCAGGGCCCGATTCGCGTCGTCGTGTTCCAGAAAGGGTATCAAGGCTGCAGACACAGAGACTATCTGACTGGGAGCGATGTCCATCATGGTCACTTCTTCCCTGGGCACCAAGGCGAACTCTCCCTTGTCCCTGGCTGCCACCTGCTCCTTGATGAACCTGCCCTCTTCGTCAACCAAGGCGTTGGCCTGGGCTATGATCTCTTTATTCTCCTGGGAAGCATCTTTGTACACGATCTCCTGGCTCACTCTGCCTGACTGGGCCACCCTGTACGGGGTCTCGATAAACCCGAACTTGTTCACCTGGGCATAGGTGGTCAAGGAGACAATAAGTCCGATGTTAGGGCCTTCAGGGGTCTCAATAGGGCAGATCCTGCCGTAGTGACTAGGATGCACGTCCCTGACCTCGAACCCGGCCCGCTCTCTGGTCAGCCCGCCAGGTCCCAGGGCAGAGAGCCTGCGCTTGTGGGTCACTTCTGACAGGGGATTGGTCTGGTCCATAAATTGGGAAAGCTGGGAGGTGCCGAAAAACTCCTTGACCACTGCGGTGACAGGCTTAGGATTGATCAGGTCGTGGGGCATCAGGGTGGAGACTTCCTGCTGGGTCATCTTCTCCTTGATGGCATTCTCCATGCGCACCAGGCCGATCCGGTACTGGTTCTCCACCAGTTCCCCCACAGGCCTGACCCTGCGGTTGCCTAAATGGTCTATATCATCCGCTGGGCCGTGGGACTCCTTGAGCTGGATCAGCTGGCTGATGGTCAGCAAGATGTCCTCATTGGTCAGGGTCCGCTGGTCCAGGGGATATTCCAGCCCCAGCCTGGTATTCAGCTTATATCTACCCACTGAAGACAAATCATAGTAGTCCGGGTTGCGGAATATATTCTCGAAAAAGCTGACAGCCACCTCAGGTGTAGGAGGTGAGCTGGGCCGCAGCCTGCGGTATATCTCTATCTGCGCGCTCTCTGTGTCCTCTGTCTTGTCCAGCTCCAGAGTATCCCGGAGGGCTGTGGAGACCTCGTAACCCTGGGTATGCAGCACAGAAATCCTCTGAGTGCCACGCTTCTGCAACAGATCCAGCAGCTCCGGGGTAACCGGATCTCCGGGTCTGGCAAAAATCTCTCCAGTTTCCTCGTCCAGAACATCCTGGGCCACAAATTCCTGCAGCAGGGAGGACGGTTCAACTTCGATCTGCTGCACACCGCTTCTGATCAGCTTCCTCCAGAGCCCCCTGGAGATTTCCTTGCCACCTGGAGCCAGCAACCGGCCCTGGTCATCTTGAATATCCTGGTAGGCATTTTCCCTGCGGTAGAATTCTTGCTTTATCTCCCGGTATACATGGTCCCCTTCTAGGATATAGTCCTCAGTATCGTAGAAGTAATGCAGGATCTCTTCCTTGCTCAGGCCCATAGCCTTAAGCAGGATGGTGGCTGGCATCTTCCTCCTGCGGTCTATGCGCACATAGAGTATGTCCTTGTGATCAAAGTCGAAGTCCAGCCAGGAACCCCGCATGGGAATGATTCTGGCGCTGTAGAGGACTTTCCGGCTCACATGTGTCCTGCCTGAATCATGCTCGAAAAGGATGCCAGGAGAGCGCTGCAGCTGATTGACTACTACCCGCTCAGTACCGTTGACAATAAAAGTGGCTTTTTCCGTCATCAAAGGGATGGTGCCGAAATATATATCCTGTTCCTTGATGTCTCGAACTGTCCTGTTGGCAGTCTCTTCATCCACATCATATACGATGAGCCTGACCTTGAGCCGGATCGGGGCCTCATAGCTGAGCCCCTTGGCCAAGCACTCCAAACGGTCAAACTTGGGCTCGCCTATTTCATAGCTCACATATTCTAGGGTTGCTGTCTTGTAGAAATCCTCTATGGGAAATACAGAGCGAAAGGCCTCCTCCAGGCCCTTGTTCTCACGGCTGCCTGGAACTGTATCTGCCTGGAGCAGATTGTTGTAGGAATCAAGCTGAAGGTTCAATAGATGGCTAATCTCCAGAACTTCACTGATTCTACCGAACTTTTTTACCAGTTCTTTCATCTCTTCCCCTTGATATTGTGCCTTTTGGAAATCAAATAACAGAGCAAAAATTTATAAAATTCGTGGCCAAGCAGAAATTAATGCTCTAGTAAGCCTTGATCCCGACGGGATATATGTGTTAAGAGCCTAGGGTAACAACTCATGGAAAGTGTATATACATCTGGCAGGAAAACAGCTGAGCGAACATGTTTACCCTGGAAAGGCGCATAGAAATTCGACCGCAAGGAAACTTGCGCTAACGTTGCTGTTTAGCTAGGACCAACTGCTGGAAAAATCTAATGCTGGTGGCAAAAAATTAATTTGTCTTAGAGGAGAATTGCAAGCATTTAAGCATTGCTGTAAACCTCTATCAAATAGCTGGCTTTCAAGCAGCAAAGGCAACAGGGCGCTGAGCAGCTCCCTGTTGCCTTTGCAATCCTTCTTAGCCGGCAACCTATTTCATTTCCACTGTTGCCCCAGCCTCTTCTAGCTGCTTCTTGGCATCCTGGGCCTCTTCTTTGCTCACCCCTTCCTTGACTGTGGAAGGCAGCTCATCAACCTGGGCCTTGGCCTCTTTAAGACCCAGACCTGTGAGGGCTCTCAGGACCTTGATGACAGCAATCTTGTTGTCCCCAACCCCTGTGAGCACCACGTTAAATTCGGTCTGCTCCTCCTCTTCCGCAGCCCCGGCCTCAGCTGCCCCTCCACCTGCTGCAGGAGCAGCAGCAACAGGGGCGGCTGCTGAGACGCCGAACTTCTCCTCCAGCTCCTTTATAAACTCGGAGAGCTCCAGAACTGTCATGTTGGAAATAAAATCAATTACCTGCTCTTTGGTCACTTCTGACATTTTTTCCTCCTTAAAAGGTACTTTTGGCTTTGGCTAGCTCTCGGATTTTTGGTCCTGTATTCCCTGCAGGGCATACAGCAAATTACGCAACAAGTTGGCAAACAGGCCTACAAAATTGGTAGGCACAGCATTGCAGGCCCGAAGCATCTGAGCCAGCAACTCCTGCCTGCCTGGCAGCTGGGAAAGGCTGACAATATCCTCGGCGCTTAGCTTCTGTCCCTCGTAGCTTCCGAAGCGCAGCTCGAACTTCTTGTTCTTCTTGGCGAATTCCGCCAGGACTTTAGCAGCTACTACCGGGTCGTCAAAGCCCAGTGCCAGGGCGCAGCAATCCCTGAAATCATCTTTTATCACCTCATGGGGGCTGTCCTGCAGGGCAAGGCTGGCCAAGGTATTCTTAACCACCTGGAAAGAGACGTTGCTCTCCTTCAGCTTGCCTCGCAGCTCTTCCATCTCCTCGACTTTCAGTCCCCTGAAATCTGTGACCAGGGCTATGCTGGCACTGCTCACCTCTTGATGCAGCTTGCCTATTACTTCAGCTTTCTCTGCCCGATTCACGTCTACCTCCTGAGTACATGAGCCAAAGCCTGTCTCGGCAGGAAATTAAGGCCTCAGGCCACCTGCTGTCTTTGACTCGAGTCTTATTTAAGATGGGATTAATCGATAATGCCGCGCAGGGAGGAAATGTCTATCTTCACACCCGGACCCATAGTGGTGGAGACTGCCATGGACTTAAAATAGGTACCTTTAGCAGTGCTAGGCTTGGCTTTGTGCAGGCTGTCCAGGAGCATCTGCAGATTTTCCATAAGCTTCTGGGCACCAAAGGATACCTTGCCTACCGGTGCGTGAATCACGCCAGCCTTATCCACCCTGTACTCTACTTTGCCTGCCTTGAGCTCCTGGATAGCCTGCTGCAGGTCAAATGTCACAGTGCCAGTCTTAGCATTGGGCATCATGCCTCTAGGCCCCAGGATCTTGCCTATTTTACCCACCTGGGACATCATGTCCGGAGTGGCTACCGCTTTGTCGAATTCCAGCCAGCCTTGCTGAATGCGCTGCACCAGATCTTCTGCTCCCACCTCATCAGCGCCTGCTTGCCTGGCTTCCTCTTCCTTCTCTCCCTTGCAGAAGGCTATGACCCGAACATCCTTTCCCAATCCATGGGGCAGAGTCACTCCTCCTCTGACCATCTGATCGGAGTGCTTGGGATTCACTCCCAGACAGACTGCAACGTCGAAAGTCTCGTCAAATGCTGCGTAGGTAGTGGATAAGGCCAGGGAGACTCCTTCCTGCAAGGGGTACTTGGCATTGCGATCAATCTTGGTGCTAACCTGCCTGTATTTCTTTCCGCGTTTTGGCATGTCTATCTCCAAACTATTTTGCCACTTCTATGCCCATGCTCCGGGCTGTGCCTAATACAGAGTTCACTGCCGCATCCATATCATCGGTATTCAGATCCGGAAGCTTGGTCCTGGCAATCTCCTGGACCTGTTCCATGCTCACCTTGCCGACTGTGTCCCTCTTAGGCTCAGTTGAGCCTTTATCCAGCTGTGCTGCCTTCTTCAGGAGTATGGACGCAGGCGGTGTTTTGGTTATGAAGCTAAAAGAACGATCCTTATATACCGTGATAACCACAGGAATTATCATGCCCTTTTGATCCTGGGTCTGGGCATTGAAGGACTTGCAAAACTCCATGATGTTCACCCCGTGCTGACCAAGAGCCGGGCCTACAGGAGGTGAAGGGTTGGCTGATCCTGCTGGTATCTGCAGCTTGATCTTGGCAAGTATTTTTTTGGCCATCTCGGACTACCTTGTGTTGATAAGCGATTTATAAGATTCAATGAGCTATGCGCAACCTTCCTGGTCTACTGACTCTTGGTGACCTGCACGAAATCAAGTTCCACCGGGGTATTCCTGCCAAATATGGAGACAGAGACCTTCAGCTTGCCCTTGTCCTGGTTGACTTCCTCCACATAGGCATCAAAATTGGCAAATGGGCCATCAACCACCTGCACTTTGTCACCGGGTTGGAAGCTGAATTTCGGTCTGGGCTGCTCCTTCCTGGCCTGAATGGTCTGCAAGAGCTGTTCTGCCTCGGCATCCCTCAAGGGAACAGGCTTTTCCTTATCCCCTATAAAGCCCGTAACCCGTGGCAAGCTCTGGATTATATGCCATGACTTGTCGGTCAAAACCATCTTGACCAGCACATATCCAGGATAGAACTTTCTGGTCGTGGTTTTTTTCTGCCCCTTGACCATCTCCACCACTTTTTCAGTGGGCACAATGGCCTCTTGGATCAATCCTTCCACCTTGTCCTTACGGATCATCTCCTGCAGAGATTTCTCCACTCGCTGCTCATAACCGGACAGGGTCTGGATAATGTACCACCTGGCTCTAGGCAAATTCTCGTTGTTTTCCATTTCCATGCTTAAGGCAGAATCACTTCAATAATTTTGGCCAGGGCTACATCCACCAGGCCCAGAAACACAGCGATCAAGGTTACCAGGAATAGAACTGAGCCCAAGGTAGCAAGGGTCTGTTTCCGATCCGGGTAGGTCACCTTTTTCATCTCCACCCGGGATTCCTCAAAGAAATCCCTGAACTGGTGTACCTTGGACACCAGCCAGTTGCTGCTCTGAACTTGTTCCTTGGAGCTCTTTTTTTTATTCATATATGGTGTTATTTGGCAGGCCAGGAGGGATTCGAACCCCCAGCCCTCGGATTTGGAGTCCGATGCTCTGCCGATTAGAGCTACTGGCCTGCGATTTGGTGTTGCAAACAGTCCGGGCCTGCTAGGGCTTGGAGTGCAGCACTAAGAGCTACTTGCTTTCTTTGTGCACCACATGCGTGCCGCAACTGGAGCAATACTTCTTCAGCTGTAGCTTGCCAGTGGTGTTCTTCTTATTCTTGGTTGTGGCATAGTTCTTCCGCTTGCACTGCTCACAACGCATCTGTACCTTGACCCGCATACTCCTACTCCAGTATTTCCGAGACCACGCCTGCGCCTACAGTGCGGCCCCCTTCCCTGATCGCAAACCTCA
>JBKGXZ010000035.1:0-15396 GCA_046546355.1 Desulfohalobiaceae bacterium | reverse complement strand
GTCTGCGGGCCGGGGCCACACCTGGGGATTGAGCTGGGGCTCCTCCGAGGGGTGGCGGGTGGGAAGAGATTTATAGGGATCAGCGCTGGTCAGCAGCGTGGCAGGCGGTCAGGATCGTTTGTATGACATCTACCTTATCTGACCGACTGAGGCGCTGCTGGCTGCGCTGCACCGCTTTTTCCTGTGCGGGTTCCGAAATAGCAACTTCTAAGCGGAAGCTGTGCGGAGTGTGGGGCTGAGTCCGTCTTCGGTCTCTGCTTTTCCCAGATTCCAGCAGGAATTTGGGACTGCACCACGGGATGAGATGTACGTTCTATGGGATAGCAGCAGAAAAAGATCTCATTTGGATCAGTAAGGCCAGCAGCCTGACGGATCTCAAGCTCTGGACGCTTTTAGTCCTCTAGAGATTCTGCTGTACCGTTTTTATTTCAAGGACTGGAACTCGGGGCTGTTGATGAATTAGCAGGCCACAGATCTAGTAAACATTCAGAAAAAATCTCAAATGTTGGAATGATTATTATTAGAACACAAAGTATTTATCATTTGTTTTAGTTGCAAAACAATATCATTTAAACTTAATTCGTACGGTTGATCTTGTTGATTTGAAAAATAATTAGATTATTCTATTTTTTCACTTTCCTTAAGACCTTTAAACCACTCCTGCAAATTGATTCTAATAAACCACCAACATAAAAATACTAATGAGATTACGCTAGCCGATACTGATATGCATATCGAAGCAATAATGTCTGAAGGTATAAATCCTAAAGTGAAATGCATAATAGAAGTTAACAAAGCAAATGCTACAGAATATAACAATAAGTTACCAAGCTCTTCTACTGGCTGATATCTTTTTTTTCTTGGATCAAGCTGCTGTGTTAATTTAAATCTATTTTTATATTCTTCTGAGTCAAAGAGTTTTTCCTTGAGAGTTAACAATATAGATGTTTTCAGAGACAATAAAAAACTGCCAATAGTTAAAAATCCAAAAAATAAATATGGCCTTACATTTTTTTCATAAGAGTTATAAATGCAAATATCTTTACTCAAATAAAGCATAATAACCATCGTAACAATAAATGCTAAAAGTGGTATAAAAAAGACTTTTTTCATACTGTCTCAACTTCCAGCATTATTGAAGCATTTTGTGAAACTGACAGTAATTTTTGCACCATATCGCTTGATCTTATTGAAAAATCGAGATTATTTGAGTCTATGTTTATTTTTTTTATAATATCATCGAATTCATATTTATCAAGAACTTCATAACAATTATTGTATTTAATAACGACATCCTCATCTAACTGATCGATGCCGTTGACTTTTCCTCTCTTTAGGGGATTTTTGTTCAGTGTTTCCCGTATAGCATTTATTGTTTCCGACCAATTAGTGTCTTTTGAAAAAAATACGTTATGAGATACACGATTTGCCAACCCTGAAGCAGGACAGAACTTTCTCTCCTCTGGCTTTATGGTTGTGAATTCAAAGGAAAATGATTTTGCCCGCTTCAACTCTGATATTCTTTTTTCAAAAGTTTCAGGAGTTAATAATATTGTATATTTTAACGTTCCGTTGTATTTTTTATTAATTTTTTTTATCTTCTTACTGTCATTATTATAATTTTCCATCTCATTCTTCTTATTTTCATTACACAAATCTTTAAATATGCTTTTAAATGTTCTTGTGGCAGTAGATATGAATGGAGACTGATAATAATGTTGATATAACCCTCTGCCAGTATTATCATTAATTATAAAAAAATTGAATTCCGCAAGATTAGAATTCTGCTCAAGCTCCTCATGTGTAAGCTTAAAGCCTTTATCATCCTCAGTCAACTTACAGAAGGCATTAGCACATCTTGCAGTAAGAATAAGGCCAGCCCAATAATTCTTTGCTTCCAGTTTAGCAAGTGCACATATTTTGTTTTCTTTTTTTATGGGTCCGTTATTTTTTATATAGTTAAAAAAATCTCTTAGCTCAACTGAATTTGTTGTATTCCATTCAAATGGATGTATTTTAACCTTCATTTATTCTCCATTTAATCACACTAGTGTTCTAACAATCTAAACAACGGGGACGTTTTGCTAATTCATCCGACGATTTCATTGGTCCAGAGCTGATGATCAGCTTTTAAATCGATACAATGCATGAGTCTCTAGAAGTTCTTATATGGGACGATTTACCCCGGCTATGATAACAAAATGATCAGACACCATTGGTTTGAACAGATTGCTTTATCCATTTTTAAAGCTAGATTTTTTTACTTTTGCCTTGCCCATTATCTCAAGTCAATGCATCCAAACTCAAGCCAAAACATACCTCCCACCCCGAATCGCAATCCTCCCCTGCGCCAGCAGCTTGCGCACCGAGGGCCGCATCTCGCGCTTTGGCGCATCCAGCTGCATGCGCAGCAGCCTGTCGTAGGTGTCCCTGACCCACAGCGCCCGCTTCGCGTGATGAGGCTCCAGCCTGCCCAGACCTTGCAGGATGATCCTGCCCCTGGGGTCCAGGTCCACGCGCAGGCGCATGTAACCCTCCAGGTAGCTGAGGGGATCGAAGGGGAGGGTTGCTCTAGGCATGATGCTATTCTCTGAATCTGCTACTCCACCCCCAGTCCATAGCAGATCTAGCCGGCAGCGTTAAATGGGGTTTATTGGACGGTTACCCTTGAACACCGAATCTATAGGATCCGAGTAAAAGCTGGTCTGGAACTTGGCAAACAGCTCCCCAGGGATGCTCTGGATATCCCCCACGCTGCTCATGGGCAGCAGGATCCTTCCTGCTCCGAGTCAGGCTCGACGAACGGGGCGTAGAGCAGATATTTGCCATGGGTATCCTCTCTTTCCAGCCTGATCTTCAGCTCCAGGGAGCCCCACTGGTCCAGGTGCAGGACATGGACACCATCTAGCTCCAGCTCAGGTACGGACTCCACGAACTCCTGCTCTGAATCGAACCAAAAGACCAGGCGATGGTCTTCCTGGTGGAATAGCCTTTGCAAATTGTCCTGAAGCTGGGTGATATTCATGGGAATTGGAATTACACGAATCAATTTCGGGCGGACACAAGGTCCGCCCCTACAAACACAACCTGAATCCGTTTATTTTTCAAACCTTCGATGATGCCTGTGTATGCGATTAAAACCGTAGGGGCAGACCTTGCCTGCCTTGTTAAATCGGGCCCCTTCAGGGTATTTAACTGGGTCTCTGCCCGAATCATTTTTTCATGCTTCGTTGTGCCCACTTCAGACATGGGGGTTCTATCACGGTTATTGATTGCATTCGACTGGCCCAAGGCGTAAGGCTGAAAAGTCAGCAGGGCTAAAATCAAGAACGACTTGTGTCATATCGCACCCCCGAAAAAAATTGCATTTGACAGCACTGTCAAATCATAATAGCTAAAAGATGGAGGCTTTAGTAGCGTATAGCTGTCATTGCCTTTTTTATTTGCTCCAAGAAAGAGATAACGGTCTCAGAGACCATTCCGTGATACAAATGGAGTCCGGCAGGATTTGTAAACTTAGAGAGCCTAAGTTTATAGAACGCGTCCGACCCCGATGAGATTTTGAAGGAGGTAATTGATAATGAGTGGTTTGATAGATATTAATCCAGATGTGCTTCGCGGGAAGCCTGTTATCAAGGGGACGCGAATTCCTGTGGAATTAATTGTTCGCAAACTGGGTGAAGGAAGCACAATGGAGGATATTTTGGATGGCTATCCCAATTTAAGCAAAGAGGCGATTCAGGCTGCTGTTCTTTATGCTGCTGATATAGTAGGCAATGAGCCATGGTTTGAGCTGAATACAGGATTTAAACAGGGTAATGACGCTAAAGTTACTGGCTGACGAAAGTTGCGACTTTGCCATAGTTAGAAGTCTGCGTGCTGCAAATTGTGAGCTTAAGGCTGTTGCTGAAGAAATGCCTGGAGTGAGCGATCTTGTGGTGTTACAAAGTGCCATAAATGAAAATCGATTGCTTTTAACTGAAGACAAGGATTTTGGCGATTTGTTCATCAAAAATCCGAAACAGCGCCTTGAAACTGCCCTAGAACGCCATTTTTGGAAAGGGGGTATCCACTTCGCTCACCCTATGATAGAGCCGGTTCATGACAAGCCAATTTCCCAATCATCCGACAGGCGGCGTGGATTATCCTCGAACGTCGCAAGAATTTGACCAATGGTTTTCTACTGAACAGGCTTGCATTGACTATCTTTTCAGGCTTCGTTGGCCGCAGGATTTTACCTGCCCGATATGCGAAGCACATAAAGAATGGAAGATCGGGACAGACTTGATTCGATGCTCTGTGTGCCGTCATGATGTCTCTGTTACGGCTGGAACCACCTTCCAAGGAACACGAAAGCCTCTCAAGCTGTGGTTTTAGGCTATCTGGTACGTGACAAGTCAAAAATTTTCTGCCTCACCCGGCCAATAAAGTCAACAAAACCGCTCCATCAGAGCGCACCTCAAGGCAAGACATACCTCCCGCCCCGAATAACAATCTTCCCATGCGCCAGCAGCTTGCGTACCGAGGGCTGTATCCCCCTCTTGAGCGCATCCAGCTGCATCCGCAGCAGCCTGTCGCAGGTGTCCCTGACCCATAGGGCGCGCTTTGCGTGGTGGGGCTCCAGCCTGCCCAGGCCGTGCAGGATGATCCTGCCCTTGGTGTCCAGGTCCACGCGCAGGCGCATGTAGCCCTCCAGGTAGCTGAGGCGAGGCTCTCTACGCACAAGGATCCATCACAGAGACTGGGCCTGGAGCAGCTCAAGCCAGATGCAAGCCTCTTTGGAGAGCCATAGGCAAAGGTGCTAAACTTTGGAACTGCGAGCGGAGGGAGCCAATAAAAAATGCCTCTGAAAGGATCGCTTTCAAAGGCATTTTGTGTCCGCATTTTGTGTCCGGACACTCAGCAGCAAGCTCAATACATATAACCTGCTGAAATAATTTGGCGTCCCCAAGGGGATTTGAACCCCTGCCGCCGGCGTGAAAGGCCGGTGTCCTGGACCAGGCTAGACGATGGGGACGCAATAAAATAATGGCTGGGGGTAAAGGATTCGAACCTTTGTTACCGGGGCCAGAACCCGGCGTCTTGCCTCTAGACCAACCCCCAGCACCGCAAAAGAAACAATTAAGAAAAAGATGCTAAGTTGTCAAGGAATAATTTTGGGTCCCTTACTGGGCAGCCATGCGCCTGGTCTGGCGCTTGAGCTGCTTGATCCGCTTGCGCAGGCGCTCTTTCTCTTTATTGGCACTGGGAGCAAGCTCCTGTTTCTGGGCCTTGAGCTCCTTGATCCGCTTTTTGATGGACAGTATCTGATCCTTGTAGGCGGAGCCTTTGCGCTCATCATCCAAAAGGCCGAAAAATTCCTTGATGTTGTGCAGAAGCTCCTCTTTGCTCATGCCTGAGGCTCCAGTGATCTGCGGAATCTTCTCAATGCACAGCTCCCGCAACTCCTTGGCGGTCATCTTCTCTAAAGGCTTTTTCAAGTTCAGGGATTCCAGGGTGATATTATCCTGATCTGCCATGATCTCCTCCTGCTGCATGGGAATTATAATTTGGCTGGTTGCAATTTATAAGCAAAACAAACAACACTTATCATTTATCAGGCCCCCGAGATTGGAGCTGACAACTCATCGCTTTTGCATGCCTGGTTGTGCCTGATCCGGGCCTGAAAATTATCCGTTGCTTACTCTTGACTGCAAAGCAATCCCAGATCGGCAAGCATCTTTTTATAGGCCTGATAGCAGGAGCCCACTGGAGTTTGCGAATCCAGCTCCAGCTCAGCCTTTTGCTGCGGCAAATGATCTGTCAGCGGCTTTCTGTCCTTTCGCACTGGATACAGGCCCACCATGTCCAGACAAGTCTTGCTGTTTAGCAGTTCCAGCTTGATCTTGTCAAACGGTCTCCAGCCCAGAAATTCCTCTACTCGATCCAGAATATCGCCTTGGTAATACGAGAGCTCCTGCAGCACCATACCGTCCTCAGCTCCCAGGATCAGTGTCCTTTCCCGGTGTCCCAAGGGCTTGGCCAGCTCAGCCAGCTCCGGACCCAACACCTGACTCCAGCTCAGCCATAGTCTGGCCAAACGCAAATTCTCAGCTTCGTGGAACCGGCTGCGGAAGAAACTCTCCAGGGCTTGGGCTGCTGTTTTCATACTTTGATCCATGCTCTTTGCTAAGCAGTTTTCCTCAGCTGCAAGTCTAGCAGAACCCCTTGGGCCTGGCAAATGACAAAGGTCACGAACCTGCAGCCAAGGTCCTTGACCTGGGCAAGCCTGGGCCTTAAATTGCAGACTTCGCAGTTTGCGTGCCCATAAACCAATCTTTAAACCCGGAGCATGCTTATGAATCCCTGGCCCAGCGCAAGCCCCAGGCAAAGCGCATTAATCTGCCCCAAATGCGGCCTAAGGCTGCTTCTGCACAAAGGTTGAGCCAGGACAGATCTGTTCTGCAGGTCCTGCAGAACCAGCTACAGCCTGCAAGAGTTCGTCTCTGATCTGGACAGCTCCTGGGAAGAAGCCCTGGCAGACGTAAGATGCGACAAGCTCTAGGAGTGGGCGGTGCAAAGCAAGACAGCAGCAGAAAGCAGCCTGCATATGTGCCGGATGATGCGCAGCCGGCACGCCAATAGATACGGATTCGTGCACGGCGGCCAGATCCTGCGGCTTATGGACACCGCCGCCGGACTGACCGGAATCAGGCATTGCCGCAGTAAGGTGGTCACCGCCTGCGTACGCCAGGTGAACTTTCCAGCCCAGGCCCAAGTAGGGGAGCTGCTCTGGCTGCTGGCCAGCCTGAACCATGTGGGTCGCACCTCCATGGAAATCGGGGTCAGGGTGGAATCCGAGGATCTCTACAGCGCAGAGCTAAGGCACATAGCCACTGGCTACTTCTGCTGCGTGGCCCTGGATGAGCAGGACAGGCCCAAACAAGTGCCTGAGCTCCTGCTGCAGACCGCCCAGGAGGAAAGACGCAGGGCCCAGGCCAAACAGCGCAAGCAGGCTGACCTAGAGCTCCAGAGAGGACAAAGCTCCTAATCCTTTTGCAGAAAATAGCTCTGCTGCAGCTTTAGCTGTGAATCCAGCCTGAAAACCAAAGGCAGGCCTGTAGGCAGCTCGAATCCTGGAATCTCCTGCTCTGGGATATCCCGCAAATGCATCACCAGCCCGCGCAGACTGTTGCCGTGGGCACAGACCAGCACATCCTGTCCACAGCTCAGCACCGGGGCTATCTGCTCCCGCCAGCAGGGCAGCACCCTGCGCACAGTAAGCTCCAGGCTCTCTGCCAGAGGCGGATTAGTCACTTCCGCGTACCTGGGATCCAGGGCAGGATTGTTCGCATCCCCCGGCTCCAGGCCAGGCGGCAGCTGTCTGTAGCCCCTGCGCCAGGCCTGGACCTGCTCGTGGCCGTACTTATTTGCTGCAAAGTCTTTGTCCATGCCCTGCAGGGCCCCGTAATGCCTTTCATTCAGCCTCCAGGTCTTGCTCACAGGCAGCCACATCAAGTCCATCTCCTCCAAAGCCAGCCACAGGGTCTTCACCGCCCGCTTAAGATAGGAAACAAAGCAAAACCCAGGCCCGAACCCTGCCCTGGCCAGCATTCTGCCCGCTTCCCGGGCCTCCTGCTCGCCCTTGGGGCTAAGGGCCACGTCCATCCAGCCCGTGAATCTATTCTCCTGATTCCAGACACTCTGCCCGTGCCTTAATAGAATGAGCTTGCTCATAAGCTTCCCTCAATGCATTTTGAACCTGGATAGATTTTCCTTGCCCCAGGGCGAATATAATGATAGCCCTAACTTCCATGTTCGACCCCGCAAGCTTTCTCCAGCAGCTGGCAATCCTGGCAGTGCCGGTACTGATGGCCATCACTTTCCATGAGGTGGCCCACGGTTACGTGGCCTATATCCTGGGCGACCCTACAGCCAAGAATGCCGGCCGCTTGACGCTGAATCCCATCAAGCACCTGGATCCTATAGGCACCATAGCCCTGTTCCTGGTCAAGGTGGGCTGGGCCAAGCCAGTGCCTGTAAACCCCAACTACTTCCTGAACCCCAGGCAGGGCATGATTCTAGTCTCTGTGGCCGGGCCTGCAGCGAACTTCATCCTGGCTGTGCTCTTCTCTCTCCTTTTCCACAGCCTGGTCTGGTTTGTTGGGACCAATTCAGGCAGCTCCTCTGCCTCTGGCCTGCTGCAGCCTGTGCTGTATATGGCCCAGGCCGGAGTCCTGGTCAATATCGGTCTGGGGGTGTTCAACCTGCTGCCCGTGCCCCCTCTGGACGGCAGCAACATCCTGGCCGGGATCCTGCCCCCGCAGCTGGCCCAGAGCTACATGCAGATCAGCAAGTACGGGTTTATCATTCTCATACTGCTGATATTGACCGGGGCAGTCCAGAAGGTAGTGCTGCCGGTTATCTACACCCTGGCCTCCTGGCTGCTGCCTATGTAAAAAACACCTGAGCCATAAAAGCAAAAGCCTCGCATGAAACAAGATCACAACCTGTAGAGATTGCTTCCTCGAAAGTTCCTTCGCTTCGCTCAGGACAGGCCTCGCAATGACGTGTGTGCTCCAAGCTACCAGCTATATCTTTAGCCCGTCATTGCGAGCGGAGCGAAGCAATCTCCATAAATAGGCTATAGCGTTTCTTTCTCGATCAAACTGGCGATCTGCGGCCAAGAGGTGGCGCTGACAACTAGCGTTCGAGGCTGCAGGGTCTAAAAAGCTTAGAAAACACTAAACCCGGATCGCAAAAAGCAGCAGGAATAAGGATATGCAAGACAAGCAAAGAATAGTCTCAGGCATGCGCCCCACAGGCCCTCTGCATCTTGGGCATTACTTCGGTGTGCTGCAAAACTGGATACAGCTCCAGAAACAGCACGACTGCCTGTTCTTTGTAGCTGACTGGCACGCTCTAACCAGCGAATACTCCCAGCCCCAAGGCATCAGGAACTTCGTCCTGGAGCTGACCAAGGACTGGCTGGCCTCGGGCCTGAATCCGGAAAAAAGCATTTTTTTCCTGCAGTCCCGGGTCAAAGAACATGCTGAGCTGAATCTCCTGCTGTCTATGATCACCCCCTTGAGCTGGCTGGAGCGAAACCCCACCTATAAGGAGATCAAGCAGGAATTGACCGCCAAGGATCTGAACACCTTCGGCTTTCTGGGCTATCCTGTGCTCATGTCCGCGGATATCTTGATGTACAGGGCCAGCATGGTCCCGGTGGGAGAGGACCAGCTGCCCCATCTGGAGCTCTGCAGGGAGATAGCCCGTAGATTCAACTACCTGTACGGGGAGTTCTTCCCCGAGCCCAAGGCTATGCTCACGGAGTCAGCCAAACTGCCAGGCCTGGACGGCAGAAAAATGAGCAAAAGCTATGAAAATGCCATCTATCTGGGGGAGGATCAGGCCAGCATCAACAAGAAGATCAAGTCCATGCTCACTGACACCAACCGTATGCGCCTCAAGGACCCTGGAGATCCAAAGCAGTGCAATCTCTACCCCTACCTATGTCTGCTAAACCCTGAGGCGGACAGGGAGGAGATACGCCTGGGCTGTACCCAGGCCCAAAGGGGCTGCATGGACTGCAAGAAGCTGTTGATAGCAGAAATGGAGCATTTCCTGCAGCCTATAAGCAAAGAGAGGCAAAGGTTGGATCAGAATCCGGATCAGGTGCGGGACATACTGGAGCAGGGCACAGCCCGAGCTAAAGCCATGGCAGAAAAAAACCTGCAGCAGATCAGGGAGCTGCTCAACATGCAGTATTAGCCGGGCCCTTACGGCTCAGCGTGCTGCACTGTATTGTCCTGGTCCACCAGGACCACTCTGGGCCTGTGCTCCTGAATCTCCCTGGACTCCAACCAGGTGTAGGCGGCAATGATCACCCTCTGGCCCTGTTTGCCCTGCAGGGCAGCTGCGCCGTTCAGCCCCACCTGGCCTGGCTCACCTTGAATAACATACGTGGTCAGACGGTTCCCGTTATCCAGATTGTAGACATCCACTTGCTCGTTGGGGAACATCCCAGCTGCCTGCAAGAGGTCCGGACAAATAGCGATGCTGCCCATGTACTCCACGTTGGCCTGGGTGATCCTGGCCCCGTGGATCTTGGCCAGCAGAAAGCATCTCCATCCCATACTCAACCTTCCAGCAAAATATTGTCTATCAGCCTGGCCCGGCCCAAATAGACAGCCACTGCCAGCAGGGCCTGTCCATGAACCTCCTCTACCGGGCTGAGCCACTGCGGATGCACTAACTCCAAATAGTCTATTTGTCCAGCCGGTATTTGCTCCTGATAGAATTCCTGCAATCCAGCCAAAAGCTCTGTCCTGCTCCTGCAACCCTTAGCCACCCAGTCCTGGGCCTGCCTGAGCCCGGCTGAGATCCCTGAAGCCTGCCTGCGCTGCTCTGGGTCCAGATAGCTGTTCCTGGAGCTCATGGCCAGTCCGTCCTGCTCTCTGACAATAGGCCTGCCCACCACCTGCACCGGTAAGCTCAAATCTTTGGCCATCTGCTTGATGATTGCCAGCTGCTGCCAGTCCTTCTGGCCGAACACAGCCAAGCTGGGTAGTGCCAGGTTGAACAGCTTAGAGACCACAGTACACACGCCCTGGAAGTGTCCCGGCCTGCTTTTGCCGCACAAATAACTGCCCAGCCCTCGCACCTCCACCCAGGTATCAAATCCTGCAGGATACATCTGCTCCGCCTGAGGCGCAAAGAGCACATCCGCTCCCTGCTGCCTAGCCAGCTCCTGATCGCGCTCAAAGTCCCTGGGATAGCTCTGCAGATCTTCACCGGGACCGAACTGGGCGGGATTCAGGAACAGGCTGACCAGCAAAAAGTCTGAATTTTCCCTGGCCCAGCGCATCAGGCTCAAATGCCCCTCGTGGTAATAGCCCATGGTGGGCACCAGGGAGGTCACCCGGCCCGCACACCTGGCTTGCAGGGCCAGCCTTTGAAAATCCTGGGGCTCTGTTACCAGTTGCATAATCCACTCCGTTTATTCCGGATACCAGATCCTCCGCAAGCAGAGTCCCCGGGCCGGGGCAGTGGCTGGAGCCAGCTCCCGCTGACCGGATTCCATGATGCTGCGCAAGCCGTTGATATCCAGCTTGCCCTGGCCTGCTGCCACTAGGCAGGAAGCCAGGTTTCTGGCCATTTGCTTCAAGAATCCATCCGCCACAAAACTGACTACCAGCTCCTGAGCGTAAAAACCCTGACAGAATTCTATGCGCCGCAGCTCCCTGACCGTGCTCCGAACCCGGGTGCCCACATTCTGGAAAGCCCGGAAATCCCGCCTGCCCTGCAAGGCCCAGGCTGCATCCTGCATGGCCTGCAGACCCAGCCCTCCAACACTCCAGACAAAGGGCCGCCTCTGGGGCAGGACATAACTTTTCTCCAGCCACAAGGTATAAGTATACTCCTTGGCCTGGGCCCCAAACCTGGCATGGAAGTCTGGGCCGCACCAGCTGGCCCTCATTACAGCCACATCATCTGGCAACAGGGCATTCAGGGCTTTCTGCCAGGGCACATGGGCCTTCTCCTCTGGCAGATCCGCATGCGCCACCTGGCCCAGGGCATGGACTCCTGCATCTGTCCTGCCAGCACCATGCACCCGGATCCTGGTATTGCAGATCCTCTGCAGGGCCTGTTCCAGCACGCCCTGCACTGTGCGCTGCTCAGGCTGCAGCTGCCAGCCGTGAAAATCACTTCCTGTATACGCCAGCTCCAGCTTTATCCTGGGCATTAGTCCTCGAATGGAGTCTGAAAATCCGTCAGCTGCTCAGAGAGCTTGGCAGCCTTATCAGCCTGCACAAAGGACAAAATCTCCCCTGCGGTCCTGCCCCGCATCCCGGACAGGATCTTGACCGCTATATCCTGATTCAGGGTTTCCAGGACATTAGCCGCCTGCTCAGGCTCCATGTTGGAATACACATCCACCAGGTGCTTAATCTTACCTTCCTGCACGCTCTGGGCTTCATCAAGGATGCTCTCCAGCTCCTGCTTCAGCTCCTCTTGTCTGGCCAGCTTTTGATCGATCCTCTCCTCCAGCTCTTCAAGCTCCTTTTCCTTTTGCTGCAGCCCCTGCTGCTTTTCACGCAGCCTGTCCCATTCCTGGCTCAGATTCCCAGCCCCGGAATCCTGGGACTGTTCCTGCTCTCCGTCAGCAGCCATGGCCTGTTTATTGCCAGGAATAAGCCCTGCGTCCTGCAGACCGGAGCTCTTAGCTGGGGCAGATTCCTGTTCCAGGCTGGCCTGCTGTCCAGCGTCCGGGGCCTGCAGCCACAGCTCCTGCACGGACCAGGCCGCAAGCAGGGCCAGCTTACAGCCCGCCAACAGCAAAAGAGCTGCCAGCAACTTAAATATTCCGTTTTTGATATAGCAGTGCAGCCACTTCATCAAGTTCCTTCTGCTCCTTATGTTCCTGCCATTGCTTGTGCTCCAGGGCCTGTTTGTCCTTGAGCCGCTCCATCTTCTTCAGCTCCTGGCTCCTGGAAGCCAACTCATCCCTGCACTCCTGCACCTTTTGCATCTGTTCCTGGACCTTGGCCTGGGCCAGCTGGACATCCTGTTGCATCCTGTCCTTGTACTTCAGCCACAGCCATAACTCCCAGGCAGAGGTCCTCTTCTGCTCTGCCTGCCTTTGCTCTGCAGACTCCAGCTCCTGGCGCAGCTGCCGCAAATGGCTGGACTTCTCCTCCAGACGCATCTTTGCCTTGGCCAGCTGCATGGAGGCCTTATCCTCCTGCATCTGCCTTAAATCCAGGATCTGCTGCAAGGGAAAATAAAATTGCTGCGGCATGACAAAAACTTGACTTCGGATCTGGTTCCAGCCATCTTGACCTGCATGCCAAAGATACTTTCATTCTGGCACGTTAATACACCAAAAACAAGGAATCAACAATGTCAGACTCCAGGAACATCTATCTGCATATCTTATCTATACAGGAGGCTGTGCAAAAAGTAAGCCAGGCACTACAGCAGGTAATGCCCAGCCTATCCACGCAGACCATCCCCACTCCCCAGGCAGCAGGCAGGATCACGGCGCAGCCAGTGTATTCCAGATACTCCTCCCCCACTTTCCATTCTGCTGCCATGGACGGCATTGCCCTGCGGGCCAGGGACACCTTCCAGGCCAGGGAAGGAAGCCCGGTCAATCTGCAGCTCAACTCAGACTTCATCTGGGTAAACACCGGGGATCCCCTGCCCCAGGGCATGGACTCAGTGGTTATGATCGAGGAGCTGGAGCAGCTGGACAAACAAATGGTGGCCCTGGAAAGGCCTGCCTTTCCCTGGCAGCATGTGCGGCGTATAGGAGAGGATATTGTGGCCACAGAGCTGATCCTGCCCCAGAATCACCTGCTCAGCCCCTATGATATTGGAGCCCTGCTCAGCGCGGGCATTTGGGAGCTGGAAGTCCTGGCCCGGCCCCATATCCATTTTATCCCTACCGGAGACGAGGTGTTGGACTTCCAGGACCAGCCAGAGCCTGGGGCTGGCCAGGTGGTGGAGAGCAATTCTCAGGTCCTGGGCAGCCTGGCCAGTGCCTGGGGCTGCAGCGTGAGCAGGCAAAAACCTGTACCAGACGACAGGCAGGCCCTGGAGCTGGCCCTGCAGGAGGCCCTTTCCAGCCAGGCGGATATAGTGGTTATCGGAGCAGGCTCCTCTGCAGGCAGCAGGGACTTCACCAGGCAGGTGATGCAGTCCCAAGGCCAGATCCTGGTACACGGCATTGCAGCCATGCCCGGCAAACCCAGCCTGCTGGGCCTGGCTGATAAAAAGCTGCTGGTCGGTGCCCCGGGTTACCCTGTCAGTGCTGTTGTCTGCTTTGAACAGCTAGTACGTCCCCTTTTGCAGCAGGTCTGGGGGCTGCGCATCCCGCAAAGGCCCCAGGCTGAGGTGCAGCTGACCAGGAAGATGCCCTCCAAGCTGGGCCAGGAGGAGTTCCTGCGGCTTAGCATCGGAGAGGTGGAGGGCAAGCTGGTGGGCACTCCCCTGGCCAGGGGGGCGGGCCTGATCACCACCTTATGCCGGGCCCAGGGTGTGGCCAGAATCCCTTCGGACTGCGAAGGGGTCTCTGCCGGACAGAAACTTCACACCGAGCTTTTGGTGTCCAGACAGGAGCTAAGCCGGGTGCTGGTCTGCGTGGGCAGCCACGACAATATCCTTGATCTGTTGGCCAACGAGCTCATGGGGCTGGCAGAGCCCATCAGGCTGGCTTCCACCCATGTGGGCAGCATGGCTGGGGTCACCGCCCTGCAAGAACATTCTGCGCTCATGGCTGGCATGCACCTCTTTGACCCGGAGAGTCAGGATTTCAACTTCCCTTTTTTGCAAAAATATCTGCCTGACAGGCAGCTGCAGGTAGTCAATCTGGCCATCCGTCAGCAGGGATTCATCCTGCCCAAGGGCAATCCCAAGGGCATCCAGGGCCTGCAGGACCTGTTAAGGGATGAGGTACGCTTTATAAATCGGCAGCGGGGCTCAGGAACCAGGATACTCTTGGATCATCATCTGGGGCAGCAAGGCATAAATCCCAGACAGATACAGGGCTATCAGCAGGAGGAATATACCCATATGGCTGTGGCGGTGAATGTGCTCACCGGCTCCGCAGACTGCGGCCTGGGCATAAAAGCCGCAGCCCAGGCCCTGGACCTGGATTTTGTGCCCTTGGCCAGGGAGAGATACGATCTGGTCCTGCCTGAGGAGTCTCTGGAGGAGCAAAAAGTGCAAACCGTGCTGGAGCTTTTGCAAAGCCCAAGCTTCCAGGAAAAGATCCAGGGCCTGGGCGGCTACGAGACAGCACTTACAGGCCAGATCATGCAGCCTGGGCAGGGTCTGGCAGGAAATCATTATTCCGGCAGCTGAAAGACAATCTCCTCTCCTGGATAAAGACCCAGGGTCTTTGCGCATGAGGCCTGATTCACTGCCAATTCCAGAAACCCCTGACTTCCAGGCAGCAGCCCCACCCTGCCCTCGGGCAGTGAGCTGTAGTTTTGTGCTGGAAATAGCCGGGCCTGTTGGGGCTGCTCTAAAAGGAGCTCTGGCAAATGCAGCAGTCTTGTTGACCACTTGGCCAGATTAAGGGTAAGAATACAATTCCCGAAATGATCCACATGCTGCACATGGCTCGAAATTTCCCTGCCCTGCTGCACGGGCCGGGCTAAAGCCAGGCGCATTACCTGGCTTGCAGACACAGGTTCCCCAGGAGCTTGCAAAGAGCTCTCCAGGGCCAGACTGGCTGCCAAAGGCGCAAAGACATCTCTGCCGTGGAATGTTGGGCTGACACTTTCCCCTTGGGCAAGATTTTTGGGTAGGTAGAAGCGATTTTCCCCTGGCAGGTCCATGACTTGAGTAAACAGCCCATTGTCCGGGGCCAGGACCAGGCGTCCCTGCTTGGCCAGGATCAGGATC
>JBKGXZ010000034.1:0-15522 GCA_046546355.1 Desulfohalobiaceae bacterium | reverse complement strand
GCCCTGGATCTGGAGCAGTGCCTGCAGGATGTGCTCTCTATCCTGTCCAGTACTTTGAGCATGGAACGGGGAACGATTACCCTCTTGGACCGGGACAGCGGGCATCTGGTGATCATGGCCTCCCACGGCCTGTCTGCTGCAGAGCGCAAGCGTGGCATCTATCAAACCACGGAAGGCGTGACCGGTAAAATCTTTCGCACCGGAAATGCCCAGCATATCTCCAATGTCAGCCGGGAGCCCCTGTTCCTGGACAAAACCGGAGCCAGAAAGAGGACAAAGCAGAACATCGCCTTCACTGGAGTACCCATCATTCATGATTCCTCGCCCATCGGCGTGCTTACTGTGGACCGTCTTTTCAGCGACGAGGTCTCGGTGGAGGAGGACATTGAGTTTTTGAATGTAGTAGCCACGCTTATCGCCCAGTTCATCAGCCTGAGCGAAACCATCCAGGCCAGAGAGGAGGTCCTCAAGCAGGAGAACGTGAACCTCAAATACCGCTTGTCCAAGGAGGCCCAGGGCCTATACATCGTGGGCAAGGACAGCTCCATGCAGGATGTGGAGCGGCAGATCGCCAAGGTGGCTCCCACCCACGCCACGGTTTTGCTCCTTGGCGAATCCGGGACTGGAAAGACCAGAATCGGCAAGATTATCCACGAGCTTTCAGAACGCAAACAGGCCCCCTTTATTAAGGTCAATTGCGCCTCTATACCTGAAAATCTCCTGGAATCCGAGCTGTTCGGCTACGAGAAAGGGGCCTTCACCGGAGCTGCTTCCCCCCGGGCCGGACGTTTTGAGGATGCCCGGGGAGGCAGCATATTTTTGGATGAAATCGCAGAGCTCGGGCCTGGATTGCAGGCCAAGCTCCTGCGTGTGCTCCAGGAAAGGGAGTTCGAAAGGCTGGGCAGCAATCAAACAGTCAAGGCTGACGTCAGGGTCTTGGCTGCCACCAACCAGGATCTGCGGGATGGTATCTCCCAGGGAGCATTCCGCCAGGATCTCTACTACCGTTTGAATGTCTTCCCCATCACAGTCCCCCCATTACGCCAGCGCAAGGAGGACATCCCGGAGCTGTTGAACCATTTTCTGCACCGCATGGCCCGGGAATACGGCCGCAGCCTGACCTTTACCCCAGAAGCCCTGGATGTGATCCAGGCCCACGACTGGCCTGGCAATGTCCGGGAGCTGGAAAACCTGGTAGAGCGCCTGGTCATTCTGGCGGAAAAGGAACGTATCGGGGCCGGGATGGTCAGGCAGGCCCTGGGTGAGGATTTGAAACAAGGCAGCCGGTCCCTGGAGCCAACCCCAGGGACAGCTTCCGGATCGCAGGCTGCGGCAGCTTTTGATAAGGAATGCTCCCTGCAGGAGCTGGAAAAGCAGCAGATCCAGACCGCGTTGCAAAAAACCAAAGGGGTCAAGCGGCATGCTGCCAGATTATTGGGGATCTCAGAGCGCCAGATCGGCTACCGCATCCGCAAGTACGGGCTGGAGTAGCTCTGCTCATCCGCAGCCTTCCCCTCCGCCTGCGCAGCCTGCGGCTCCCAGGCTGCCGGGCTGGACCTTAAAGGCGGACAAGGAATCCCTGTACACAGCCTGGACAACATCCGGGATCAGACCGGAGCACTCAGCTACCTCGATGCCTGCCTGGCCCAGGATTTCCCTGGGTCTTTGCCCTGCTGCTGCAGTGAGCACTGTGCGGCAATCCGCCAGAATCCGGGCCAGCTCCTGCCAGCGATTTAAACCTGAGCCCGCAGGCGGAGTACGCCTCTCCTCGACAAGCTCGGCCTGGGCATTCTTCTGCCCCCAGATCTGCAAGTACCTGGCCTCGCCCAGATGTTTGTTGACCAGCATCCCCTCCCGGGTGGCCACAGCCACAAAGGGCCGAGGCTCCTCTGTGCTTTGCGTGTCTTGGGCGCACGCGGTCAAGGTCCTGGCCCAGCTCCGGGAGCGGTCCTGGTCCAGAAGGCCCACTGCGTCAGCCCGGCACCTCCGGCAATGGGTCATCTGGGGGACAAACTCCCCAGCCTTGCTGCGCAGCTCAGAGATTTGGGCCGTATCAGGCTGGGGCAGGTGGGCCAGAGCAGTATTGGCAGTGGGCTGTACCGGGAGGCAATTCATCAAATCCACCCCCAGACCGCCCAGGACCTGGGCAATATCCAGGATGTGCTGGTCATTGATCCCTGGCAGGACAATGCTGTTCACTTTGACTGTCAGACCCAGCTCCTTGAGCCGGCTCAGGGCCTGGATCTGCCTGGACAGGATGAGACGTCCGGCTTCCAGACCTGTGTAGAGCACATTGTCCGCCTGGGCCCATTTGTAAATCCTGCTCCCTACCTCCGGATCCACAGCATTCACCGTGATGGTGACATGGCTCAGGCCCAGCTCTGCCAGGTGCTGCACATACTGGGGCAGATCCAAGCCGTTGGTGGACAAACATAACAAAAGCCCAGGAAAGCGCTCTCTGACCAGACGAATGGTCTCCAGGGTCTGGATTGGATTGGCCAGGGGATCTCCAGGGCCGGCGATCCCAGCGACAGTGAGCCTGGGCTCAGCATGCTGCACCTGGCTCAAATAGTCCACTGCCTGCTGCGGATTCAGCACAGCCGAGGTCACCCCGGGCCTGGACTCGTTCACACAGTCAAAGGACCGGTTGCAGAAGTTGCACTGTACATTGCAGGCCGGGGCCACTGGCAGATGCACCCTGGCGCAGCTGGCCTTGGCCTGGCGGTCAAAGCAGGGATGTTTGCTTGTCTCAGGGCAAGGGGACATGGCTAAGCTCCTAGAGGTAAGTATATCCCACATCAGAGCGGGCTTGTTTCTGCTCTATCAAGGCGTTCACCAGACGATCAAAGAGCTGCTGAGCTCCGGCATAGTCCACATGCTGGATGCGCTGACCTCCGAAGCGGTCGTGCTGGGGAAAGCCCACCCGGATCAAAGGGATGTCCAGTTTGCGGGCCAGCTGATAGCCCTTGCTGTGCCCCAGCAGCACAGTGGGATCCAGGCAGGCGATTTCCTGCTGCAGGTCATAGAAATCTGCGCCGGTGCGCACCCTGGGGGCCGGGACCAGATCTGAGCAGACCCCTTCCAGGATTGATTCCAGTCCTGCCGGACGCTCTCCAGTCAGACAGAGCACAGGCTGGACACCGATCTCTGCCAGAAAGGAGGTCAAGCCCACCACCAGATCAGCCTCTCCATAGACCACCGCCCGCTGACCTGAAACATATTTGTGCCCATCCACATAGGCATCCAACAGCCGTCCCCGCTGCTGGGCCACAGACTCGGACGTGTCCCGGCCGGAAATCTCTCTCAAGGCCTGGTGCAAAGCGTCTGACTCCCGCAGCCCAACAGGCAGGCCCACACTATACAGCTGGACCCCAAACCGCCGGGCCAAATCCTGCCCTGCGCTCCTGTTCCCAGCCAGGACCCGGCCACACTCCACAGAGGCCCGGGCAGAACCCATGGCCCGCAGAGCCTGCAGGCTGGTCCCGCCAGAGGCCAGGACCTCATAGTCCTCCAGACACTGTCCATCCAAGGTTTGGGACAGATCAGGGATCAGGGCTGCCTGCAGACCATAGCTGGAGGCCATGGAATGGAGATGCCTGACGTCAGCCGGGGAGACAAAGCCTGGAAAGATGTTCAGCTCCTGCCTGGGCTGGGACTTCTCCAGGCACAGCTGGGCCGTAACCGCGGCTACTGCCTGGTGGAAGCCGTCCATATGCGTGCCCATATAGCTGGGGGTGCTGACCTGTACCAGCTCAGGCAGGGGCAGGTCAGCAAATTCCCGCTGGAACTCTGCCAGGTACCTGGGCACATCGTCGCCAATGGTCTCTGTCAGGCAGGTGCTGGCCACCCCTATGAGCTGGGGTCGGTACTTGTCCAGGACATTCAAGAGCCCCTTTTTCAGGTTGGCCCCGCCTCCGTACACAGCCTGCTTCTCCCCCAGACTGCTGGAGGCGATGTCAATAGGCTCCCGGAAGTGGCTGATCACATAGCGGCGCATATAGGTAGCGCAGCCCTGGGAGCCGTGCAGAAATGGCACGCAGCCTTCAAGGCCCTTAAAAGCCAGGGCTGCTCCCATGGGGGTGCACATCTTACAAGCATTGGTGGTGGATACATAGGTTGTCCCGGTCATGGTCTCCTCTGTGGTAATATGGATATCATGAGTATCGACATCGATATTTTGACCAATACAAAGAGCGAGTGGCGCTCGCCCTTTTCGTTGCAGATTGAAGTTTTCCATGTTTCGTTGTGCCCGTCGTCAAGGCATGGGGGTTATTGAGAACCCACCAAGCGGTCACCCGCCAGAGGTTCCTTGAGCTCTGAGCTCTGACTTTCATCCCCTGACTTTCCTCCTCTGCTCCGCCTGGGTACAAACCGCCACACCGGGCTGGTGGCAGTGGCATGGATCTCCAGGGCAAAGTTGTACATGCCCTGGAACCCGGCCAGGGCGATTTTGCGCTCATGGTTGTGGTCGCAGAACCCCACTCCCAGCTTGTAGGCAATGGGCCGCTCCTTGATCCCGCCCACAAACACGTCCACATCCTTTTCCTTGATGAACTGGGACAGCTCCAAGGGGTTGGCGTCGTCCACAATAATGGTCCCAGGATCCGTCATGCTGGCCAACTTAGCATAGTCCTCCTCAGTCCCGGTCTGGGACCCGACCACAGCCACCTGCATGCCCAAATGGCGGAAGGCTTTGAGCAGGGAGAAAGCCTTGAAGGCCCCACCCACGTACACGGCCGCCCGTTTGCCTTCCAGATCCTGGCGCAGCTCTGCCAGCCTGGGCAGCAGCCCCTGGATCTCTGCCCGGACTAAATCCTGGGTCCTGGGCACTATATCCGGATCCTGATCTTGGAAATGCTCAGCCACATTGTACAATGACTCTGCCATGTCCTCGATGCCTAGATAGGAGACTCGCTTGTAGGGGATCGCGTACTCCTGCTGCATCATCCTGGCCAGCTCCTCAGTGGCCCCTGAGCACTGCACCAGATTCAGCCCTGCCAGGTGGCTGCGGCGGATGTCTGCCACCCGCCCGTCCCCGGTCACGTTGGCCACCACCTGCACCCCCATGCGCCTGAAATAGTCCCGGATGATCCAGGTCTCCCCTGCAATATTGAAATCCCCCAGGATATTGACCGATATCGGTGAGACTCGGGCTGTACTGTCTGTACCTGTAAGCTGGAACATGGCTTTGCAGGCCGCGAGGTAGCCGGCCCGCTTGTTGCCCTTGAACCCTTCGGACTGTACCGGCAGGACCGGGATCCCCTTTTTTTCCTGCATCCCTCGGCACACAGCCTGCATGTCGTCCCCAATCAGGCCCACAATACAGGTGGAATAAACAAACACCGCCTGGGGCTCATGGCGGTCAATGAGCTCTTCCAGGGCGGCCTGCAGCTTTTTCTCTGCGCCAAAGACAATGTCCTTCTCCCCCAGATCTGTGGAAAAAGACAGCCGATGCAGCTCCGGGCCCGAGGACAAGGCTCCCCGGATATCCCAGGTGTATACTGCGCAGCCCACCGGGCCGTGCACCAGGTGCAGGGCATCTGCGATCGGATACAAGACAACCCTGGAGCCGCAGAAGACACAGGCCCGCTGACTGACCGCTCCGGCCAGGGATTCCCGATTGCAGGCCAGGGCAAACTCCCCCTGGCCCACAGTGTGCACCTGGCTTTTACGTTCGCTTAAAATCGTGCTCATAGTCTTTCCCTGTTTTTGAGTAGTTATTCACCATCTCCTTCCTGTGCCTGGATAAGCTTTACCGAGGAAGAACCCCTGAACCTGGTGAACAGGTACGTTTTTGATAGCTAACAAAAGCCCATTCTTGATCAGACTGGACGGCTGCAGCCAGAGGTGACTCTGACAACTTGCATGTCCTTTACATGACCAGCTCAAAGCGCTCCTCTGGAGCATCCCGGTCCTGCCGATCCAAAAGGGTATTGATGATCTGGGCCAGGATATGCATCCCGCCCCGGTAGCCCACCTTGGGAAAATGGCTGTGCCCCACCCGGTCCAGGATAGGGAAGCCGAAACGCACCAGCGGGATATCCTCAGCCCGGGCGATGTACTTGCCATAGGTGTTGCCCAGGAGCAGATCCACAGGATCTGCCTTGACCAGCTGGTGCAGCTCGAACAGGTCCTGGCTGGCCTTGGCTGTCCAGTCAAACTGGACCCCTTCCAGGAGCCTGGCCATGCGCCGTTCAAAGGCCTTGCCCGGGGTTCCGGTCAGCGCGATCACCGGAGCCATGCCGCAGTCCAGGACAAACTCGGCCATGGGCAGCACCAGATCAGGATCCCCCCACAGGGCCACCCGCCTGCCGTACAGGACCTGCTGGTAGTCGGTCATCATATCCAACAGCTTCCCCCTCTCAGCACTCAGGACCTCAGGCACCGGCGCGCCAGCGGTCTCGGACAGGGCCAGGATAAAGCGATCCGTGGCCTGCACCCCGATGGGCACATCCAGGCTGGAAAACGGCACTGAGCACTTCTTTTCCAAAACCTTGGCTGCCTGCTCCGAGGCATAGGGACCCAGGGCCAGGGTGTGCTTGCTGCTGCCACTGGCTTTGAGATCCTGGATCCTGGTTCCGCCCTGGGGATACATGGCATATTCTCCAGTCATGGGGGTCTCCAGGACATTGGAGGTGTCTGGAAAAACAATGCCTGGGATGCCCATCACCTCCAGCAAACGCTTAATGTGCCGCATATCCGCTGGCTCCACATACCCTGGCAGGACATTGAGCCTGCCTGTGCCAGGGCCTTTTTCCGCCAGATAATAAGCCATGCCCGCGGTCATGTTGGAGAACCCGGTCACATGGGAGCCCACATAACTGGGTGTGTTGCAGTGGATGACCAGCTTGCCCTGGGGCACGGTTCCATCCTCCATGGCCTTTTTGGCAATGGTCGGGATATCGTCGCCAATGGTCTCGGACAGACAAGTGGTGTGCACAGCCACAATATCCGGATCGTAGACCTGGAAGATGGTCTTCAGGGCCTGGCGTAGGTTGGGGCCGCCTCCGAACACACTGGCCCCTTCTGTGAAGGAGCTGGTGCTAGCCATGACCGGCTCCTTGTAGTGCCGGGTCAGATGGCTGCGATGATAGGCGCAGCAGCCCTGGCTGCCGTGGCTGTGGGGCAGGCAGCCGTGCAGCCCCAGGGCTGCGTACATGGCCCCGATGGGCTGGCAGGTCTTGGCTGGGTTGATGCGCAGAGCCTTGCGCTCCACAGTCTTTTCCTTCGGAGTATGGTCCAGCATAGTTATTCTCTCCAATGCTTTTGCAGTCCTGTACCCTGCAGGCCGAAACGGCTCGACTCAAAACAGGGACTGGGCCTTTAGCTGAAATTTAGCTCCGGCCTCAGGCTGGGCTTGTCCTTCCACGGTGCCTTAAGCAGCTTCCAGGCTGGGTTGTGCACCATCATGTCGATCTCCTGGGCGAAGCTCACCGCCCCCGCATATCCGGCGTAAGGTCCGGAGTAGTCGTAGTTGTGCAGCTGCTTGCAGGGCACTCCGAACTTTTCGATCACGTACTTGTCCTTGATTCCGGAGCAAACCAGGTCAGGTTTCAGGCGCAGTATAAGCTGCTCCATCTCTGCGTGGCTTATGTCGTCCACCACCAGGGTCCCTTGCTCCATATCAGGCAGCATCCCCTGGTAGGTATGCAGGACCCCTTCCTGTTCCAAGCGCTGCCTGTATTCTGCATCCACCCTGGGCAGGTAGCGCTCTGGGTCGGGCTCCACAGTAATCTCCTCGATGTTCTTGTTGTCCGCATCCACCCGGATGGAGGGTAGGATATGCCTGCCCTCGTAGTCGTCGCGGTGGGCAAACTCATATCCGGCCACAATAGGCTCCATACCCAGATCCCGGAATAGATCCTGGTAATGATGGGACCGGGAGCCGCCGACAAAAAGCATCACGCTTTTGCCCTGCAGCCTGGGCAGATAGGGCTCAATCCCCTTTTCAGCAGCGAGCTCCTCCTCAGCAATGACCTCTTCGATGCGCTGGGTCAGCTCCTGTTGCTCAAAATAGCGGGCTATCTTGCGCAAGGACTTGGACATGGCCTTGACCCCGATGAAGTTGACCTTGATCCAGGGGATGCCGTACTGGGTGTCCATCATTTCAGCCAGGTAGTTGATGGAGCGGTGACACATGACCAGGTTCAAGTCCGCGTTATGGGCCTGGCACATATCTTTGTAGTGCCCGTCCCCGGAAAAGGTAGAGGCCACATTGATCCCGCATTTATTGAAAACCCGCTCGATCTCCCAGGCATCTCCGCCGATGTTGTACTCTCCCAGGATATTCACCGACGGGCTGGGCAGCTCTGCATCCCTGCTGCCCACAAAATCAGTAGCCAGTTTGTTGTTGGCGATGTGGTGGCCTGCTGACTGGGAAACGCCCTTGTAGCCTTCGCAGTTGAAGGCAGCTATCTGCACCCCGGTCTTGGCGCTCATCTCCTTGGCCACGCTCTGGATATCGTCCCCGATCAGGCCCACCGGACACGTGGCGTGCACCGTGATGGCCTGGGGAGCAAAGATGTCCACCGCCTCTTGAATGGCCTGACGCAGCTTTTTCTCCCCGCCGAAGATGATATCCTGATCCTGCATGTCCGTGGTAAAGCAGTACTGCATGTAGTTGGCATCTCCGTCATCCTTGGGCCGGTACAGGTTGCGCCGGGTCAGCCAGGCGTAAAAAGAGCAGCCCACTGGGCCGTGGACGATATGCACCATGTCCCCGTAGGGTCCGATGACCACCCCTTTGCACCCGGCGTAGCAACAGCCCCGCTGGGAAATTATCCCAGGCACAGTTCGCACGTTGGCCTCGATCTGCTGCTCGCAGGCCTGGGGCCCTTCCTCGCGGACCAGCATATGCCTGCGCCTTTTTTTGGCCACCTTGGCAGGATACAGACTGGTAACTTCCTCCACCCAGGCCTGGAGATCAAGCTTGGGGTCAGTTTTCAACTTGCTCATAGGACCTCCTTAGCCACCTGCATTTCATCTATGGCTGCTTCGTTTCTTTCTCCTGTGCGCACCCGGAGCGCTTCGCTGACAGGCAACACAAAGATCTTGCCATCTCCAGGCTCTCCGGTTTGACTGGCATCTATAATGATCTGCACCACTTCCTGCACCCTGCTATCAGGGACCACCACATCCACCAGCCGCTTGGGGATCAAGCGCCCGCCCTGGGACAGGGTGGGCAGTATATCCGGGCTGATATCCGGATGCTCGTTGACAGCCTCCAGGAACTGGAACTCCACCGAGCGCCGCCCGCGGCCCTGGGCCTTGGCCGCGGTCATGGCGGCAAAGCCTGCCTCAGCCAAGGCCTTTTTTGTCTGATTGATCCGATTTTGGCGGATTATGGCCATTACTTCCTGCATAGACCCTCCGTAGATAAAGTTGTCTGCACTGCTTTTTTTCGGATCAGGCCTCCTTGACCCCTGAGCTGACTGTGTACACCTCGTTCACTGGGGTTACGAACACCTTGCCGTCTCCGAAAGAGCCCTGGCCCACCCGGGCGCTGCCCATGATCGCCTCCAGCACATAATCCTTGTCAGCATCAGGCACCACCACTATGAGCAGCTCCTTGGGCAGCTCGTCATACACCACCTCTCCCAGCTTCAGCCCCCTCTGCTTGCCCCTTCCGGCCACTTCCAGCTTGGTCACAGCCGGATATCCGGCTTCAAAAAGGGCCTGCATGACTGATGCGCTCTTTTCCGGCCTGACAATGGCCTTGACCATGATCATGATTCACTCCTTCATAGCTCGCGGGTTTTGGTTCAGGCTTTTGCTCTTGCAAGCTTGGTTGCATTTGGAGCCCTGCCTTAAGCCTTATGCTCTGTCTTAGCCCGGCATGCTTTGCTCCCAGCAGCATGCCCAATCAGGCCATTTCCAGGATCCCGTATTCCAGCAACAGCTGTTCCAGATCCTCGATCTCCAGGGGAGTAGGGATCACAAAATCCTGGTTGTCATCTATGGCCCGGGCCAAGTTGCGGTAGTGATCCGCCTGGGGATGCTCCGGGGCGTAATCGATAACCGTGCGCCGATTGATCTCCGCTTTCTGGACCATGTTGTCCCGGGGCACAAAATAGATCATCCTGGTTCCCAGCCTGCGGGCCAGCTCAGCGATCATTTCTTCCTCATTGTCCACGTTGCGGCTGTTGCAGATCAGCCCTGCCAGACGCACCCCTCCGGTCTCTGCATACTTCTGGATGCCTTTGCAGATGTTGTTGGCTGCATACATGGCCATCATCTCCCCGGAACAGACAATGTAGATTTCCTGGGCCTTGCCGTCCCGGATGGGCATGGCAAAGCCGCCGCAGACCACGTCTCCCAGCACATCGTAGAAGGCGTAGTCCAGATTCTGGCTTTCCTCATAGGCCCCCAAGGACTCCAGCATATTGATGGAAGTGATGATGCCCCGGCCGGCGCAGCCCACTCCAGGTTCTGGCCCCCCGGATTCCACGCAGAAGCTGTTGCCGTAGCCAGGGATCCGGATATCATCCAACTCCACGTCCTCGCCTTCTTCGCGCAGGGTGTCCAAAACCGACTTCTGGCTCAGGCCACCCAACAGCAAACGGGTGGAATCCGCTTTGGGATCGCAGCCCACGACCATGACCTTGCGGCCCATCTCTGCCAGGCCGGCTACTGTGTTCTGGGTAGTTGTGGATTTGCCGATGCCGCCCTTGCCGTAAATAGCGATCTTGCGCATTTTTTGCCTCCTGATCCTGGTTTGAATTTCGTCCATGGCCCTTTCATGGCAAGGAACGTGCCACAGGGAGGCAAAAGGGAAATCAGCAAGCTGCAGGGGCATTGACGGCCTGGCTGCCTTGCGGCCAGCACAGGGGAAGCTACAAAATGGTAGGCTTTGCAGACAAAATCGTAGCTGCGTACGTCAAGGTCAACTCTGCGATCACCCAGAGGCAAGAACAGCTGCTCCCAGCGCCTCTATTCCCTGGGATCCCTGCCCCGCCAAGATTCGCTCAGTGCAGCGAGTCCGCACTGCAGCGCCCGATTCTTGCATGCTGCAGACTGGGTTTTGAGATAAATGTCTTGCTGTTGAGCTATAAGGAGGGGACATGCTCATCGATTCCACTTTAAGGGAAGGGGCCCAGGCCTATGGGGTGTCCTTCAGTCTGCAGGACTGCCTGCGGATTCTGGAGATGCTGGCCCCAACCGGAGTAGGCGAAATAGAGATCGGCTGGGCGGGCAAGCAGGATGTTCCAGCTTTGCTGCAGCAGGCTCAAAAGCTGCCCCTGTTGCCGCCCTTGAGCCTGTGGTGCCGGATGAAGGCGGAAGATCTCTTGTGGGCAGCCCGGCTGGGCATTTCCCGGGTCACCATAGGCATTCCTGCCTCCAGCAGGCACAGCTCTGCGCGCCTGGGCCGCAGACCGGAAGCAGTCCTGGAGTCCGTGGGCAGTATTATCCAAGTCGGCCGGGATCTGGGGTTGGAGCTGATCTGCATTGGCCTGGAGGATGCCTCCCGGGCTGAGCTGAAGCAGCTTATCAGCCTGACCCGCAAAGCAGCTGCCGCAGGAGCGGACCGCATCCGGATTGCGGATACCGTGGGCCTCCTCACCCCGAGCCGGACAACTGTCCTGGTGAGCGAGGTATCCAATATCTTCCCTGGAGAAGTGGCCGTCCATTGCCACAACGACCTGGGCATGGCCACAGCCAACGCAGTCAGCGCCCTGGAAAGCGGTGCGGCCTGGGCGGACGTTTCTACCCTGGGTCTGGGGGAACGCTGCGGTATTGCCAGGCTGGAGGAAGTAGCCGCCTATCTCTGCCTGGGCCAGAATCTGGAGAAATTCCAGTTGCCCAGAATACGTGAGCTCTGCCAGGAAGTGGCAGCCATGGTCGGGATAAATATCCCAGGGCAAAAGCCTGTCTGCGGCCCTGACATCTTTGCCGCGGAAAGCGGCCTGCATGTCCAGGGCCTCATGCAGGATCCAGCCCTGTTCGAGCCCTTCAGTCCGGAGCAAATCGGAGTCAGCCAGTCAGAGCGCCGCCTGGGCTGGGGGGAAAAAAGCGGCAGGGCAGCCATACGAGGAGCCTTGCAAAGGCTGCAGCCGGAGTGTGCTTATGACCAGGAAGCAGTCCGGCAAACCGCAGCCTGGGTTCGTGAGTATGCGCGCAGGCTGGGACGCCCCTTGTGCCATGAGGAACTGGCAGGGCTTGTGAGGCAAAGGCCCCCAAGGCCGCACTCTGAGTAAAGGCAGGCTTATGCTTTGACAAATCAGGTCCAGGGAAAGTATATGAGCTGCATCAGCCCTTTTTTGAGGAAAGTGTGTCAGCCACGAGCATTCAATGAGAGAGGCGAAGCGCTATAAGGTGGCAACCGAGTCTGTAGGGATGCTTCGCTGCCTTTGGCTGCGCCTTCGGCTGGCTGGATTGTCAGAGCTTAAAGGGACGTTCGAGGAAAAAATCCATGGGTTATGCCCTTGTTTCACACGAGCAGAAGCTGGCGCATCACATGCTTTTTTAAAAATAAACGCTGGGTTGACACTGAGACACTGAGATCTGCTCCAGACCCAGCTCCTTCAGTTTTTCAGAGTCAGGAATCCCGGAGTCCGGATCCCATCCGCGCTGACGATAGTACTCCTCAAGCATGGACATGAACTTCTCCTCTTCCAGGAGCTCCCCCATGGCTGGACCAGTACGGATAGGGTCTTTTAGCATCCTGCTGGGAGGCATATCCTCCTTCTTGCCTAGCCCCAATCTTGCATTGAAGGCCCTCTCCAGGTTCCAGATCCTCTCCCCGGCCCGTCTCAGATCCTCTATATCCAGTTTGCACCCCGTTGCTGTCTGAAAGAGCTCCAGGAAGTGCCTGGGAAATAGAGGCTTGATGGCGATGCCTTCCAGCTTGCAGAGCCCCAGAGAATCTACCACGCAGTGCCAGTCCTCGTGCCAACGCATGAATCCTGGCTTACCCTCGTATTCCAGCCAATACGAGCCCCCGGGCGAGATGCCTAGTTCCTGCTGCATCTCTTTGTTATAGACATCCGGGGCCACCTCAAACAAAGGGAGTCCTTTAAGGTGGTCTCCGCCCCTGGGGGACACTGCAAACCCCAGGGCCATCCCCTTGGTCCCCCTGACATCCACTCCTGGATACTCCAGTCCCTTGTTGTGCACCACATAGTCCTCTCCGCCTATTTGCCTTGAGGCCTGCAGGGCCCCTTTGGCCAAAATATCGCCAATCCCCTGTCTATGCGCTATCAGATACAGTAACTCGTTCATCTGCTGGTGATTGCCAAAGGCCAGGTCCAGACCTGCAGTCCCTTGGGTCAAAATCCCCCTTTCAAAGCATTCCATAGCCCAGGCGATGGTACTGCCAGCGCTGATAGTATCCAGCCCTAGCCTATTGCAGATCATGTTGGCATGCAGCACAGAGGGCAGATTACTGTTTCCGCACTTAGCACTGAATGCGGTAATGCTTTCGTACTCCGGCCCCTCGCCCTCAGTGCCTTTGTATTCTCCGCTGGAAACAGTACAATACTTGCTGCAGCTGATCGGGCAATTGAAACATCCCTTGTGCCTGGTCAAGTAGTTGTTCTGAATAACATCACCGAACATGCAGGATGCGCCTTCGAAAGTGGATTCCTGGAAATTGCGGGTGGGCAGGAAACCCAAGGCCTGGGCCATGCCGGTAATGCAGGCGGTCCCATAGGTACTGGCCTGGGAGTACAGGGGATCCTCAACAATGGCCTGCTGCGCTTTCTGACAGGCGGTTTCAAATCCTGCCGGATCCCAGATTTTAAGCCCTAGATCTCCCCTGACCGCAATGGCCTTGAGCTTTTTGGCCCCCATGACTGCGCCCGGCCCGCCTCGAGCTGCTGCCCTGGCCTTATTGGCTATTATGGCCGCAAACCGGACCAGGCTTTCTCCGGCAGGACCTATGCAGGCAATCTGAAAGGTCCTGTCCCCGAGCTCGCTCTTGATGTGTTCCTCTGTCTCGCTGGTGTTCAATCCCCATAGCTCTGTTGCGCTTCTGAGCTCGATCTGACCATTATCTATCAGCAGATATACCGGGTGATCTGAGGCACCGGTGACAATCAAGTGATCAAAGCCGGCCATCTTGAGTTCTGGCCCGAAGTGCCCGCCACAGTTGGAATCGGCAAATATGCCGGTTAGAGGGGACTTGAAGGTCACGCTAAACCTCCCAGAACACGGTGCCGGGGTCCCACCTAGGGGACCTACTCCGAAGATCAAGGGAGCTTTAGGATCAAATGGCCTTATCTTCGGCGGACAAAGCCTGTAGAGAAGGGCTGCATTCACGCCGGACTGGCCAATGAATTTGAGGGCCAAATCCTCCGGCAGGGGGAGCTTTTGTATCTCTTTGCTGTCCAGATCCACCTGCAAGATTCTTCCGCTCCACCCAAAATATCCTTTACTCATCCTCCACCTCCGGGTTCAGTCTCAGGGCTTGAAATTGACAAGCAGTGACACAGGCAGGCTCATATGCCCTGCTGGCCTGAGGGGCTTGCTTGCCACAAAACCATTCCAGACACTCAGAGCTCAGGACAGGATAATCCATGCCTGCATTGTCCAGCTTCATGACATGTATGCCGGACAAACGCGGATTAAACGCTCCTTTATTCCTCCAGGCGCAGGCAACTTCACAGCTCCTGCAGCCCCGGCAATTTTCAGGATTCACTAATATTAAAGGCCGTTTCTTCATAAGAGGATACTCCTATGGTCTGCTAAATAAAAAATCCCCAAACCAGTCCGCCCCAGAAAAAAAGGGCAGACAAGCTTGGGGATTTACCATCTCCCTGCAAGATTTAAGACCCTTCGGCAGGTCTTCTGACTTATGGATCTTTCTACTATCCGCTCCTTCCCCTGATGCTTCGCGCTATCTAGCTTACATCAAAGTGGATTTATGCGGACCTCGTCCCCACTCACAGCGGCGGGACCGTGCCGGAATTTCACCGGCTTCCCTATTTTGGCCATTCTGGCCACCGAAGGTCTGGATAATTTGAAAAGAGCCTTATCTCTAGCACCAAAGTTAGGCAAAAAAACATGTACCAGGACGACCCGTTCCTGACAACCCCTGGGCTGAGATACCCAGGGCCTCTTCTCTTGAGCCTGATCCTTTTCCAAAGATGAGCGAGGACTCATTGTGCACGATAGTCTTCGTCGCTTATTAAAGCCCAAACCTTACACACATACAAATAGAATCACCACGGGGCCATCAATGTCGGAGAAGACAATTGACTGCCAGCTTTCAGGCCATTGTATACCTGAAGTCTGACGGCAGCCTCATTTTGGGTCTCCTATCTTTTCTGACATCTTGAACAATCAAGCTTTCTGCCAACTGGCCTTCATACAAGCCTGGATATGACTTCATTCCCAGGTATATCATTCAAAGTGTCACGCATGGGGGAGACTTGCAGAAAAATGGCGAGAACCTTATCTTATAGATGCATGGTGTACAATCGGACATTGGAGAACAGAAAATGCTGTAATGAGCCAAATCTATGTAGCTCTAATAGCATTCTTGATTATGAAAGCAATGAAACACTTGATCAAGGTCTCATTTAC
>JBKGXZ010000033.1:0-16000 GCA_046546355.1 Desulfohalobiaceae bacterium | reverse complement strand
AGGAGCAGAGCGAGCCGGCCCAGGAGGAGCAGGTCCAGGAACTGGCGCAGAACCAGGAGGCCCAGGCGGAAGGGCAAAGATTCGCCTATATTTATCAGGTGGCGGCCTTTCAGGAGAAAGCCCAGGCCAAGGCCCTGCAGGAGAAGCTCAGCTCTGTCCAGATAGAGTCCTATGTCCAGGACGTGGACAAAGATGACCAGCGCTGGTACAGAGTCTACGTTCCCCATGTGGGCACCCCTAAGGAGAACCAGCAGCTGCAATCCGAGCTGCAGGACCTGGGGCTGGATAAGTTATTTGTTCGCAGCAAAAAGCCCTTTTGAGCGCCACAGAGTGCAAGGATATGCCTGAGGACTGTCCAGGGCTAAGCAAAGCTCTGCATAGGGCCAGCAGATGCTGCCTTTTACTAGAGGTCCGGAATCCCTGTTTGTTCAGGGGCATCCAGGGATTCTCAGGCGCGGATCCTCCGATTGCGGAGATTTTACAGCAGGAGGTTTTGCTATGACGTTTGTTCCCAGCGCAGCCTTTTTCACCAAAGGCATAGGCCGGCACAAGAATCAGCTGCAGTCCTTTGAGCTGGCTCTCAGGGACGCCAAAATCGAGAAGCTGAACCTGGTCTATGTCTCCAGTATATTCCCGCCCAAATGCAAAATCATTTCTGTAGAAGAAGGCATCAGTCAGCTGCAGCCAGGACAGATCACCTATTGCGTAATGGCCCGCAACTCCACCAATGAAAAGGGCAGGCTGGTGGGTTCTGCAGTGGGAATGGCCTTCCCTGCTGACGAAAGCCATTACGGGTATATTTCCGAGCACCATGCCTTTGGGGCGGACGAGCAGGAGATCGGGGATTTTGCCGAGGATCTGGCTTCCACCATGCTGGCCACTACCCTGGGCATAGATTTCGATCCAGAGAAGGACTATGACGAGCGCAGGGAGATCTACCTTATGAGCGGGGCCATAATAGACTCTGCTTCAGCCCCGTGCGTAACCAGAGGGGTGGCAGGGCTTTGGACCACCACCCTGTCTGCGGCAGTGTTTTTGCCCTAGGGGATTTTCGTTTATGTACAGCAATTTTTTGGATCTGGAGCCAGGCCAGGGCCAGCAGCAGGTGCAAGTGCTGCCTGTGCCTTACGAGGCCACGGTGAGCTTTGCCCCGGGCACGAGTCAGGGCCCAGGGGCTATCCTCAGGGCTAGCTACGAGATAGAGACCTGGGATGAGCAGCTGGGCTTGGACCTGGCAGATCTGGCTGATTTTAATACCCTGCCTTTCTTCAGACCCCGGGCTGCAGGCCCGGAGCAGATGCTGCAGGCTTTGCAGGAATATCTGCAGCAGGAATTGGATCCAGGAAGGGATTTTTTGCTGCTCCTGGGCGGGGAACACACCCTGGCCCAGGCCGGGGCCGCCTTCTACCAGCAGGCCTATTCGGATCTGGTGGTCCTGCAGCTGGATGCCCACGCGGATCTCAGAGCCAGCTTCCAGGGCAGCCCATATTCCCACGCCTGCGTGATGGCCAGAATGCTGGATCTGGGTCTGCCCCTGGCCCAGCTGGGCATCCGCAGCCTGTGCCAGGAGGAATCCAGACGCATTCAAGGGGCGGATCCTGCCAGGCTGTTGACCATGTTTGCCTGGGATTTGCCAGAGCCTAAAAAGGCAGCAGAAATGTTGCGCTTGTTTGTAGGGGGCAGGCCGCTGTATATCAGCTTTGACGCAGACGCGCTGGATCCTGCCCAGCTGCCTGGCACAGGCACTCCAGAGCCAGGGGGCCTGGAATTTGCCTGGCTGCAGGAGTTCTGGCTCTGGTTCCTGCCAGGGCTGAAGCTGGTGGGCCTGGACTTCTGCGAGCTGTGTCCACTGCCAGGGGCAGGAGTGGCCTCGGAGTCCCTGGCAGTCAAGTGCATCAACAGGATCTTAACCGCATATTGGGGTGCAGCCCATGACTGAGAGGAAGTTCTTCCGCCAGGTGAACAAGATGGTGGATCCGGACCATCTGGATCTGACCGCCCTGGAATCCCTGGATCCTGATCAGATTCAGGATTTTGACCAGCTGCTGAGCGCCATGTCCAAGACCGCGTTCGGCGGCAGGAGCCTGGGGGAGGCCCTGGATGTGCTGCAGCTCATGGTGGAAGACGAGGACTGCCATGTTGTGGCCACCTTTTCCGGAGCCATGACCGTGGCCAAGATGGGCAAGCTGGTCTGCAGGATGCTGGACCAGGGCTGGGTGCAGAGTGTGGTCTCCACCGGGGCCCTGATGGCCCACGGCTTTATCGAGACCTTGGGACTTCGGCACTACAAGTACGAGCCCGAGAGGCACAAGGACGAGCACCTCTGTCAGGCCGGGCTGAACCGGGTTTACGATACCCTGGAGCCGGAGCTGAACTTCGTGCAGGCAGAGAGGGTGCTGTCCTCTGTATTGGAAGATTTCAAGCAGGAGGAGCACCTTTGTTCCTACCGCTTCTGTGAGTTGATTGGCAAGCACTTGAGCCAGCACTATCCTGGCCAGCAGGGCATACTCAAGAGTGCATACGAAAAGGGCGTACCCGTATACATACCTGCTTTCACGGATTCCGAGCTGGCCCTGGATGTGGCCTCCTATCTGCTCAGCCACTTTTCTGAGCTGAGCCAGGGGGAATTTGATCCCAGCATATTACCCTTCCAATTCAATCCCTTCCTGGATCTTTTCCACTACACCAACCGGGCCACTCGGGCCAAGAAGCTGGGCATCTTCACTATAGGCGGGGGGGTGCCCAGGAACTGGGCCCAGCAGCTGGGGCCATTCGTGGAGATGGCTGTGCAGAGGATGCCTGACCTGGAGTGGGATCTGCAGCGTTTTATGTATGCGGTGCGCATCTGCCCGGAGCCTGATCATTGGGGCGGACTGTCAGGCTGCACCTACCAGGAGGGAATCTCCTGGGGCAAGTTCGTGCCCCCCTCCCAAGGGGGCAGATTTGCGGAGGTCAAGTGCGACGCGACCATTGCCTGGCCTATTCTTATTAAGGGCCTGCAGGACAGGCTGGCCAAGGCTTGAGCTTTGCAATATGCACCTTACATCAGGAGTGTAGGCAGTATGCCTGAAGCAGAAGGCAGGGTTTTCGAGTTCAAGGGCCAGGAGCATATCAGGCCGGATTTTCTGCAGACCATCCCCCTGCAGGCACCTGAGCAGTATATCAAGACCGAAACCGAGGAATTCGTGGCTGTCTGCCCTTTCAGTGGCTTGCCTGACATCGCCAGGCTGACTATAGAGTACCATCCTCAAGGCGGCAAGTGCATTGAGCTCAAGTCCCTGAAGTACTACATTACCAGCTTCAAGGAGGTAGGCATCTATCAGGAGGAGGCTACCCAGCGCATCTATCAGGATCTGAGACAGGTCCTGGACACAGAGAGCCTGAGGGTGAGCACCAGGTATAATGTCCGGGGCGGGTTCGTGACCACGGCTGTGCAAGGGGAGCTCTGAGTCATGCAGTCCGGTTCCAGGCAGCAGCCTCAATTGCCCTTGATTTTGCTTTGCTCCCTGTTTGTGGGCAGCCTGACCATCTCTGCAGTGCTGGCTGCCAAGATCATCACTGTCTGGGGGCTGAGCGTGCCTGCCGGGGTGCTGGCCTACGGCCTGACCTTTATCTGCACCGATGTGCTAAGCGAGATCTGGGGCAAGCAGACCGCGCAGGCGGTGGTCTTGAGCGGGTTTGTGGCCCTGGTGTTTGTGCTGCTTTTGATCCAGCTGGCCCTGTACTGGCCAGCTGCAGAGCTCTGGGGTCTGCAGCAGGAGTTCGCAGCCATCCTGGGGGTCACCCCCAGGATCATCCTGGCCTCTTTGAGCGCCTATCTCTGCAGCCAGCTGTTTGACGTGCAGGCTTTTCATTTCTGGAAAAGGCTGACCAAAGACAGGCACCTCTGGCTGCGCAACAACCTCTCCACAGCCATGTCCCAGCTGCTGGACTCAGCTATCTTCATCAGCATCGCTTTTTATGGCCAGATGCCGATTTTGACTTTGATCTGGGGCCAATGGGCGGTCAAGCTGGGTATCGCCATCCTGGACACTGGAATAGTCTACCTCCTGGTCTGGTACCTCAAACCCAGAATCAGGGTCCTGGCCTGCTGATAATGCACGAGCAGATCCTGGAGGTGGAGAAGCTGATCTGGCGGGGCAGAAGCCTGGCCAGGCTGCCTTCTGGCAAGGTGGTTATCCTGAGCCCGGGGGCTTTTCCCGGGGAGATTGTCCGGGCTGAAGTCAGCCAGGAGAAGAAGGACCACCTCCAAGCCAGGGTCCTGGAAGTGCTGCAGCCCTTGGCCAGGAGGAGGCCCCATCCCTGTCCTAGATCGAATTACTGCGGAGGCTGCACCTTCGGGGTTCTGCCCCAGGGGCTGCAGCTTGAGCACAAGCTGGACCTGGTCCGGGATACCCTGCGCAGGCATTTGCCTTCCTCCTGCAGGCACCTGGCTGAGCTGGACTGCCAGGTCTATCCCAGCAGGCCGGCCTGGAGATACCGCTGGCGGGGCAGAATCCAGGTCAGGCAGGGGCTGCCTTATCTGCAGGGCCTGCAGGGCTCGGGGCTTATCTACAGCCCGGACTGCCTGCTCTACGCTTCTGCCCTGGGCCGCTGCCTGCAGGAAATGGCTGCCGGGCTGCCTGACGGCGGCCATACCCTGGCTGCCAGCCCCAAAGATCAGCAGATCAAGGCAGCAGGCTCCGAGGGCCGCATCCAGCTGCCGTTTTCGGGGTATGGCTTTGACCTGGAGTTGCCCCCAGGGGGCTTTTTTCAGGCCAACTGGGGCCTGAACCAGACCCTGGTGGATCTGGTCTGCTCCAGGCTGCAGTGGGCGGACAGGGTGGGTGATATGTACAGCGGGGCAGGTAACTTTTCATTGCCTTTAGCACTGCAGGGCAGGCAGGTCCTGGCCCTGGATGGGGATGCAGGAGCGATTGCCGCAGGCAGGCAAAACGCATCCAGGCTGGGGTTGGAGAATGTGCGTTTTCAGCGCTTGGATCTGCGAAGCAGGAAGTTCCTGGGCCAGCTGTCGGATTTCCGGCCCCAGGCCCTGATCCTGGATCCTCCCAGGAGCGGGGCGGGCAAGGCCCTGCAGGGTTTGAGGCAGCTCTCCAGCTTACAGAGCATGCTCTGGGTCTCCTGCGATCTGGTGAATACCTGCAGGGATCTGGCCTATTTTCTGGGGTCAGGCTGGGAGCTCAAAGAGATGGTCCTGCTGGATATGTTCCCCCAGACCTGGCATCTGGAGATGCTGTTCAGGCTACAGAGGGAGGCTTAAGGGAGCTGGACATAAAAAATTTGCAAGCCATAGAGATTGCTTCGTCGAAGACTCCTCGCAATGCCGGGTGGAGTCCAAGCTATCAGCTATATCTTGAGCCCGTCATTGCGAGGGAAGCGAAGCCATCTCCATGTAGATATGACCCGGCACTAGCCAGAAGCCAAAAGCTCCAGCAGGGCCTGTTTGATGCTTTCCTGGTCCAGGCCGGCCAGGCTGCGCAGCTCATCCTGCTTGCCGTGCTCCCAGAATCGATCTCCCAGGCCCAGCCTTTTTACCCGCAAGCCATTTAGCAGATCCTGGTCCGCGAGCAGCTCCAGCGCTGCCGAGGAGAACCCGCCCTGCAGAGCATTTTCTTCCACAAACAAAAATCTTGTGCTTTTGCTGGCCAAATCCAGGATCTGTTCTTCAGGCAGGGGCTTTACAAATCTGGAGTTGAAGACAGCCAAATGCAGTCCTTGCTCCTGCTCCAGCTCCTGGGCAGCCTGCCAGGCCGGGCAAACCATGCTGCCTACTGCCAGGATTGCCGCATCCCGCCCGTCCTGCAAGAGCTCCCCCTGGCCTGGATCAATTTCCCGGCACTGCTGGCGCAGTTCTTGGTCCGGACCCCGGCCCCTGGGGTAGCGTATGGCCACTGGTCCGGGCTGCTGCAGGGCAAAGCCCAGCATGTCCTGCAGCTCAGGCTCGTCCTTGGGGGCCAGCAGGGTCATGTTGGGGATATGCCGCAGGTAGCTGAGATCGAAGGCCCCGTGATGGGTCGGGCCGTCTTCTCCCACCAGCCCGGCCCGATCCAGGCAGAAGACCACAGGCAGGTTCTGCAGACAGACATCGTGCACTATCTGGTCATAGGAGCGCTGCAGGAAGGTGGAGTAGATGCAGACCACGGGTTTGAATCCCTGGCTGGCCAGGCCTGCGGCAAAGGTCACAGCATGCTGCTCGCAGATGCCCACATCAAAGAAGCGCTCCGGATAGCTCTCCTTGAATTGCGCAAGTCCGGTGCCTTCGGGCATGGCAGCACTGATGGCCAGCACTCGGTGATCCTGGGCTGCCAGGCTGCACAGGCACTGACCCAGCACAGCGCTGTAGTCCAAAGCAGTTTTGTTTTCTGCTTTTTTCTGGCCGGTACTGGGCTCAAAGCAGCCTACTCCATGGAAATGGGTGGGATTTGCCTCAGCAGGGGGGTAGCCCTTGCCTTTTGTGGTCAAAATGTGCACCAAAACAGGGCCTTGCATATTTCGGACCTGTTCCAGGACTGTCAGCAGTTGCTGCAGGCTGTGACCGTTGATAGGACCCAGGTAGGTGAACTTGAAGGCCTCAAAAAGCATGCCCGGGGTAAAGAAGCTTTTCAGGGATTCCTCGCTGCGTCTGGCGTAATTGACCAGCTCATCCCCTATGCGGGGTACCTGGCGCAGCCAGCTCTTGAGATCATCCTTGAAGCGCAGGAATCTCTGGTCCGCCAGTTTTCGGCTGAAAAAGGAGGACAGGGCTCCCACGTTCTTGGAGATGGACATTTCGTTGTCATTCAAGATAACCACCAGATCCCGGTCCAGGTCCCCAGCCTGGTTCAGGCCCTCGTAGGCCAGGCCTGCGGTCATGGAGCCGTCCCCGATCACAGCCAGCACCTTATGTTTTTGCTGCAGGAGGTCCCTGGCCACAGCCATGCCCAGGGCTGCTGAGACAGAGGTACTGGAGTGGCCCACACCGAAATGGTCGAACTCGGACTCCTGTCTGTTGGGGAAGCCGCTCAGGCCGCCTTTCTGACGCAAGGTCTGGAATCTTTCCTGCCCCCGGGTCAGGATTTTGTAGGCATAGCTCTGGTGGCCGACATCCCAGAGGAATTTGTCCAATCCTGGATCAAAGATCTTAAGCAGGGCCACGGTCAGCTCTACCACTCCCAGAGAAGGGGCCAGGTGTCCCCCGGTGCAGGATACTGTCCTGATTATTTCTTGGCGCAGCTCACTGGATAATTGCTGCAACTGCTGTTGAGAAAGCTCCTGCACCTGTCTGGGATGGCTTAGCAAAGGCAGGAGTTTTGCATTGTCTTGCTCGTGCATTTTGTCTGTAATTCCTTATTGTACCCGATGAATTATGTATTCTGCCAATTGGCGCAAGAAGTCCGCCTGGGGGCTTTGGTATTCTGAGATGGCTGCCTGGGCCTGTTCTACCTGCTCCCAGCCCAGGCGCTTGCTCTCCTCCAGTCCCAGTAGACCGGGATAGGTCAGCTTGCCCTGCTTCTGGTCGCTGCCCACGGGCTTGCCCGTGCTTTGGCTGTCCCCTACTATATCCAGGATATCGTCAGCCACCTGGAAGGCCAAGCCTATAGCTCGGCCAAAGGCTTCCACTTTTGCTAAGTCCTTTTCCCCAGCCCCTGCCAGAAGCGCCCCGCAATAGCAGGAGCAGCTGAGCATGGTTCCAGTTTTCAGGCTGTGCATCTCTTTGAGTTTTTGTAGGGAGGTCTGCCCCAGGCCGGTGAGCTCCATATCCATAACCTGGCCGCCAACCATGCCTGCCGGGCCTGCTGCCCGGGCCACCCTGCCGGCTGCAGCCAGCAGCAGCTCAGGATGAAGCCTGGATTGGAGCATCAACTCGAAAGCCTTCGTCAAAAGGCCGTCTCCGGCCAGGATGGCTTGGGCCTGGCCGAAGCGTACATGGCAGGAGGGCTGACCACGGCGCAGTTCGTCGTTGTCCATGGCAGGCAAATCATCGTGCACCAGGGAGTAGGTATGGATCAGCTCCAGCGCAGAGGCGAACTCTATAAGCTTTAGGGCCTGAAGTCCAAAATGTTCTGCCCAGGCCAGGCACAGAACCGGCCTGATGCGCTTGCCTCCGGCCTGCAGGCTGTACTGCATGGCTTCTGTGAGCTGCCCTGGTTGACTCGGATCCTGCAGGCAGCCGGCGAGATAGTCCTCCACCAAATTCCTGTAGCCTTCAAGCATGACCTTCATTGCCCGGCTCCTCCTGATCCTTGGGCCAAGCTTCTGGATCCAGATCCTGGAGCACGCCCTGGGCATAGACCTGGATCTTGTGTCTGGCCTGTTCCAGATTGCTCCTGCAGCTCTTAACCAGCTCGCTGCCTTCCTTGAACAGCTCCAGGCCCTCTTCCAAGGGCAAATCCTGGTTCTCCAGCCTGCGCACTATCTCCTGCAATCTGGCCAGCTTCTGCTCAAAGCTGGTTTCTTCCTGGCTCAATTCTTGGGATTCATTCATAAGGCACTAATCCTCTACCCTGGCCTGGAGCAGATCCTGGCTGGTCCTGATTAAGAGCAGGTCGCCAGGATCTACTTGATTTCTGCTGTGAAGCAGGCTGTGATCCTTTTTGACCCGCACCAGACAGTAGCCCCGTTTTAAAGGGGCTTCGGGGTTCAGCTCGCGCAGGCACAGCTCCAATTCCTTGATCTTTTGTTCCTGGGTCTGGATCTGCTGCGTAACAGCTGCCAGGAGTCTCGACTGCAGATCCTTGAGAGAGGACTCCTGCAGACCCCACTCTTTGCTGGAATAGCACCTGGCCAGCCTGGCGGCGAAATCCTGCAGACTGGACTGCTTTTTTTGCAAAAACTCTTCCCCCCGACGCCTTAGCTCCAGGGCCAGCATCTGCAGCAGCTCCAGCCTGCGCTGCAGGTCCTTTTTTGGAGAAAGCCAGCTCAGGGCCCTCTCCAGCTCCCTGAGCCTCTGTGCTTTTCTGTCCAGCAGTCTTTGCCAGGCAGCAATTAAGAGGCCTTCTATCTCGTCCAGCTCCTGGATCAGCCTGGATCTTTCCAGCCAAAGCAACTGAGCGGCATGGCTGGGAGTGGAGGCCCGGACGTCTGCCACCAGGTCAGCGATGCTCTGGTCGCTTTCGTGGCCTATTCCTGTAAGCACTGGTATTTGCGAGTCATAGATAGCCTGGGCCAGCTTTTCGCTGTTGAAGCACCACAGATCCTCCAAAGAACCTCCGCCTCTGATGAGTACCAGAACTTGAGCCCAGAGCTCCAGGTTGGCCTCCTGCAGGGCTGCTGCAAGGTTGTCCTCAGCCCCCTGGCCCTGCACCAGGCTGGGATAGATGCGGATTTCAGCCGGCCAGCCACGGTCCTGGCTCAAGTGCAGAAAGTCCTGCAGTGCTGCACTTGCTGGAGCAGTGATGACTCCGATTTTTTGCGGATGCCTGGGCAGGGATTTCTTGTTCTGCAATGCAAACCAGCCTCGGGCCGCCAGCTTTTGCTTCAAGGCCTCGAACTCCAGGTGCAGCCTGCCCGAACCAGAGGGCTTCACCTGTTCAGCAATGAGCTGGTAGGTACCCTTAGGCGGATACACAGCTATACGCCCAGCGCAGACTACCTCCAGGCCAGTATCCAGCTTTTGCATGACCTGGCTGCAGTTTTCTGCCCTCTGGCTCGATTTGAACCAAACCACTTGCAGGCTGGAAGTTTCATCCTTTAAGGTAAAGTAAATATGCCCGGAGCCTGGTCGGGATAGGCTGCCCACCTGACCCTGGACCCAGACCAAGGGAAACTCTCCTTCCAGGACCTCTTTAATGGCTTGATTCAGTTCGCTGATGCTGAATATGTGGGGCATAGGAATTCATGGCATTTGAATTGCGGCTGCAAGCCTGGTGAGTCGAGATATCAAGAGCGTCGCAGATGATGAACCCTCCCCTAACCCCTCCCTCCCGCCTGAAAGACAGGCGGCAGGGAGGGGAATCAGAGCAAGAGAAGTTTCTTGCAGATAAGCGGACAATGCACATCTTATGCGGCACTAGGTGTGCGGCTGCAGACCCCAGCCGGACCAGACCTGGCCCCTCCAGGTCTGGAAAGCCCTGGCGAAATCCTGCAGCTCAAGCTCCTGCCTTTCTCCGCTTCTGCGGTCCTTGACCTCCACCAAACCCTTCTGCAGCCCTTTGGAGCCGATAATAATCTGCAGAGGCAGGCCCAGGAGATCCGCGTCCTTGAATTTGAAGCCAGCCCTTTCCTGTCTGTCATCTAGCAAGATATCCAGGCCTAAGCCCTTTAAGTCTTGATATATGTTGAAGGCTTGCTCCTGTACGCTTTTTTCGTCTGGATTCAAAAGCAAGATGCAGGCCTCGAAAGGGGCAATTGGCGGAGGGAAGATGATGCCCTGCTGATCGTGGTTCTGCTCGATAGCTGCGGCCAGGATTCTGCTGATGCCTATCCCGTAGCAGCCCATGTACAGCTCCTGCTGCCTGCCCTGCTCATCCAGGAACAGGGCCTGCATGGCCCTGCTGTACTTGGTGCCCAGCTGGAAGACGTGACCTACTTCAATGCCTTCTTGGAAGTTTATGTTCGCGCCACACTCTGGGCAGGGATCTGCTTCGCGGATGTCTGCCAGGTCCAGATAGGCGCTGACCTCCACGTCCCGGTCCAGGTCCAGGTGCAGGACATGGGCGTCAGCCTGGTTCGCACCTGCTGCCCAGTCAGTGTCAGCCTGCAGGCCCTGGTCCGCCAGGATGCGCATCTGCAGATCTTTGGGGCCGGAAAAGCCCACAGGCGCCCCAGTCCAGGCCTGGATCTGCTCTGCTGAGGCCAGGCGAAGCTCAGCCACGTCCAGGCAGTTCTTGAGCTTGACCTCGTTCAGGTCCCGGTCACCCTGCACCAGGGCAGCCACAGGGTGGCCGTCAGCCTCATAGAGCAGGGTCTTAATGACTTTTTTCCGGGGCCAGCCCAGGTACTCTGCCACTTGCTGCACTGTCTGCATCGCTGGGGTGCTGACCACCTCAGGCTGGGAGCAATCCTGCTCGGGATTTTGGGTTTGGGGCGCAGGCACTGCAGCCTTCTCCAGGTTGGCTGCGTAGCCGCAGCTCGTGCAGACCGCAATAGTGTCCTCCCCGGTCTCTGCCAGGACCATGAACTCGTGGGAGCGGCTGCCGCCAATGGGCCCGGAGTCAGCCTCCACAGCCCTAAAGCCAAGACCCAGCCTGGAGAAGATTTTCTGATAGGCCTCGAACATCCGGGAGTAGCTTGCCTGGCAGGCTTGTTGATCAGCGTCAAAGGAATAGCCGTCTTTCATAATGAACTCCCGGCAGCGCATCAGCCCGAATCTGGGCCGGATCTCATCCCTGAACTTGGTCTGAATCTGATACAGATTCAGGGGCAGCTGGCGGTAGGATCTGAGCTCGTTGCGCACCAGGTCGGTGATGACCTCTTCATGGGTGGGGCCCAGGCAAAAGTCCCGGTTATGCCTGTCTTTGAGGCGCAGGAGCTCCCTGCCGTACAGATCCCAGCGGCCGGTTTCCTGCCAGAGCTCTGCTGGCTGCACAAAAGGCAGAAGAGTTTCCAGACAGCCGGAGTTGTTCATCTCCTGGCGAACCACAGTCATGATCTTTTCCAGGGATCTTACCGCCAGAGGCAGGTAGGAGTAGATGCCAGAGGTCAGCCTGCGGATCATGCCTGCCCGCAACAGCAGCCTGTGGCTTGCGGTCTCTGCCTCTGCAGGGTCTTCCTTTAACGTGGGCACATAATATTGACTAAAAAGCATGCCTTTCCCCTAATCTTGTGCTTTGGGTTTCTGACTGCGCAGCTCGGAAAGGAAATTGTCAAGCTCAGCCTTGAACTCTGTCAGCAGCCTGTGGGCAGGGATCTTTCTGATAACCTGGCCTTTGCGGAAGATAAGCCCCACGCCTTTGCCCCCAGCCAGACCGATGTCCGCTTCTCTGGCTTCGCCCGGTCCGTTCACGGCGCAGCCCATGACCGCTACTGTAAAGACATCCTGTACTGGTTGCAAATATCTCTCCACGGATCTGGTCAGCCTTATGAGGTCGATCTCTGTCCTGCCGCAGGTGGGGCAGGAAACGATTTCCGGACCTCTTTTGCGCAGGCCCAGGCTGCGCAAAATTTCCCAGGCCACCAGGACCTCGTCCTGGGGTCTGCCGGTCAGGGAGACCCTGAGGGTATCCCCCAGGCCCTGGTAGAGGAGCAGGCCCAGGCCAACGCTGCTTTTGACTGTGCCCCGCAGCAGGGTTCCGGCCTCGGTGATTCCTACATGTAGCGGGTAATCTGTATGCTTGGCCAGGAGCTGGTAGGCCCGCAGGGTGTGCAGAACAGAGGAGGACTTGAGGGAAATCTTGATCAGCTCGAAGTTGCGGTCCTGTAGGAGCCTTATCTGTCTCAGGGCGCTTTGCAGCATAGCCTGGGGAGTGGGGCCCTGGTATCTGCGCAAGAGATCCTTTTCCACAGAGCCGCTGTTGACACCGATTCGGATGGGTATGCCCCTGTCCCGGGCAGCATCCACCACCTGGGCCACTTTGGCTGCGGAGCCGATGTTGCCTGGATTGATCCTCAGGCCGTCTACTCCGGCCTGGATGCTGGCCAGGGCCAAGCGGTAATCAAAATGGATGTCCGCTACCAGGGGAGGGATGCTTTTGGACTTTAGCCAGCGCAAGGCAGATACAGCCTCCTGGTCAGGCACGGCGACCCTGACGATCTCGCACCCGGCCCTGGACAGGGTTCGTATCTGGCGCAATGTGGCCCGGGGGTTGCGGGTGTCGGTGTTGGTCATGCTCTGTACCCGCACTGGCTGGCTGCCGCCGATGCCCAGCCCGCCCAGGAAGATGGTTCTGCTCTTTCTGGCAGCAGGCTCCAACTGGAAAGTATTTTCAGCTTGCTCCATGCCCAGAAGGGATACAGCATTTTGGCCCCTAAGCCAAGCCTGAGCTATGGTAGGCTTGGGAATAGAGATAAGCCCCATGGGCTGTTGGGCAGCACGAAGCATGCAAAACACCAGCCCGCATAAAAATATTAAAAAAAATAAGTTTCCCTTGACTTTTTTCTGCTGCAGGGGGATATTGGCTTTGTCTTGGCCAATCGGGTGGCCAGGGAGGAATCTCATTTTTATTTTCAGGAGAAGTTCGGTTATGAAGAAGATGTATGTTGGCAACCTGCCCTTTTCCTCCAGCGAGGAAGATGTCCAGAAACTTTTCAGCCAGTTCGGCACGGTGGAGTCTGTAAACCTGATCGAGGACAGGCAGACTGGAAGGCCCAGGGGATTTGGCTTTGTGGAGATGGATACCGCAGCTGCGGATTCTGCCATCTCTGCATTGGACGGCACCGATTTCGGGGGCAGGACCCTAAAGGTCAACGAAGCAAAGCCCAGAAGGTAACCTTGGCTATGAACTAGCCACGTTGAAGTTTGGCTGAGCACCGCCGGTTATGCAAAGCATATCCGGCGGTTTTTTTATGTGCAAAACATTTTGCTTGACTTTTTTGCGGCAAAGTAAAATACTTTTTCTGGTCTCTGCTAAGCGGTGGGCGGAGAGAGGATTGTTTCTTTTATCTGCAGGAGAAGTTCGGTTATGAAGAAGATGTATGTTGGTAATCTGCCTTTTTCCTCCAGTGAGGAAGATGTCCGGGAGCTGTTTTCCCAGTACGGAGCAGTAGAGTCTGTGAATCTGATCCAGGACAGACAGACCGGCAAGCCCAGGGGATTCGGTTTTGTGGAGATGGAAACAGAAGACGCTGATCAGGCTATAGAAGCCTTGGACGGCACACAGTTCGGGGGCAGAACCCTGAAGGTCAATGAAGCAAAGCCCAGAAGTTAGCCGAGAACAGAGTTTAGCAAAGATATAGCTCACTAAAAGAGCCGCCGGTCCAGGCTAGGGACCGGCGGCTCTTTTAGTCTGCATCCTGGGTCAGTCTGTCCGGGGGCCTGCTAAGCCGGGCCTGCATTGTATTCACCGCTGCGGCCCCCGGACTTGTGCACCAGGTAGCAGTCGGTGATCCGGATATCCTTCTGCACCGCCTTGCACATATCATAGATGGTCATGGCCGCGGTCTGGGCGGCGACCAGGGCCTCCATCTCCACCCCGGTCTCAGCCCTGGTCTTGGCCTGGGCCAGGATGTGAATGGAATTGTGCTCAGGATCCTGCTCAAATTCTAGCTGGATATGGGTCAACGCCACGGGATGACACAGGGGAATCAGCTCCGCTGTTTTTTTTGCGGCCTGGATCCCGGCGATCCGAGCTGTGGTCAGTACATCCCCTTTGGGCAGGGCCTGCTGCTGCAAAAGGGAAAAGGTCCGGGCAGAGAGCTGCACAGTACTGGCAAACACAGCCCTGCGCTGGGTGGGATCCTTTTCCCCTACATCCACCATGCGCAGGCTGCCCTGGGCATCCACATGACTCAGCCCGTGGCTCAAATCAGGAGTCCCCCATGGCGCGTTTGAAGAAGTCCTTGAATCTGTTGCTGGGCTTCTCCTCTTCCAGCTGGGCGAACTCCTGCAACAGCTCCTCCTGCCTTTTGCTCAGCCTGGTGGGAGTCAGCACCTTGACCTGGACAACAAGGTTGCCCTTATTGGTGCTGCCCAAGTTGGGCACGCCCAGGCCTTTCAGCTTGAAGCTCTGGCCGCTCTGGGTGCCCTTGGGAATGTCCATGGGGATGGGCTCGTCCAGGGTGGGAACCTCTATGCGATCTCCCAGGGCGGCCTGGACCATGCTCAGGTCTACCTGGACTATCAGATCCTGCCCCTGGCGCTGGAATACCGGGTGCTCCTCAACATTGATGACCACATACAGGTCGCCGTCTGGACCACCATGCAGGCCACGTTCGCCTTCTCCGTGCAGACGCAGCCTGCTGCCGTTGTCCACCCCTGCCGGGATGTGCACCTTGAGGCTCTTTTTCTCTTGGATCAAGCCCCTGCCTTTGCATTTCTTGCAGGGATGGGTGATCATCTTGCCGCTGCCCCTGCAGATGGGACACGGGGAGGCGATCCGGAAAAAGCCCTGGGTCTGGAAAATCTGTCCCCTGCCTCCGCAATGCTTGCAGGTCTCTGGCTGGTGACCAGGCTCGATACCAGAGCCCTGGCAGGTAGAGCAATGCTCCTCTTTGGGTATTTGCAGCTCTGTATCCGTGCCCCGGACTGCCTCCTCAAAGCTGATGGTCAGGTTGTAGCGCAGATCAGCCCCTGGCCTGGGCCTGGGTCCCTTGCGCCTTCCGCCTCCGCCAAAACCAAAGACATCCCCGAAGATGTCGCTGAAAGTATCGAATATATCCTGGGCGGAAGCGTGATCCTGAAAGTTCTGGCCATTGACTCCAGCGTGGCCGAAGTGGTCGTAGTTGGAGCGCTTTTCAGGGTCGCTCAGGACCTCGTAGGCTTCAGAGGCTTCCTTGAATTTCTGTTCAGCTTCCGGATCGTTGGGATTGCGGTCCGGATGGTACTCAAAGGCCAGCTTGCGATAAGCCTTCTTGATCTCTTCTGTAGAGGCGGTTTTGGTGATGCCTAGAATTTGATAGTAATCCCTTTTGGACATAACTACTCAACCTTAATGCCGGCTTCTGGTATGGATGATTTCAGTTTGATCCTGCCGTCTGCGATCTCTCGCAGGGAGGTGACCACTTCCTTGTTGTCCGTATCCAGCAACGGGGAATATCCGTCCCTGTACATCTTGACCCTTTTGATGGCCATTTGGGCGATGACGAACCTGTTGTTGATCTTTTCCAGGGCGTCTTCCACTGTAATCCTTGCCATTTGTTACCTGCCTTAAAATATTGGGGATTGGAAAAAAGGGAAATCAGGCCCGGATAGGGGCCTGGTCTTGACATGGGCTCCAGGTTTGTGCTTGATCAGGGCTGGATTGTCCTGCACCAGTCCCTGTAAAAGAAAATCTATAACCACAATGCCAGGACTCGTCAACAGCACAGAGGCCTTGGCATACATAGAAAGGATCATGCGCGCTGCTGCAAAGAAGCTTAGCTATGCCCAGAAGTCCTGCCTGAGCAAGGCTGGCAGGCTCATGTACCGCACCTCCATGCTCAGGCC
>JBKGXZ010000032.1:0-16302 GCA_046546355.1 Desulfohalobiaceae bacterium | reverse complement strand
AACAGGACGTAAAAACTCACTCCAAGGCAGCGTAAATCAAAACCTATATCTGTGTCTTATAGCCGGTGGATATTTTCTATAATATGCTTTAAATCATATTCGGTGCTTAACGGTTTTGATGAACGCTGCCTACGTCGCTCAAACAGTTTACGCCCAGTTTGTAAAGCCCCCAGACCCTGGATATTCGCCGCTGCGCTTAGATTTTCCAGCATTATCAGGTGCTGAATAGTCACCAATAAACAATACACAAATTCCAATGACCGAAACAGACACAGACAATCAAGCTCGAAACTAATCAGCTATGAAGCAAGAACTAGAGCATATCAAAGACCAGGAGCAAAAGCTGCTGCTGCATACCTATGCCCGCTATCCTCTGTATGTGGAGTCAGCCCGGGGTTGCAGCCTGTATGATCCCAGCGGCAGAGAGTATCTGGATCTGCTGGCCGGTATCTCGGTCTGCAACCTGGGGCATTGCCGCCCGGAGCTGCAGCAGGTACTGCATGAGCAGGCAGGCAGACTGGTGCATGTCAGCAACCTGTTCTATCAAAAGCCTCAGCTGAACCTGGCCCAGGCTTTGCTTGAGTCCTGCGGCCTGCACAGGGCTTTTTTCTGCAATTCCGGAGCAGAGGCCAACGAGGCTGCCATCAAGCTGGCCAGGCGCTATTACCAGGTGCATAAGGGCCAGAACCGGCAGCGCATCGTCAGCCTGCAGGGATCATTCCATGGCAGGACCCTGGCCACTTTGGCTGCCACAGGCCAGCCAGGGGTCAAACAGGGCTTCGAGCCCCTGCCTGAAGGGTTCTGCGCAGTGCCTGCCGAGGATATAGATGCCCTGGATCAGGCCCTTGAGCAGGATACAGCCGGTCTGTTGCTGGAGGTTGTCCAGGGAGAGGGCGGGGTGAGGCCCCTGAGCAGGGAGTATCTGCAACAGGCCCAAATGATGTGCGAGGAGCGGGACATCCTGCTCATGCTGGACGAGGTACAGACCGGAATGGGCAGAACTGGCAGGATGTGGGCCCACGAGCACTTTGGGCTTAAGCCGGACATCCTGACCACTGCCAAGGCATTGGCCAATGGCCTGCCCCTGGGGGCCATGCTGGCCCGGGAGGAAGCTGCCCAGGGCTTTGGGCCAGGCAGCCATGCCACCACTTTTGGAGGCGGAGCTCTGGTTTGTGAAGTGGCCAGCAAGGTGCTGCAGATCCTGCAGGAAGAGGACCTGGTGCGTCAGGCAGCAGAAAAGGGCGAGTACTTCATGCAGCAGCTCTCCCGGCTGCAGTCCAGGTTTCCGGAGTTGATCCGGGAGCTGCGCGGCCTGGGCCTGATGTTGGGGGTAGAGCTGGGAGCAGAGCAGCCCCAGAGGATCTGGCAAGGGCTCCTGGAAAAGGGATTTGTCTGCAATCTGTCCCAGGGCAACGTCCTGCGACTGCTGCCACCACTGGTGATCAGCAGGCAAGAGATGGACTGCTTTTGCCAGGCTTTGGCTCAGGTTCTGGAAAAGCAGCAATAGGACTGCAGGACGCACAGGATATGCAGCTGGATCCAGGTTTGGAACAGAACAGGCTTTTCCTCCTGCACTTCAAGGTGGAGCAGGACCAGGCCCAGCAAGTATCCGACTTACTGCAGGATCTAGCCCCTTGGGGCTGGCAGGAGATAGACCTGGCTGGCAGGACCGGGTTCCAGGTGCATGTCCGAGGCTCGCTGCAGGGCTGCAGGCTCAAGGATCGGCTGCAGAGGGCCTGCCCCGGGCTGGAGGTGACCCTGGAGCCGGAACAGGAGCAGGATTGGTCCCAGGCTTGGAGGAAATACTTTCATCCAGTGCGCATCCAGGACAAGTTTTTGATCCTGCCTGCCTGGCAGGCCGAGCAAAGGAAGGAATCTGGACTACTCCAGATCCATATCCAGCCCCAGATGGCCTTTGGCACCGGACACCACGCCAGCACCACCCTTTGCCTGCAGGCTCTGGCCCATCTGCAGCGCCAGGAGCAGGTCTGCCCCAGGACCAGCTTTCTGGATCTGGGCACCGGGTCAGGGATTCTGGCCATAGCCTGCGCTAAGCTGGGTCTGGCTGGACTGGCTTTGGACAATGACCCTCAGGCTATACAAAACGCCAGGCAAAATCTGGAACTAAACCAGACCCAGGCCAGGATCGGCCTGGGGGTGGGCGAGCTGCAGGCTTTGCGGCCCGGGGTCAGCTTCGGGCTGATCCTGGCCAATATCCTGGCTGGCCCCCTGGTGCACATGGCTGCAGATCTGGTCTGCAGGCTAAATCCCGGGGGCTGGCTGATTTTGTCCGGTATTCTGCAGGAGCAGGAATCCAGGGTGGTCCAGGCCTATACGCAGCAGGGCCTGGCAGAGCCCAGTATCCTGAGGGACAGCGGCTGGTCCGGACTTATCCTGCGCAGGAAGGAATGATTCCATGGCCAGGCAGGAACTTTTGCTGCAGATGTATGAAACCCTGTACAGGGATTTGGGCCCAAGCCGCTGGTGGCCTGGGCGAACTGCGCTGGAAGTCTGTCTGGGCGCGATCTTGACCCAGAATACCAATTGGGCCAACGTGCAAAAGGCCCTGCAGAATCTGGAGCAAAAAGGGCTGCTGCAGGCACAGGGGCTGTTGCAGCTGTCTCTGCAGGAGCTGGCTGAGCTGATCCGGCCTGCTGGCTATTTCCGGGTCAAGGCAGCCAGATTGCAGAATTTTTTACAGTTTTTGGACCGGGAGGATGCCCTGGATCCCCAGGACCTGGCCACCCAGCCCCTGCAGGAGCTAAGATCCAAGCTGCTGGCAGTAAGGGGCATAGGCCAAGAGACAGCGGACAGCATCCTGCTCTATGCCTTGCATAAGCCGGTGTTCGTGGTGGACGCCTATACACAGAGGATTCTTTCCAGGCACGGGCTGATTCCTGAAGACATCAGCTATCAGGAGCTGCAGGCCTACTTCATGGATGTCCTGCCTGAGGAGGTCGGCCTGTATAACGAGTACCACGCTCTTTTAGTGCGCACAGGCAAAAACTGGTGCGCAAAAAAACAGGCTAAGTGCGGGCAGTGCCCTTTGCAGCCCTATCTGGAGCATTCCCGGGCATGAATTTCCTGCGGCGGCAATTTGACCCAGCGCGGAAAAAGGGGCAGATTTGTCTGGCCTGGCTGCTTGCTGGCCTGGTGGCGGTCTTGGCCCTGCTCTGGCTGGGATCTGGCCCTGCGGCCACTCAGACCCAGGAAAATCTGCAGGATCGGGTGCAGGAGCGCCGGCAGGATCTGGAGCAAGGAGAGCAGGATCTGCAGAGCCTGAGCCAGAAGGAGAGGCAGGCCTATCAGGATCTGGCCCGGGTGGAGGAGCGCATTAAAGGCCTGGAAGCCAGGCTGCAGGAGCAGGAGCAAAGGCTGCAGCAGAGCAAAGCCAGGCAGCAGGAGCTGCAGCAGGAGCATAAGCGCCTGGAGCAAAATGTGGATCATGCCAGGCAGAACCTGATGCGCCTGATAGAGGCCTACTGGCCGGCATATGTCTATTCCAGGAGCTTTGACCCTAGCCGGTGGGAGTCCTTCCATGAAGCCAGCAGGGACATGACCTGGCTGGAAGAGATATACAGCCTGCTCCAGGACAAGGCCAAGGAGCTGGCCAAGGAGCAGCAGGAGCTGGAGCAGAGCCTGGCCAGGCAAAAGGAGCTGCGCATGCAGGTCTCCGCCCAGGTGGAAGAGATCCGCTCCACGCAACAGGATTTTTTGCAGGAGCGCATGGATTTCCTGCGCCAGGTACAAAAGATCCGGGCCAGGAAACTGGCCAAGGAGGAGCAGCTACAGGAGATCCAAAATACGGTCTCTAAGCTGGAGCAAAGGGTCAAGCTGCTGGAGAGCAGGGATATTGAGGAGCTCAAAGGGCATTTGCCCTGGCCCGCCTCTGGGGAGCAGGTGCAAAGTTTTGAGGCCCAGGGAGGGGATTCTGCGGACAAGGGCATCGGTCTGGCCCTGCAGGAGGGTCAGGAGGTGCGTGCTGTCTGCTGGGGGAAGGTGGTATTCAGTGATACCTTGCGCGGATACGGCAAGGTGGTGATAGTTTTTCACGGCCAGGAATACTATACTTTATATGCCTTTTTGTCCCAGAGCCTGGTCAATGTAGGCCAGGATGTGGAAAAGGGCGAACCCGTGGGGCAGGCAGGATATTATCCCAGGATTGATGGCCCGGGTCTGTATTTTGAGCTCAGGGCGGGCCAGAAGCCAGTGAATCCAGAGCCTTGGCTGGCCGAAGCCCAGAGCTGATATTTTACGAAATCCATAAAATTAACCTGGAGAATGCTATGCGCTGGATGAATTATTTTGGAATATTGCTGCTGCTTGTGGCCCTGGCAGGCACTCCTGCCAGGTCAGCGGCAGAGGAAGAAAAGTACCAGTCCTTGAAGGAGTTCAGCCAGATCATTGATTTGATCGAGAACAGCTATGTCAAGGACGTGGACCGGGAGGAGCTGATCGAGGGCGCAATCCAGGGCATGCTCAAGAACCTGGACCCGCACTCAGCCTACCTGGACCAGGACGCTTTTAAGGAGATGCAGAGCGAGACCAGCGGGGAGTTTAGCGGGGTGGGCATAGAGATCACCCTGCAGAATAACCAGCTGACAGTGGTCTCGCCCATAGAGGACACCCCTGCTTTCGAGGCTGGGCTGCAGGCCGGGGACATTATCCTGGAGATAGACGGGGAGTCCACCCAGGATATTTCTATCATGGATGCAGTGAGCAAGATCAGGGGATCCAAGGGGTCTGAAGTGGAGTTGACCATTCTTTCTGAGGGCGAAAATTCTCCTGAGACTGTGACCATCAAGCGGGATGTGATCCCTGTGCACAGTGTGAAGACTCAGATGCTGGAAAAAGGCTATCTGTACGTGCGGATCACCAACTTCAACGACCGCACCACCCAGGAGCTGGAGGAGGCGGTCCAGGATGTCCAGGACCTGCAGGGACTGGTCCTGGATCTGCGCAACAACCCTGGAGGGGTCCTGGATCAGGCTGTGTCAGTGGCGGACATGTTCCTGGAGGAGGGCAAAATAGTCTATACCAAGGGCAAGATGGAAAAGGCCCAGATGAGCTTTTCCGCCAAGGACCAGGAGCTGGATCTGAAGACGCCTATGGCGGTCTTGATCAACTCAGGCACTGCCTCAGGCTCGGAGATCGTGGCCGGGGCCCTGCAGGATCACAAACGGGCTCTGATAGTGGGCGAGCAGAGTTTCGGCAAGGGCTCGGTGCAGACCGTGATCCCCCTGACTGACGGCTCAGGCATCAAGCTGACCACGGCCAGGTACTATACGCCCCGGGACAGGTCCATCCAGGCTGAAGGTATAGAGCCTGATCTGGAGGTGCCTTTCATTCCTCCTGGAGATCTGGAGCAGGAAGAAAGCGCCAGGCATCCCTTCCAGGTACTCAGGGAAGAAGATCTGGAGGGCCATCTGGATAACGGAGACCTGCAGGAGCAGGATCTGAGTCCTGAGCAGGATGAGGAAGCCAGGAAAATGCTGAGCCGGGACAATCAGCTGCTTATGGCCCTGCAACTGGTCAAGAGCTTGCCTGTGATCAAGCAGCTGCAGTAAAGGGCAAAGATCTGGGGGGCAGGGCCTACTTCCTGGACATAAATCCTGTTTAATTAAATGGCACAGAAGAAAAACGAAAAACAGGGCCCAAAAAGCCCGGGCTCAAGCAAGAAAAAGAGCCCGGGCACAGCCAAGAAAACATCCTCCAGGAGCAAAACAGCTGCAAAGAAGTCCCCCAGCCGTAAATCCAGGGCCTCCACCCAAAAAGCTAAAGCTGGCAGTTCCCGGCTGGCCTGGCTGGGCTCCAGGCTGTCCCTGTTTTTGCTGGGGGCCTTATTCAGTCTGACCCTGCTTGCTTTGTTGCTGATAGTACGTTCCGGTCCTGAGACCCTGATTGATTCTAGAAAAGAGCCAGCTTCTGCTCCAGATCAGGATTCCCTGCAGCAAAGCAGCTTCCGGGAAAAGGTAGAGGATAAAGGCCCGCAAGAATCCCAAGCTGCTCCTGCTGCTGATCTGCGGCAAAGCGAGCGCCAAGTGGATCTGGCTTTGGTGCAGAGCTTGTTGCAAGCGGAGGTGGAGCCGGACAGGCTGCAGGAGGTGGAAGGTCTGCAGCAGGAAGATGATTCCCGGCCCCAGACTCTGGTCCTGGAGCTCGGGGATAAAGAGCGGGAAAGCTTCCTGCAGGCCTTTGAGAACTATCGGCAGAAATGGCTGCGGGGAGTGGATATCTCCCGGGTTAGCTCCGGTCCGGGCGGACTGGAGATCTCCATTCGAAATGAGCCCACCCACAGGCTGCTCTTTGATGATTATACTCCACAGGTGCTGCCGGATAGACAGCAAGAGACCCAGGCCAGCCTGGCCCTGGTAATGGACGATATTGGCCAGAGCCTGCCCCAGGCCAAAAGGCTGCTCAAAGCACTGGGCCCGGAGGTAACCCTGTCCATATTGCCACATCAGGCCAAGAGCGAGCAGATCGCGGAGCTGGCAGACAGGGAGGGTATGGAGATCCTGCTGCATCTGCCCATGGAGCCTAAGGGGTATCCAAAGGTGGATCCCGGGCCAGGGGCCTTGTACGTGAATATGCAGCCGGAAATGATCCGAGAAAAGCTAGAGGACAACCTCAAGCAGGTGCCGGGAGCTGTAGGGGTGAACAATCACATGGGCTCCAGGTTCTCTGCTGACATGGAGGGCATGCGAGCTGTGTTGCAGGAGCTCAAGCAAAAAGACATGTTCTACCTGGACAGCCTGACCACTTCCCACAGCCAGGTCAAATCTCTGGCCCAGGAGATCAGCATCCCTGTACTGAGCCGGGATGTGTTTCTGGACAACGAGCAGGATGTGCAAAAGGTGATGCAGCAGCTGCGCAAGGCTGAAGCTCTGGCCTTGCAGCTGGGCCAAGCCATTGCAGTAGGTCACCCTTATCCCCAGACTTTACAGGCCCTGGAGCAGTGGGCCCAAGACAGGCAAAAGCAAGTGGAGCTGGTAAGACTCAGCGAACTATTGCAGCAAAAATGAATCAGGAGGAGGCATGAGCGAACAGACACTTTGCATCATCAAACCGGACGCAGTACAGAGGAATCTCACAGGCGAGATATTGGCACACATCGAGAACAGCGGGCTAAGGCTGCGGGCTATGAAGATGGTCCACATGAGCCTGGATCAGGCCCAGGGCTTTTATAAGGTGCATCAGGACAAGCCCTTTTTCCAGAGTCTGACCCAGTATATGTGTTCCGGACCGGCAGTTGTGGCTATCCTGGAGGGCGAGGGCGCAGTGCAGAAGTACAGGCAGATTATGGGCGCCACCAATCCGGAGCAGGCGGAAGAGGGCAGCATCCGCAGGAAATACGCCCTGGACATTGAGAGGAATTCGGTGCACGGCTCGGACAGTCAGGAGAACGCTGCCATAGAGATCAGCTACTTCTTTAATCAGCTGGAAGTGGTGCCTGTATGACCAGGCTGGGGTTTATCGGAGCTGGCAATATGGGCGGGGCCCTGCTGCGGGGCTGGGCAGCTGAGCCAGGTCTTGAGCTTGCGGCCTGCGATCCGGACAGGGACAGGCTGCAGGCCCTGGCTGGGGAAACCGGCCTGCAGGCCCTGGATTCCGCGCGTCAGGTAGTCCAGGACAGCGATTATGTGTTCCTGGCAGTAAAACCTCACCTCACGGACAAGATGTTGCAGGAGACAGCAGACCTGCTGCAGCCCTCTCAAGTGGTGGTCTCCATAGCCGCAGGGGTGAGGCTGGACAGGTTAAGCCAGGCCCTGGCAGGGGCCTGCCCCGTGGTCAGGGTTATGCCCAACACTCCGGCCTTGATCGGTTCCGGGGTTTTTGCTGTCTGCTTTCCGGACTCGGGTCTGCACCAGGAAAGTCAAGATTTTTTGCTGCAGCTGTTCGGCAGGCTGGGCAGGGTGCACCAGCTGCAGGAGAAGGATATGGACGCTTTCACCGCGCTGATCGGCTCTGGCCCGGCTTATGTGTTCCACTTTCTGCAGAGCCTGGTCCAGGCCGGGGTCAGTCTGGGCTTTAGCAGGGAACAGGCCAAGGATATGGTTCTGGGTCTGGCCCAGGGTTCGGTGCGCATGGCTGATGAGGGCCAGGAGCCTTTATCCGAGCTCCTGGAACAGGTCTGCTCTCCTGCAGGAACCACCATCCAGGGCATAAACCACTTGGAGCGCAGGGCAGTACGGGCCGCGGTCATCGACGCGGTGCAGGCTGCCTGGCAAAGGGGCAGGGAGCTCTAGTACCGCGTCTCAAAAGTTTAATACCCGTATATGGCAATTTCTCTATAGAGTTTTGTTTGGACTATTTGACCCAGTTGGAGATTGACGCGGAAATTCCAAATTACAAAAAACAAATTCCAAACAAATTCCAACTTACGAAAACGAGAAAAAACAAAAGGCAAAACCGGATAGTTGCAGCTCTTTGTTTTAGGATAATGAAATCTTGTATGTTCTCAACCTGCCTCTATTAAAGGCAGAACTTATGGATCAGAGTACTAGAGTCAAAAGAGGGCCCATATCTGACCCAGACCAGCCATCAAGAAGCCTGCCAGCAGCAAAAGCCGCAGCAGCGATTGCAGCTGGGCCGGTCCCCAGGCGGCTCCTGTCGGGCCCAGGACAGGCTTTTGCTTGCTCTGGCCCTGATATATCGCCTGGCCGCCCATTTGGGCCCCTAGGCTCCAGGCAGCTGCAGCCATGGGCCAGCCAGCGTTGGGGCTCTCCATATCTTTAGCCTGCTTTCTGCTTCTTTTCCAGGCCTGCTGCCAATCCAGCCCCAGAATACAGGCTACCGCTATTATCAGACCGGCGCTCAGCCTGGCTGGGATCCAGGCCAGCAGGTCGTCCAGTCTGGCACCTGCCCAGCCCAGCTCCAGGTAGTGATCATGCTTATAGCCCCACATGGAATCCATGGTGCTGACTGCTTTGTACAACCAGAGCAAAACCGGTCCGCCCAGGCAGAGATAGAACATGGGAGCCACAAAGCCGTCATTGAAGTTCTCACTTATGGTTTCCGCCAATGTGCGGCAGATGCCTTCCCGGTCCAGGCTGCCGGTATCCCTGCTGACCAAAAGTCCCAGATCATGTCTGGCCCGCTCCAGATCTCCCAGTTCCACGCTGCTGAGTACCTGTCGGGCGCTTTGCAGCAGCCCACCCAGGGCCAGGCCAGCGTAGGCCAAATACAGGGCTAGCAAGGATCCCAGCAGTGGAATCGATGTCAGGATGCTCAGCACAAGCAGCAAAGCCAGCAGAACCAGACCTAGGCAGACAGCGCCTGCAGCTCGCAGGCTGAGCAGATGCTGTTTCAGGGCCAAAATTTCCAGGCGCTCCAATGCCCGGCCCAGCCAGCGTACTGGATGGGGCCAGGTCTGGGGATCCTTGAGGATCAGATCCAGGACAAAGGCCGGCAGGGGCAGAAAGGTGCTCATGCTTCAAGTCTCCCTGTCTGGCGCAGAGCTTCGTAGAGGACGATTGCAGCTGCGCTGGCCAGGTTCAGGCTGCGTACAGCATCTTCTTGCAGGATGGGCACTCGCAGGTGGACAGGGTAGGACTGCAGGAGCCACTCAGGCAGACCCTGGCTCTCAGGTCCCAGGACGATTGTCTCTTGCCCGGTGAAGCTGTACTGGAAGAGATTGCGCCTGGCCCTGGCGCTGGTCAGGATTACCTGGGAGCCGGAACCTGCTTGATCGGCAAATTCCTGCCAGCTGCTCCAGACCTGGAGCCTGACCCAGGGCCAGTAGTCCAGCCCAGCCCTTTTCAGGTAGCGGTCTTCCAGGCTGAAGCCTAGGGGCTGGATGAGATTCAGCTGGGTGTCAGTAGCTGCGCAGAGCCTGGCTATGCTCCCGGTGTTGGGCGGAATCTGGGGGTGGAAGAGCACCAGTTGCATGATATTAAGGGGGCAGGCTTTGCACAGCCAGCTGGGGTTTTGGTTTGTAAACAGAAAAAAAGCCCTGCAGGGCAGGGCTTTTTGCATAACTGAATGGTGGGCGGTCAGGGATTTGAACCCCGGACTTCCACCGTGTGAAGATGGCACTCTAACCACTGAGTTAACCGCCCGAAAACAAAGCGCAGTATATTGATGAAAGCCTTGCTTGACAAGGGGGTTAGGGGCAATATGATTTTTTCAGATAACCAGCTGGGATCATTGAACTCTCCCCATCAGTGGTATTGACTACGATTACGACCAAAACAACGATAGCGAGGGGAGGGCAGAGCAAATCGCAATCGTGGTCGTTGTCGCAATCGATCCTGATGACATCTACCGCACCCATATGACGCGGCATTAGTCCTCCAGGGCCATATGCTCGGATTCGTAGCAGAACAGATAGTCCCGCAGGGCCTGGGGCCAGGGTCTGGGCTTCTTGCCGCTGAGCAGGCTGTATTTGCTGTGGTCCAAGACTGAATAGGATGGCCGGGTGGCGGCCTGGGGAAAGCGATCCGAAGTCACGGCCTGTACCTGGCAGCTTCTGCCTGCTGTGCCCAGGGCCTCGGCAGCCAGCTCGCACCAGCTGGCCTGGCCGCTGTTGCAGACATGGAAGATGCCTGTGGCATGCTGCCTGATCAGCTGCTCGGTGTAATATGCCAAATCCAGGGTGAATGTGGGGGAGCCTATCTGATCATGCACCACAGGCAGCAGCCTGTTCTGCTCCGCGAGCTCCAGGATCCGGTGTACGAAGTTCTGCTTCCAGGGGCCAAAAAGCCAGGAGGTCCGGATAATGAGCAATCTGGAAGGGGCCAGCTTGTAGAGCTCTCGTTCTCCCTCCAGTTTGCTCTTGCCGTATACGCACAGCGGGCAGGGCTCATCTTCAGGGTTGTACGGGGATTGCTTCTTGCCGTCAAAGACGAAGTCAGTGCTGTAGCTGACCAGGTATAAGCCCCTGCCGTGGACAATATTGGCCAGGATATGCGGAAAGGTCTTGTTCAGCCTAAAGGCCATTTCCGGCTCCTGCTCCGCCTGATCCACCTGGGTATAAGCAATGGTGTTCAGCACGCAATCCGGCTGGATCTGGTCCAGGAAAGTACACAGGGCCTGGGTGTCGAAGATATCCACATCTTCCACCCCATGCTCCAGAACTGTATAGCCTTTTCTGCGCAGCAAATATACCAGGGCTTGTCCCAGCAGACCGCGTTTGCCCCCCAGGACTAGAATCTTTTCCGGACTGCTTTGGGGTGTCAGGAGCAGACTGTCTTCCGGGCACTGATGAGCAGAGGCCATGGCGAAACCTCCTCAAAAAATATTCTGAGATTGTATGCCCAAAATTGCCGAGGTCAAGAGGAAAAATGTGGTTTTTTGTGAGCAAAGGGTATGGGCGGCACGGGTGGTCTCAGGCAGCCTGTATCTGGGCAGAGCCTGAGGATCAGGTAGCTCGCATCCAGACCTGCTGCAAAGCGCAGGCTGGCAGGCAGACCATCCTGGAGGCTGACCCTGGCCAGGAGCTGATCTTGGACCCGCCTGGCCTGATCAACTGTCTTGGGCCAGGATTGGCCAGAAATGGAAGGCATGCAGGTCTCGGTAGACATTTGTGCTTTGTGATGTATAAAAGGATAATAACCCTGCGGGGCGGATTCAAGACATTCCAGGCCTGGAGATTATGCTATGCCCATGCAAAGTACAAAAAGAGCCATGCCAGAGCCCAGGATTCTGCAGAGCCAGGAGGCTTTGGACAATCTGATGCAGGCAAGCTATGCTCATCAGCAGAGCTACCTGGCCATGTATTCCAGCTGGCTGGGAGGGATCGTTCTGGAGCCGCAGCTCATGCTGGTTCCTGTGGATGATCACCTGGTACACAGGGGAGATGGGATATTTGAGGCCTTCAAGTGCGTTGAGGGCAAGGTCTATCTGCTGCAGCGGCACTTGGACAGACTGCAGCGCTCGGCAGGAATGGTCGGGCTTGAGCTGCCCGTTGCAAGGGATGAGCTGCAGCATATCATCCTGGAGACCATCCGGGCTGCGGGGGCCAAGGACTGCCTGGTGCGGCTGTTTGTATCCAGGGGACCCGGGGATTTCACCCCTTCGCCTTCCGGTTGTCTGGGCAGTCAGCTGTACATCGTAGTTACTACCCCAGCTTGGATTGCACCGGAAAAGTACCAGACTGGTTGCAGCCTGATCAGCAGCTCTGTACCTATTAAGCCTGGATTCCTGGCTAACGTGAAGAGCTGCAACTACCTGCCCAATGTGCTCATGGAAAAGGAAGCAGAGGACAAAGGTGCCGATTTCACAGTGGTCCTGGACGAGGAGGGCTACCTGGCAGAGGGGCCTACAGAGAACCTGGGCCTGATCTCCAGGGACGGCGAATTTCTGGTCCCGGAATTTCAGCGCACCCTGCAGGGCACGACAGTGGTGCGTATGCTGGAGCTGGCCCAGGACCTGGTGCAGGCAGGAGAGCTGCAAGGGGCCAGGCAGGCTAAGATTGCCTCCAGGGATATGTACCAGGCCAAGGAAGTGATGATGCTGGGGACTACCTTTGATGTTTTGCCTGTGGTTTCCTATGCAGGCCAAAGCATAGGCCAGGGCAGCCCAGGTCCCTTATTCCGGCGCTTCTTGCAGCTCATGCTTAAGGATCAGCAGCAGGGCCGGGATGTGCTGACCCCTGTCTAGGCTTATCAGGTTCAGGTCACTTTCTGATCTGGATCAGGCATCCGGGCAGGATAGAGCATCCTGCCGCTAAGGGATAGGTCGTAGCCTGAGAGCCTGCCGGTCAGCTCCTTGAACTCCTGCTGCATAAGCATATTCAGGAAGCTCTGGATGCTGGGCTCGAAGAACCTTTCCTTGCTGATGAGCAGATCAAAGCGCTCCCAGTGCAGGGGCAGAAAATCCAGGCCCAGCAACCCTGCTACTGTCCTTATTCCAGGGCCTGCATCAGCCCTGCCTGCCAGAATCTCCAGGCCCAGATCCAGGTGTCTGGGCATCTCCTGCTGATAGCCATCCAGCTGATAGGGATCCAGGCCAGCCTTTTCCAGCTCCCTGTCCAACCAGAGCCTGGTCCCGGTGCCGGGCTGTCTGTTGACCAGCTTGATCCCAGGTTTGCCCAGGTCAGCCACAGCCTGGATATGCTGAGGATTACCAGGGGCCAGGATCAGCCCCTGCTGCCTGAGGCAGAAGTTGACCACAGCTGGCTGGTCCTGCATCTCCTGCTGGATATGATCGAAGTTGAAGTCCTGGCTGTCCTTTTGCATCAGATGGCTGGTGGCTATGTGGCAAAGCCCCTGGCGCAGGGCCCTGAGGCCGCCCATGCTGCCTAGATTGCTGAAGGCAGAGGTGTATTCCGGATTCTGGGACATGAAAAGCTGCAAAGAGCGCTCCAGCAGGATGTCGTTGCTGCCTGCGACCACGAACAGGGAAGGTGTCTGCAGGAGCCAGTTCTGGCCAGGATAGTTGATGGTCTTGGCCTCGATCCACTGCCGGATCAGATGTTCTGGAAACAGCCATTTGCCGGTGGCTTTGGTGGCAGGCAGGTCTTTGTCCTGGATCAGGCGATAGACCTGCTTTTCATTGATGCCCAGGAGCCTTGCTACTTCTCTGGTGGAGAGGAGTCTGAACTGCAAGCTGTATTTCCCGATTTTTTAGGCGCTAGTTTCAGGAATTGGAGGAGATCTGGGCCGCCTGCGCAGGCTGTCCGGATCCGGATTGGTTCTGATAGGCAGCAATGGCTCTGGGTCTGAGCCCCGGGGCAGCTTCCGGGCTTTGCTCCTCATTCTGTGCGGAGTCTGAATCCTTCTGAGCCTGGATTCCGAGCGCCTGACCAGGATCGCTTTCCTCCTGCCTCATCTCCTGCCTGGCTTCCAGGATCATCTGGGCAGCCTGGGCAGCCACCTGCAGATCCTGGCCAGAGGGCCGGGCCGGAGCCAGCGCAGCCCTGCGCAGGGTTCTGGCCTTCTCCACGGTGGCTTCTGGATCACCGGGCACCTCAGAGGCATCCATGCTCACCTCTCCGCCCACTGCATAGAACTGGCCGTCAGGCCCCAGACGCGTCTCCAGGTTGGCTCCACCCTGGACATAAGGGCCTCCTGCAGCGACATGGGCCTGCTCATGGGCCCGGACCTCCCGGTCCCTTTGCTGCAGCTTGCTCAGCCTGGCCCGCTCTGATTGGCTCAGTTCTTGCTCGGAGCTCTGGCTCTGTTTGGAACTGGAGCTTTCCTGCTGCTTTGAGGCCCGGCCTTGATTGGTGTCGGAAACATCCTGGGAGCTTGGGGCAATGGACTGCGGCTGAGTCTGCCCCTGTTGCCCCTGTTTGGGGCCTGGAGAGCTCTGGGCTGCAGCGGTCGGATACAGCCCGCCTGCAATGTTAGGGGGGATGGGGGTTGATTGCATGGCTGATCTGTACAGGTTTAGAGATATATTAAATCTAGCCCCTTTTTAATGTGTTGTAAAGGGCTTTGAAAAGTACATGTGGCCTTTGCCAGCCCCAAGGAAATAGTATATATTGAGCTTCCTAGCCAGGAGGAAGCAACCCCAGAGCCAGGAGCTTCAGGATTCATAAGCAGCCTATGCGCGAGGTATGCCCGGTCTGTCTGCATTCCGAGCCCCGCCTTTTCTATTCCGAGCCGGGCTGGGACTATTGGCGCTGCGAAAATTGTCTGGCCACCTATCTGGACAGCTCTCAGCTGCCTGGGCCAGGCCATGAGCTGCAAAGGTACTGTGAGCACAATAACGACCCCCAAGACCCCAGCTACCGCAAGTTCTTGAACAAGCTGGCCAGGCCCTTGCTGCAGAGACTCAGGCCAGGCAGCCGGGGCCTGGACTTCGGCTGTGGGCCGGGGCCGGGGCTGGCCTGGATTCTCAGGGAAGCCGGGCATTGGGTACGCCTGTACGATCCCTTCTTCTATCCCCAAGAGACCCTGCTGCAGCAAAGCTATGACTTTGTGGCCTGCTGCGAGGTGGTGGAGCATCTGCATCAGCCTTATCAGGAATTTTGCCTGCTTCGAAATCTGCTGCAACCAGGGGGCTGGCTGGGAATTATGACCAGCTTTCAGACTCAGGACGAAAATTTTGCCTGCTGGCGCTATCGCCAGGATCCTACCCATGTGGTGTTCTACAAGCAGGAGACCTTTCAGGTGCTAGCCCGGCTTCTGGGCCTTGAATGCCATGTGCCGCGCAAGAACGTGGTCCTGCTGCAAAGGCCCTGGGAGGATCCAAAACCCGCTAGCTTGGCTGAGCCTTGACTGTGCCAAGGAGGTTATTATGCTGCATCCTAAGCAATTTAAGGTGAATCAGGTCTGGATAGCCTTTAGGGTCAACGATTCCTTGATTTACATAGCAGATGAGCCCTACGATATTTATTTTCTGCTGGATGCTGCCAGCACTTATATGTTGGGGCATCTGGCCTGCAAAACTGCAGGTGAAGGACCTGATCTGTCAGCTGTGGAGGATCTGTTCCAGGAGGCTGCTTCTCACAAGAAGCAATTCCCTCATGAGCTGATCATCCCAGAAGATTTTGTGCCTCGCGAGCAGTTCAAGACCATTTGCGATTCTTATGGCATAAGGGTGCGGGAAGTCCCAGAGGGGGAGCTTTCGCTGATACTTGGTGAGATAAAGGAGAGCTTTGAACAGAGTTTCTTCGGTCCCGGGAAGCAATAGATTCATGTGGCAGTAGTCATGGAAATGGGATGCGCAGTTAAATCAGAGAGGCCCAAGGCGAACAGGGACCTGAGCATAAAAGCCCGGGCGGAGGAAGTCTTTCCCCGCCCGGGCTGCATTATGAATGCGGTTTGGGATTTTTCGTTTCCCCTGTCGCAGAGGCTAGGCTCAGCTGTTTTGCTGCTTATGCTTAGTAGCTCTTGCTCATCCGGCCAGTGTTCTTGTCTATCAGCAGCCGCTCCACCAGGGAACCGTCCTGGGTAACCACAGTGGCCACGTAGCTGTTGTCCTGCTCGCTGATATCCTCGATCTTAAGATTGGGGTTCCCGGCTAGGTAATTGTCAGCCAACTGTTTGGCCTGCTCTTGTTCCAGGTTCCCTGTTTGCTGCTGTGCTGCATAGGGACCAAGCTGACCCTGGTTGAAGCGGCTGCCGCGCATGTGCTGCCCTGGGCCCTTGCCCGGCCTGCCCTGGAACTTGCCTGGACCATGCCAGTTTGAGCCTTGGCCTTGCTGCAGCTTGCCTGGGCCCTGCCCGTTCCAGGGGCAGACCGAGCCTTGGCCAGCACCCGCGGGAGCCCGTGTGTAACCCTGCTCTTGGGCCAGGGCCATGCCTCCTGCCAATATCAATCCTACCACCAATGCCGCTAGGAACAGTTTCCTTTTCATGCCACATGCCTCCTGTTTAGGGTTTCAAGTTGTTGTTTGCCCTATATTCAGCAAGG
>JBKGXZ010000031.1:0-16351 GCA_046546355.1 Desulfohalobiaceae bacterium | reverse complement strand
TCCTGCTGGGATGCCCGGCAGAGCCCAGCTACCTGGGAGCTCTCCACGACCCGGGCGATCTCCTGCACTGACTCGAAGTCCCCCTGGCTGGAGGCAGGGAAGCCGGCCTCGATCACGTCTACGCCCAGGCTGTCCAACTGTCTGGCGATGCGCTTCTTCTCCTGGTGGTTCATGGTCGCACCAGGGGATTGCTCTCCGTCGCGCAAGGTGGTGTCAAATACATATACTTTGTCCTGCATATTCCAATCCTCCTTCTGTGTGAGAAGCTTTTGCTTGTTTTTGTATGAGAAGCAGTTGGCAGATAACCAATGCTCACGCATCATTTTCCAAGCCTATGTCGGCTTCAGATTTCCAACTGCTGCATAGTCCTGCATGGCCCATGCCTCAGAGATCTGCCTCACTCCCTGGCTGGAAAAGGATGTATACTACGTATATGTGGATTTTTTATTCACGAGGGCTTTTGGGGGCAAGCCCCCGTAGCAGGCTCCTGCTTCTTAGGGGTACCAGGACAAAAGAATAGATCAGTCCTGAGGCCAGATAGGCCAGGAAGAAGAGGAAACCCAGGAGCTTGGGCTCTGAGGCTACCAGCACGAAGATCAGCACCACGCAGACCGTTGCGGTGAAGGGGTGGGCCTTGACGAACTCCACATCCTTGAAGGAGGCGTATCTGACCCTGCTGACCATGAGCAGGGCCATGGAAAAGAGCAGGACCAAGGTGGCGGGAGCCAGGATAGATTGAGCCCAGGCAGGGGGCAGATAGGTGGAGAACAGGACCAGGGTAGCCAGGACACAGGCTGCAGCCGGGATAGGCAGCCCCTGAAAGAACTTCCTGCTCAGGGAGATGCCCCGGATGGCGTGCACGTTGAATCTGGCCAGGCGCAGGGCCCCGCAGGCCAGGAATAAAAAGGAGCTGGCCATGCCCAGACTGCCATAAGTTTGGGTCTGCCAGAGGAAGGCCATCACTGCGGGAGTGACCCCGAAAGCCACCAGGTCAGCCAGGGAATCCAGCTGAATTCCGAACTCGGAGCTGGCCTTGGTGGCCCGGGCCACCTTGCCGTCCAGGCCGTCCAGAACTGCACTGACCAGGATGGCCATTGCGCAAATCTCGAATTTGCCTTCCAGGGCCCAGATCAGCCCCAAAAAAGCAGAGAACAGGCTGGCAGTGGTAAACAGGTTGGGCAAAATGTATATGCCCTTGCGCCTGGCTTCCTGCATGCCGTTTTTGGGCCTGCGGCCAGGGTGGTATTTAGTCTTGCTCTGCTTCTGCATTTTGCTTGGCCCTGGCCAGGATGGTCTGTCCAGCCAGGACCCTGTCCCCCTTGGTTATCTGGCATTCATACCCTTGGGGCAAATAGAGGTCAACCCTAGAGCCGAACTTGATCAGGCCCAGCCTTTGGCCCTTGTGCAGCTCATCTTGCTCCTGCACCCGGCAGACAATGCGCCTGGCCAGGAGTCCTGCGATTTGGACCACGGTCCATTGCCCGCCATGGGGGTCTTCTATTTCCAGGATGTTGCGCTCATTGTCCCTGGAGGACTTGTCCAGGGAGGCGTTCAGGAACTTGCCCGGAATATATTCTATCCTGCGTACTGTGCCCTGGACCGGGCTACGGTTGACATGCACGTCGATGACGTTCATGAAGATGCTTACCTTGTGCCGCATCTCCCCGCTCAAAGGTTCAGCCCTGGTCTCCAGGGCCACTATCTTGCCGTCTGCAGGGGAGACGGCTACTCCTTCCCCGGCAGGCACTACCCGCTCTGGATCCCGGAAGAAGTGCAGCACCAGGAAGGTGGCCAGCAACAGCAATATAGCCAGGATCTTCCATTGCACAAGGGCCAGGATCAGGGCAGCAAACGCGGTATACAGGATAAGGGGCAGCCCCTCGGGACAGACTGCAGGGGAAGGCTTGTGCATAGCAGCATCTCCTTGGCTTGGAGTTGGGTTCTGTTGCAGCTCCGGCTGTGAGGCGGAGTCCGGGTTGTCCGGATTTGGGGGGTGTGCTCCGGATTGGGGCCTCAGCCAAGCTGATATTTTGTGCAGATAGCTCATATCTTATGTCTGTTGTGCCTAATGGACTTGGGTGCTCTTTGCTGTTTATAAGCTATTTGGCCTGTCCAGTCCAGCTCCCTGGATCCCAGGATATTTTGTTTCTGCTTTCCATATACTTCAGCAGAACCAAAATGCCGTGAAGGCCCGGCAGGGTCATTTTACAGCTGTGGGTATCTTTGTTACCTAGACCTATGCTGTATTATCCTGTATTTTTGGATCTGCGGGGCAAATCCTGCCTGGTGGCAGGCGCGGGGCAGGTGGGCAGACGCAAGGTCAGCCGCCTGCTGCAGGCTGAGCCGGCCAGGATCACAGTCCTGGACCCTGTTCTGGATCCAGGGCATATGCCAGATCCCGGCCACCGCAGCGAGCTGGTCCTGCTGCACAAGGAGTTCGATCCCGGAGATCTGCAAGGCATGTTCCTGGTCTTTGCCTGTACCGGGGATCCGGAAACGAATTCCAGGATCAGCGAATTGTGCCAGGAAAGGGGCATCCTGTGCAACAGCGCCAACCAGGCCCGGGAGTCAGGTTTCATACTGCCCTCTTTGCATACCGCAGGGGACCTGCAGATTGCAGTCAGCACCTCTGGCAAGAGCCCGGCCCTGGCAGCCAAGATCAGGGACAGCCTGTCCAGGGAGTATGGACCGGAGTATGCCTGGTGGCTGGAGCTTTTGGGCAGGATCCGGGACAGGCTGCTGCAACTGCAAGGCAGCAGTCAGGAGAACAGGGACATCTTTCGCAGTCTTATGGACGAGAGAATACTGCAGGCTCTGCAGGACAGGGACAGACAGGCTCTGCTGGCGATCATGCAAGCCAGGCTGCCCCGGGAGCTTAGACCTTGGCTGGGAGAATTCACGGATGGACTTTTTTAGTCTTTTTGACCTCTGTATTGCCCTGCTCTACTTTTTGGGCTCCCTGATCTACGTGGCCGGGATTCTGGGATATAAGCCCGAGCTGCGCCAGGCCTCCCTGGTGATGACCCTGGTTGGTTTCGGCCTGCACACTGTGGACCTGGTGCTTAAGGTCAGCACCGAGTCCATGTTCTCTTTCGCCCAGTTGCAGTTCTATTTCAGCCTGCTGGCCTGGAGCTTCCTGTTGATGTACCTGATTTTGTGGTGGAGGCTCAAGCTGCAGTTCCTGGCCCTGACTGCGGCCCCATTGGCCCTGGTGCTGTTTACCTCCTCCATGGTGGTGCAAGAGACCCAGATGCCTATCCCGCCCAGGCTGAGCGAGCTTTGGTTCGGCCTGCATATCGGCAGCCTGTTCCTGAGTATTGCCCTGCTGGCCATGGCCTTCGGGGCTGGCGTCGGCTATCTGTACCTGCATCGCCAGATTAAGAACAAGGTCAGGCTGAGCCAGATGCGCAAGGACTTCCCAGCCCTAACCAGCCTGGACCGGGTCAATCATTGGGCAGTGAGTCTGGGCTTTCCTTTGTTTACTGTCGGGATGCTTTCAGGATTTATCTGGGCCAGATTTACCTGGGGGGAGATCTTTTCCTGGGATCCCAAGGAGATCTTCAGCTTGGGCATCTGGCTGATGTTCGCCTATCTCTTCCACCAGAGGCTGCTTTTGAGCTTGAAGGGCCGCAGGCCAGCGATCCTGGCCATCACCATATTTGGGCTCAGTATCGCCTCCTTATTGATCATTAACTTTTATTTCCCTACACACCACAGCTTCAAGCCATAATAATGCAACCGAGTATATATCTGTTAGGGCTTAATCACCGTACAGCGCCCATCGAGATCAGGGAGAGGTATTCCCTGCAGGATCTCGGCGTCTGGGATCTGGATCCGGGTCAGGACTCACAATGTCTGAGGGAGGTTGTGCTGCTTTCCACCTGCAACCGGGTGGAGATTCTAGCAGTGGCGGATCCTGGGCTGGTCTCCGGGCAGTCACTGCTGCAGGCCTGGGCTGAGGCCTGCGAAGGCAGTGCAAGAGAGCTGCGGGAGCATATCTATTCCTATGCTGATCAGGAAGCGGTGACCCATGTCTTCCAGGTGGCTGCCAGCCTTGACTCCATGGTCATTGGCGAGCCCCAGATCCTGGGTCAGCTCAAGGATGCCTACAGGCAGGCGGTGGATCAGGGCTCTACAGGGGCGATCCTGAACCGGCTGCTGCACAAGGCCTTCTCTGTGGCCAAACGGGTCAGATCCGAGACCAGGATAGCCCAGCATGCGGTGTCTGTGAGCTACGCTGCAGTGGAGCTGGCCAAGAACATCTTTGAGGACCTGGGCAAGCAAAGGGCCTTGCTGATCGGAGCCGGGGAGATGGCTGAGCTGGCTGCCCAGCATTTGCTCAACGCTGGAGTCCCAAGCCTGCAGGTAACCAACAGGACCCTCTCCAGGGCCCAGGAGCTGGCCAAGCGCTTCCGGGCCAAGTCCTTTCCCTTCAGCGAGTTGGGGCAGCGTCTGCCAGAGGTGGATATAGTGCTGACCTCCACCGGGGCCAGCTCGCCCATAATCAGGGCTCAGGACATGCGGTCCGTGCTCAGGCAGCGCAGGCACAGGCCCATGTTCTTTATAGATATTGCGGTGCCCAGGGACGTGGATCCGGATTTGAATCAGCTGGACAACATCTATCTGTACGATATAGACGACCTGAAGGATGTGGTGGAGGAGAATCTGGCCCTGCGGGGCCAGGAGGCTGACCTGGCCGGGGAGATCATCCAGGAGGAAGTTGACAAGTTCAGGCAGTGGCAGCGCTCTTTGGGCTTGACCCCCACTATTGTGGATCTTCTGCAGCAGGGCCAGGATGTCGCCCAGCAGGAGGTGCAAAAGACTCTGAAGAATCTGGGGCCTGAAGCCAGCCCGGAAGTGGCCCAGGCCATCCAGACCATGGCGGAGTCCATGTACAAGAAGCTCTATCACAATCCAATCGACTTTCTGAAGCGCAGGGCCCAGGAAGAGAACAGCGCCAGAGAGCTCACCTCCCTGGCCAGGAGGATGTTCAATCTAGACCAGGAGCAAGTGCCCAAGGACGCCCATGCCTTCAGAAAGAAGAATCGGGGATCGTGATGGGGATGGGATCACTTGTGTCGACTACGATTACGACTACCACCACGATAGCGAGGGAAAGAGCTCTTTAAAACCTTCAAATCATGGTCGCTGTGGTATTCGCTGTCGTCATCGATAATAAGGACATTTACCTTTAAAAAAGGAGAAGATATGCAATTCAGCATCTGCGCCCTGCCTGGAGACGGCATCGGCCCGGAAATCACGCAACAGGCCCTGGAGGTCCTGCAGTCCACAGCAGATAGGTTCGGGCACGGGATGCGCACTTGGCAGGCGGAAATCGGGGGCAGGGCTATAGACCGGCAGCAGACCCCCCTGCCGGAGGAGACCCTGCAGGACTGCAGACAGGCTGACGCGGTGTTCCTGGGCGCAGTGGGCGGACCCAAGTGGGACAGCCTGCCTGCAGACATGCGGCCGGAGAAAGGCCTTTTGGGCTTGCGCAAGGGGTTGGAGCTGTTTGCCAATCTGCGGCCGGCATTCATCTACCCGGAGCTCAAGAATGCTTCCTGCCTGAAGTCGGAAGTCATAGGCCCTGGCATAGATCTGCTGGTTATCCGGGAGCTGACCGGGGGCATCTATTTTGGCGAGCCCAGGGGCAGACAAAGCAGGGAAGGCCAGGAAGTAGCCCTGAATACCATGCTCTATTCCGAGTCGGAAATCGAGCGTATCGCCCGGGTAGGCTTCCAGGCAGCAGCTAAGAGGAACGGCAGGCTCTGCTCGGTGGACAAGGCCAACGTGCTGGAGGTCTCCCAGCTCTGGCGAGAGGTGGTGAGCCGGGTGGGCAGCCGGGAATATCCAGAGATCGAGCTCAGCCATATGTATGTGGACAACGCTGCCATGCAGCTGGTGCAAGATCCAGGGCAGTTCGACGTTATTCTGACCGGGAACCTGTTCGGGGACATCCTTTCGGACGAGGCCGCGATCATCACCGGCTCCATTGGTCTGCTCTGCTCAGCCTCCCTGGGCCAGACAAACCCGGGCCTGTTCGAGCCGATCCACGGCTCAGCTCCGGATATTGCTGGTCGGGATCTGGCCAACCCTTTGGCTGCGATCCTGTCTGCAGCTATGCTGCTTCGCTATTCCCTGGGCCTGGAGGAGGAAGCCAGGGCTGTGGAGCGGGCGGTGCAGGAGGTGCTGGCCAGCGGAGCCCGCACAGCGGATCTGGCCCGGGGCAGCGAGGAGCCGGTATCCTGTTCCAAAATGGGACAGCTGGTCAAAAACAGCATAGAGCGCGGCACTAGCTTGTTATGCAAAGACTGATTCTGGATTCTCTGGGCAAATCCTTCGGGCCCAGGAGCCTGTTTTCCAACCTTTCATTGGAGCTCAGCTCAGGCCAGCGCCTGGCTGTTCTGGGACGCAACGGTACAGGCAAGAGCACTCTGCTGCGCATCCTGGCTGGAGAGGAGGATCCGGATCAGGGCAGGGCCCGCCTGGAGCCCTCTACTGAAGGCCTGGGCTTCAGCGTGCAGGAGCTCAAGACGCAAGAGCTGCAGACTGAGCTCTTGCAGTGGGTGCTGCAGGGCATCCCTTCCTGGGCGGAGCTCTGGGCTCAATGGGAGCAGGCAGGCCAGAAGAGCCCCCGGGCCTGGAGGCAGCTCTCGGAGCAGCAAAGCGCCCTGGAGCTCTTCTACGGCTTCAATCCGGAGCACCAGGCCAAGAAAATCCTGACTGGACTGGGATTTCAAGCCGCTCAATACACCTGTCCCCTGCAGCAGCTGAGCGGAGGCTGGAGGGAGCGGGCCAAGCTGGCCAGGATCCTGCTCCAGGGCTCCCAGGTCCTGCTCCTGGACGAGCCCACCAATCATTTGGACCTGGAGGCGGTGCGCTGGCTGGAAGACTTCCTGCAGGGCTTTGCAGGTATTGTGGTCTTTGTGGCCCATGACAGGTATTTCCTGCAAAGGGTGGGCAACTGCATGCTGCACTTGGCACCCGAGGGCCCGGTGTTCAAGGAGCTGGATCTGGAAGGCTATCTGGCCTGGCGGGAGCAAAGGGATGAGTCCAGACAAAGGAGGCAGCAGAAGCTGCAGCAGGAGATAGAGCATAAACAAAAATTCGTGGACAGGTTCAGGTACAAGTCCAGCAAGGCTGCCCTGGCCCAGAGCAGGATCAAGCAGATCAAGGCCCTGGAAGAGGAGAAGCAGGCCCTGCAGATGCCGCAGGAGTATGCAGCATTGGACTTCTCCTGGCCTGAGCCTTCCCGGAGTAACAAGCTGGTGCTCCAGGCCAGGGGGCTGGAGATGGAGTATACCCCAGGTGAGCCCTTGTGGCCGGCTGTGGATTTTGCCTTGTACAAAGGCCAGAAAGTTGCCCTGTTGGGGCCTAACGGGGCAGGCAAAAGCAGCCTGCTCAAGCTGGCTGCAGGAGAGCTTCCGCCCAGCAGGGGGGCCTTGGAGCTGGGCTCCATGGTCAAGCCGGCTTTTTTCCACCAGCACGTGGCCCACCTCCTGCACGAGGAAAACATGGTCCTGGAAGAGATCCAGCGCCTGTCCTCGCCTGGCCTCAAAAAGGAGGAACTCTGCTTTGCCCTGGGCCTGTTCCAGCTGGGACAGCCCTACTGGGATATGAAGACCGCCAGCTTGAGCGGAGGAGAGAAGAACCGCCTGATCCTGGCCTCGGTCTTTCTGCGCCGGGCCAACTTCCTGCTCCTGGACGAGCCCAGCAATCACCTGGACCTGGAGAGCAGGCAGGCCCTGGTGCAGGCCCTGCAGGAGTATCAGGGCAGTCTGTTGCTGGTCAGCCACGACAGGCACTTGCTGAGCCAGGTGGCAGAGAAGGTCTGGGTCCTTAGCAGCCAGGGCCTGGAGCAGTACGATATGGGATTCCAGGACTACCTGGCCAGGCAGGACAGGGACAGCGCCAGCCCAAAGAGCAGCCGGGACAAGGTAGAGCGGGGCAAGCAGGAATACAAAGCGCAAAAGAGGCTGCAGGCGGAGAAGAGGAATCAGCTTTACCGTGAGCTGCAGCCCTGCAAGCGGGATTATGCCAGGCTGGAGCAGGATCTGGAAGCCTGCCTGCAACGACAGAAACAGGTGGAGGACAACCTGGCGGATGAACAGACCTATCAGGATGCGCAGCAGGTGCAGGAGCTGAACAAGGAGTATGTTGGGCTGCAGCAGCAGGCAGAAGGCATCCTGCAGGAAATGGAGCACCTGGAATCCAGGATGCAGGAGCTGCAGGCCCGGGCTTCCTGAGCTTGTATCCGGCTGGGATATTTGCTATGGAAATCAATTATACACCATAGGCGAAGCTCTCTGATGGCATCGTATTCAAGCAGCTGCCACCGTGCGGCAAAGAAAAGAAATCCCTTTTAAGGAGGCAAAGATGGCTGCAGAGGACAAGGGCCAGGCCCGCGGGAAGAAGCCTGCAACCAAGACCGGCTCTGAACCGGAAAAACTGGTGCTGACAGGCAAGGATATTGTCAAGATGGGCGAGGAGGCTGAGCTCCTGGTAGGGGGCAAGAACTACAACACGGCCATCATCAGCCAGATAGAAAACCTGCGGGCCCCCCAGTTCAGAGCTATTTCCGCAAAGGCTTTCCACAGGATCCTGGACGAGTGCCGGGTCAACGCGGCCCTGATTCGGACAGTGATGGACCAGGAATACGAAAAGGTGGACTGGGGCGGAGCAGCAGCCAACAATGATCCGGACTTTTTGAAGAACTTCGTGCGCAGCACTGCAAACCGGGTCAGGGAGATGCATTCCAGATCCGGAAAGCAGAGCCTGATCCAGCTGCGCAAGTTCATCAATAATGTGGTGGAGGGCTTTGCTGTTTCCCCGGAAGGAATTGACCAGCTGCGCAAGCGTTCGGTGCTGGTGCAGGTAGCTATCCTGAGCGTGGATCTGCCCCAGGATGTGAGTCAGGCAGTGGCCAAGGCCTATAAGGCCATCTGCAAGGAAGCAGGGCTGGACACTGTTCCGGTGGCAGTCCGTTCCTCAGCTGCGGGGGAAGACAGTAGGAAGAAGGCTTTCGCCGGGCTGCAGGACACGTATCTGAACATTGCCTCTGAGAGCGAATGCGTGGAGGCCTATCATTGGGATTGCGCTTCTGCCTACAACCTGCGCTCCATGACCTACCGCAGGGAAGCTATCCGGGATGCAGTGGTCCGGGCGGAGTGCACCGGAGATGATTCCATTGCCGAGCAGGCCAAGAAGGAATGGGCCATAGAGAATACTTCCCTGTCAGTATGCATCATGCGCATGATCAACCCAGTGGTCTCAGGTACAGCTTTCAGCGCGGACACCGCCACTGGCTGCAGGGGCACAGACCGCCAGGACCTGGTTTCCATGGATGCCAGCTACGGCCTGGGTGAGGCAGTGGTCTCGGGCATGGTCACGCCGGACAAGTTCTATGTATTCCAGCGCGACGATGGGGCTGAGGTGGTGGTGCGCCAGATGGGCACCAAGGACAAAAAGATAGTCTATGACCATGAGCGTAGCGGGACCAGGGTAGTCCAGGTGGCAGACGAGGATGTCTTCCGCTGGTCCCTGTCCCTGGCCCAGGCAGAGGAGGTGGCCCGGGGAGTTCGGGCCATCAGCACGGCCTACGGCGGGATGATCATGGACACCGAGTTCTGCATAGACGAGTGGGACAGGCTGTGGTTCGTGCAGGCCAGGCCGGAGACCAGGTGGAACGAGGAACTGGAGAACAATCCCTATACCATATACATGCGCAGGTTGGAGGTAGATCCAAACTTTGTGACCCGGGCAGAGGTTCTTCTGGAGGGCAACGGAGCCTCCAGGGGCGCTGGACGGGGCAAGGTCAAGTTTCTGCGCTCCGCCCTGGAGCTGAACAAGATCAACAAAGGGGACATCCTGGCTGCGGAGCGCACTGATCCGGACATGGTACCTGGCATGCGCATCGCATCCGCAGTCCTGGCCAGCGCGGGCGGGGATACCAGCCACGCCGCGATTACCTCCAGGGAGCTGGGGATTCCTTCGGTGATAGGCATCAACCGGGTGGAAGCTCTGCGGGCCCTGGATGGACAGGAAGTCACTGTAGACGGCTCCAGGGGCAAGGTCTACAGGGGGCAGCTGCCCCTGGTGGAAATGGGCGGGGAGATAAATGTCCAGAAGCTGCCCCAGACCAGGACCAAGGTAGGCCTGATCCTGGCGGACGTGGGCCAGGCCCTTTTCCTGTCCAGGCTCAGGCAGTCCGAGGACTTCGAAGTGGGCCTGCTGCGGGCGGAGTTCATGCTGGGCAACATCGGGGTGCACCCTCTGGCCCTGGACGCCTATGATAAGGGCACCCTGCAGGATGCTGCACAGGCCAAGGTGAATGATCTGGAGCAGCAGCTGACCAAAATTGTCAAGGAACAGCTAGATTCCGGCATTCTGACCTTTGATCTGAACCTGCGCAAGTATGTGGGCATTGTCACCGGCTTGGGGCCGGAGATCGAGGAGCTGAGCGAAAAGGTCAGCGCCAGGGGCACGGAGGAGGTTTTGGCCCTGCAGCGCAGGATCAGGGAGCTCGACGCCCAGCTGGATGCATTCCTGGAGCTGGCCACCCAGCGCATGGATGTCATTAAAACCTCCACCGACCTGCATGAGCACGTGAGCCAGATCATGGGCTATACAGACCAGCTGGTCCAGCTGAATCCCAATGTGCCGGAGGAGCAGCAGACCAAAGAGCAGCTGCAGGAGAGGATCCAGAATCATGTGCAGCGCATCCAGGACGATCACGAGGTGAAGCAGATTCTGGAGCGGATCAAACGCATGCGCAAGGATGTAGCCCAGAAAGTGGGGCTGTCCCAGGTCATGCAGGATATCCAGGAACTGGAGGGCAAGATCAAGTGGATCCTGCGCAGCAGGGGTTTTCGCAGCGGCAAGGAGCTCTATGTGCAGACCCTGGCCCAGGGCCTGGCGCTGTTCTCTATGGCTTTCTACGGCAAGGAGGTCATCTACAGGACCACGGACTACAAGACCAATGAGTATCGTAACCTCCTGGGCGGACTGCTCTATGAGGAACAGGAGGACAACCCCATGATGGGCTATCGCGGGGTGTCCAGGGACCTGCACGATTGGGAGATAGAGGCCTTCAAGCTGGCCAGGGGGGTGTTCGGGGGCAGGAACCTGAGCATCATGCTGCCCTTTGTGCGCACCCTGGAAGAGGCCAGAAGCATGAAGCGCTACCTGGATCATGTGCACAACCTGCGTAGCGGTGAAGACGAGCTGAAGATAATCCTGATGTCCGAGATCCCCAGCAACGCCGTCCTGGCCAAGCAGTTCATCCAGGAGTTTGACGGTTTTTCCATAGGTTCCAACGACATGACCCAGCTGGTGCTGGGTACGGACCGGGACAACTCCAGGCTGCGGCATGTCTATGACGAGGAGGATCCGGCAGTGGTCTGGGCCATCCTGGTAACCATCTTTACTGGTCAGAAATACGGCAAGAAAGTGGGCTTCTGCGGCCAGGGGGTGACCAACAGCAAGATCCTGCGCGGGCTGGTCTGCATTGCCGGCATAGTCTCCGCCTCAGTGGTTCCGGATACCTATGCCCAGACCAAGCAGGAAATTCATGCCCTGGAAAAGGAGAACATCCCCTTGCGAGAGCTGGGATCCTGGCTGCAGGAGCAGCATTTTCAGAATCTCTGCGAGCTTTTGCGTCAGGAAAGATACGGACATATCATCAAGCAGAATACCACTGCCCAGGATGTTATGCAGTGGTACGAAGGGGAGCTGGCCAGGCTGCACGAACAGGTGCACAACAACCTGGGCTCAGCCAAGGAGGATTTTTACCGGCAGGAGCTGGAGCACATGCGGGGCGTTCTGCACAAGCCCATAATCTATTCCAACTGGGATTGGGAGTCCACTGTCTGGGATGCCCTGCGTCAGGCAGGATTTTCCAGCTATGAGGAACAGGAGCAGGCCAGGCAGGAACAGATAGCAAAACTTGGTGGCTAGGTCTGTCTGCAGCCAGGCAGCCTTAACCAGGACTGGCCACAAGCCTTGCCAGTGAGCCGTGTTTTGTGATCAGGCATGATTGTTGCTTGAAAATGACAGGTATGCCCTTGCGGAAACGGGATGGAACGTGGTAGCTGCAAAACGCAGAAAGCAAGGGATAACAGGGAGGCGAGTTATGGGCAGGCTCATGGTCCTGGGAATGGGAGATCTTTTGAGTCAGGACAGGGGGTTGGGTATTTATGCGGTCAGGGATCTGTACCTGGATGGCTGGCCCCGGGAGGTGGATTTCGCACACAGCATGCAGAAAAAGCCAGGGGAGTTCGACCTGAACGGCTGCGAGACCCTTCTGGTTTTGGATGCCTGGAACAACGGCAAGACTCCGGGCACCATGCATCGTTGCACCATGCGGGATTTGACCCGGGAAAAAAATGCCCTGCAGGTTACGCAGGTCATGGAGACAGTGACTATGGCCCGGCTTATGGGCCGCTGTGTTGATGTGCTGTTTATGGGGCTGGAACCGGAAAGGACAGATTGGAATCTGCATCTCTCACCTGCACTGCAGGAGGCCTATCCCGGCTTTCTCAGCCAGGTCAGGCAGGAGATGAGGAGTTTTTTGCAGGGTATGGGAGTGGATGTCGGCAAGCTGCCTGCGGCGCAGATGGTTTAGACCCTATGGTGTATCAAGCAGTGGCTGCAGGTCAGGTTCCGGATTTGAGGCTGAGGCGCAGGAATATGCTCCGGGATCAGCTCCAGGCCCGGGGTATCGAGGACGAGCTGGTCCTGGAGGCCATGGGCAGGGTCAAGCGGCATCTCTTCGTGGAGGAGGCCCTGCAGTCCCAGGCCTATTCAGACCATGCCCTGCCAATAGGCTACGGACAGACCATTTCCCAGCCCTTTAGCGTGGCCATGATGAGCAGCTGCCTCCAGTTGCAGCCCGGGATGAAGGTCCTGGAGGTCGGTGCTGGCTCAGGATATCAGGCTGCGGTCCTGGCTGAGATGGGAGCCCTGGTGTACAGCGTTGAGTGCATCAAGCCCCTGTACCAGGCAGCCCTGCAACGGTTGACCAGCTTGCGGTACTTTCGGGTCAAACTGAAGCTTGCGGACGGCAGCACCGGTTGGCCAGAGGAAGCCCCGTTTGACCGGATCCTGGTCAGCGCAGGCGGTCCCAGGGTGCCGGAGGCCCTGTTGCAGCAGCTGGCGGATGCAGGTCTGCTGCTGATGCCTGTGGGCAAAGGCAGGCAGGATCAGGACTTGATCCGAGTGCGCAGGCAGGGGGAGAAATTCTTTAAGCAGGAGCTGGGCCGGGCCAAGTTTGTGGAGCTGGTGGGAGAACATGGCTGGAAATAATCCGGGCTGAAGCATGAGGCGTTGTCTGCTGGGCATAGCAACCCTGCTCCTGTTGACAGTTGCTGCCTTTGTCAGGTCTCAGCCTGTCTGGGCTGGGGATATCTATTACCGCAGGGACGAGCATGGGGTTATGCATTTTACCGATAATCCCCAGGGGCAGGACTACCAGCGATTTTTCAGCCGAGACCAGGACCAAGCTGGCCAGGAAAAGATTCTGGTCTGGGTACGCAAGTACAGCAGATTCTACGGCCTGGAGCCTGAGCTGGTGCAGGCAGTGCTGGAGGTAGAATCCGGATACCAGGCCCGGGCAGTCTCCAGGGCCGGGGCCCAGGGCCTGATGCAGATCATGCCCGGGACCCAACGCGATCTGGGTCTGGAAACAGTCTTTGATCCAGAGGCCAATATCGAGGCCGGGGTGCGCTATTTGAGCCAGCTTTGGAAGAAGTTCCCCCCCAAAGAGGCCCTGGCTGCCTATAACGCAGGCCCTTCCAGGGTGAGGGATTATCAGGGCATACCCCCCTTCCCAGAGACCCAGGAGTTCGTGCAAAGGGTGCTGGAGATTTATTCCAGTCTAAAAAAACAATAGAATGGAACCCAGATGTTCAATGTAGCCAATAATCTGACCCTGTTGCGCATTCTGGCCATCCCCTTCCTGGTGCTGCTGCTGTACTTCCCGAGCCAGACCACCTGCCTGCTGGCCATGCTGGTATTCATACTGGCTTCTCTGACCGATCTCCTGGACGGCCTCCTGGCCCGCAGGTACAATCTGGTAACCAGCATAGGCAAGTTCCTGGACCCCTTGGCAGACAAGCTCCTGGTGGCCTCAGTGCTGATCATGCTGGTGGATTTGGGCTGGTTGCCGGCCTGGATCGTGATCCTGATCATCGGCAGGGAGATAGCTGTCACCGGCCTCAGGGCCCTGGCTATGGAACAGGGCCAGGTCATGGCCGCGGACACTTACGGCAAGCTGAAGACCATAGTCCAGGTAGCAGCGATATGCCCGCTGATTCTGCACTACCCCTGGTGGGGCCTGGACCCCAAGCCCCTGGGCTACGTGCTGATCTCTGCGGCTTTGCTGCTGACCCTGTTTTCCGGGGCCAACTACATATACAACTTTTTTCGGCACTCCGCCCAGACCTAGACATGCCTGGAGCTGAGCAAAGGTTAGAAACATGGCACAGATAGATGCTTTTTTCAAGATGATGCATGACCTGGGTGCTTCTGACCTGCACCTTTCCTCTGGCTCCCAGCCCATTATCCGCCTGCATGGTGAGATGCAGAGGGTCAAGTTCAAGGTCCTGGAGCATGAAGAGCTCAAGAAAATGGTCTACGAGATCACCCCGGAGCCCAAGGTCAAAGAATTCGAGGAAACCGGGGACGTAGACTTTTCCTATGAGGTGCCTGATCTGGCCAGGTACAGGGTGAACTTCTTCCAGCAGCGCAAGGGCATCGCTGCCGCATTCAGGGAGATCCCGCAGGAGATCCTGGGCATAGACGATCTGGGCCTGCCGCCCATCCTGAAGAACCTAGCCCAGCTGCCCAAGGGGCTGGTTCTGGTGACCGGGCCCACAGGCAGCGGCAAATCCACCACTCTGGCCGCTATCATGGACTATGCCAATCGCAACCGCAAGGACCACATCCTGACCATAGAGGATCCCATAGAATTCGTGCATGACCCGGTGAACTGCCTGATCAACCAGCGCGAGGTGGGCAGGGACACCCAGAGCTTCAAGGCTGCCCTGCGCGGGGCGCTGCGCGAGGATCCGGACATCATTCTAGTGGGCGAAATGCGGGACCTGGAGACCATCGAGCTGGCCCTGGAGGCTGCAGAGACCGGTCATCTGGTGTTCGGCACCCTGCATACCATATCCGCCTCCAAGACCATTGATCGTATCATTGAGGTCTTCCCTGCGGAGATGCAGGGCCAGATCCGGTCCGGGCTCTCGGACTCCCTGCGGGCTATTGTGGCCCAGAACCTGTTCAAGCGCATCGACAAAAAGGGCAGGGTGGCTGCCCTGGAGATCCTGATCGCCACGCCTGCGGTGCGCAATCTGATCCGGGAGAACAAGGTCTTCCAGATCAACTCGGTGATCGAGACCGGCCGCAAGTACGGCATGCAGGCCCTGGACGACGCCATCATGCAGTTTCTGCAAAAGGATATTGTGGATGCTGAGCAGGCCTACAACAAGGCGGTGAACAAGTCCAAGTTCCGGGAATACCTGAAGGAACCCCCTCATGACTTTACCGAGGTCTAGGCTATGCTGCGCTCCCAGTTCGATTACCTGATATCCAGCGTGCTCAAGAGACATCCCCAGGCCTCGGATATCCTGTTCACTGTGGGCAAACCGGTGCAGGCAGAGGTGCATGGGGAGCTGGTGGACGCCCTGCCTGAGACAGAGGATTTCGGGCCTTTGCTGCCCTGGCAGTTGGAGTGCGTAGTCTCCTGCCTGCTGGGCAGGAATATGCGCCTGTATACCCACCTGGTCCGACAAGGGGCCTGCGATCTCTCCTATTCCCTGCCGCACCAGGCCAGGTTCAGGGTCAATGTTTTCCACCAAAAGGGCTCCCTGGCTGTGGTCATGCGCAAGCTGTCCATGCAGGTCCCCAGCATGCAGGATCTTGAGCTGCCGGATATCTTCCAGGCCATGGCCCGGGAAAAGTTTGGGCTGATCCTGGTCACCGGTGCCACAGGCACAGGCAAATCCACCTCCCTGGCAGCACTTTTGGACGGGATCAACGCCCAGGGCAGGAAGCACATCGTGACCCTTGAGGACCCAATAGAATTCATGCATCAGCACAAGCAGGGCACTATCAACCAGAGGGAGCTGGGCATAGACTTCACTTCTTTTGCCTCAGGCTTAAGGTCTGCCCTGCGCCAGGCCCCCAAGGTGATCCTGGTGGGCGAGATCCGGGACCGGGAGACCATGAGCATTGTCCTGGAGGCTGCAGAGACCGGGCATCTGGTCCTGGGCACCCTGCACACCAGCGATGCCTCCCAGACCATCAACAGGGCCATAGGCATGTTTGATCTGAGCGAGGAGCGCCTGAT
>JBKGXZ010000030.1:0-16660 GCA_046546355.1 Desulfohalobiaceae bacterium | reverse complement strand
AAAGAGGCATCTAGCTAAGCATAATCTTAATTTTACTGAATACAAGGTAACTATTGATGGTGCGCTTAGATTTTCCAGCTTTATCAGGTGGCAATAGTTACGTTTCTTTTTGTGTAGCTATAAAACGATTCTTAAACACATGATATTAAGGCTGTTTTGTAGCCCTTGCTAGCATGCCAAGGGCTTTTTTATATCTGGAAAATGGAGGTACATTTATGAATATTTGTATTGTGGGTACTGGGTATGTGGGCCTGGTGACTGCTGCCTGCTTTGCAGAAATGGGCAATAAAGTTTTTTGTGTCGATTCTAATCCACAAATCATAGAAAATCTACAGCAGGGGCAGATACATATATATGAGCCGAGCCTGGATGAGCTTGTGCAGAAGAATTCCCAAGCAGAAAGGCTGCATTTCAGCACTTGCTTAGAGGATTGTCTGGAAAATTCATTATTTGTTTTTATATGTGTGGGGACTCCTTCTTCTTTGGACGGCTCCTGCGATATTTCCAGCGTCTGCGCAGTAGCTAGAGAGCTGGGACAGAAAATGCAGGACTATAAGATAATTGTCACCAAGTCCACTGTGCCTGTGGGCACAGCAGACAGGGTGCGGGAGCTGATTTCAGAGGAGCTGGTGGAAAGAGGCACGGATTTGGAATTTGACGTGGTTTCCAATCCGGAGTTCCTGAAGGAAGGGGATGCAGTCAGTGATTTTATGAAGCCGGACAGGGTGGTGGTGGGCACAGACAATGTCCGTACTGCTGAGCTGTTGAAGGTCCTGTACAGCCCATTTGCCAGAAGCAGGGACAAAATGATGATCATGGGTGTGCGCAGCGCTGAGATGACCAAGTATGCCTCCAATTGCATGCTGGCCACCAAGATATCCTTTATCAACGAGATCGCGAATATTTGCGAACGAGTGGGGGCTGATGTCCGGGAGGTAAGGCTGGGTGTGGGTGCGGACCCCAGGATAGGCTATAAGTTTATCTATCCAGGGGTGGGCTATGGGGGCTCATGTTTCCCTAAGGACGTTCAGGCCCTGATCAATATATCCCGGGAATATGAATACCAGCCCCAGCTATTGAATGCTGTGCACGAGGTGAACGAAAGGCAGAAGCTGGTGCTGGCCAGGAAGATAGAGGACTATTTCCAGCCCCAGGGCGGAGTGCAGGACAAGGTCCTGGCCCTCTGGGGCCTGGCCTTTAAGGCCAATACTGACGATATGCGGGAGTCCTCTGCCTTGAGCATAATAGACTATCTGACTGCCAAGGGCATGCGGATCCAGGCCTATGATCCCCAGGCCAGCAGAAGCGCTGGTTCATGGCTGGAGCAAAATCCCAATGTGCAGGTTTGCAGGGATGAGTACTCAGCCCTGGAGGGGGCCCAGGCCCTGGCTGTGGTAACGGAATGGAATCAATTCAGGAACCCTGATTTCCAGGAGATCAAATCCAAGCTCCAGGCCCCGGTAATATTCGACGGCAGAAACCTTTATCAGCCCAGCCATCTGGCCAGGCAGGGATTTGCTTATTTCAGCATAGGTCAGCCGGTGCAAAGCCCTGAGCTTGCGTTAGCCCAGCAAAGCCTCTGAGTCGGATTGACCTAAGCCGCCCTCACATAGGGGTCGGCTCTAGCTGAGGAGCGCAGGAGGTAGCTCTCAGGCCCGGGAACGAAAAAAAACCCCGTACACAAAAGACGGGGTTTTCCGTGCCCTTGGGGGCAATGGGGTGCTTAAGGGCTATCTGACATCCAGACGCCCCAGACAGCTTCTGATCTGCAATTCCTGCAGCACTGCCCTTTCGTACTCCAGGCTGTAGACAGGGACAGGCTCCTCCCTTTCCATGAATTTGTCGATATACTGAGTTTCCTCCCAGAAATCGAGCAGTTCATCATTGGGCAGGGACTTGATTTGCTCTGCTAAGCTGACTTCCTCAAAATAGGGGAAAAATTGGGCCATTAACCAATTTCCTCCATGGGTTTGAATTGAAATTTTTTTGTTCCTTGAAAACCATTATTATACAGCTGGCTGATTTTTGCAAGCCAAATTTGCTTTCTGCCGGCTTTGCCTTTGACTGCAGGAGAGAGAGGTTTACAACATGCAGTCTCTAGAGCTAAATTAAATCTTTTTCAGATTGAGCAAAAGCCGGCTCAGCTTAGGATCAAGGTGCTTAATATTGTTGATTCCTCCTAGAATAAAAAGAATCTTTACCGAATCCGGAAAAAATACTCTTTCGGTATACAAGAGCGGCCCCGGCACCCAAGCCTTCCTGGCTCACAGCGCATTGCAGTCAGGCAGGGATGTGGTAGTCCTGATGCGGGATTCCAGGGAGCTGCAGGAGTTTCAAGCCCTAACCCGGCTTCTGAGCCCGGCGGCAGAAGACAGCAAGAATTTTTGGGACCAGCGATGGATAGTCTTTGACGATTTATGGTCTGAGTCCAGGGCTGCAGCCTGGGGCAGTCGCTGGGCAGCCTTGTTCGCCTTGAGCATGGGCCAGGGACCCAAGGGAGTACTGGCCACTGTGGATAATTTTCTCCCATATTGGCCGGAGCTGCAGGCCCTGGAGGAGGCGCATCTCTTCCTGTTCAAGTCAGAGGATGTACCTTTGCAGGAGATTCAGGACAAGCTCTCCTGCTGGGGGTATGAGCGGGTATCCCTGGTCAGCAGGCCTGGCGAATTTTCCTGCAGGGGGGATATCCTGGATGTGTTTGCCCCTGGGTATGAGCTGCCTGTGCGTTTGGAGTTCTTTGCTGATACCCTGGAGAGTATGCGCCTGTTCGAGCCTTTAAGCCAGCGCTCCAGTCAGGAGCTGAGCCAGCTGGTGCTTCTGCCTGTAGCCCCTGCAGTGCTTAGTCCTGGATATATTCTGCAGGCCAGGGAGTACTGGAGTCATTTATGGAAAACCGGAGAGCTCAGCAAGGCCCAGAAGTCAAGGCTGGAGCTCAGGCTGGAGGAAGATCCGGCCTACATCTGGCCTGGTCTGTTCTATGCCCAGAAAAGCACTCTGCAGCAGTGGCTTAAAACTGAGAGCATCTTCCTGGTGCCCCACGCGGAGCAGCTGGTGCCTTGTCTGCAGGAAAAGGAGCAGATATGGCGCGAGCATCAGCAAAGGCAAGACGGACAGGATGTTGATATTCCAGGAGAGCTCCTGGTGCAGAGCGCGGAAAGGGCCAGGCAGACCTGGTTGGACAAAAGTCAGATACTTTTTGAGGACCTGCACGGAGAACAGCCAAACGAAGCGCTGGAGCTTGCGGAAAAAAGGTATGCCAGCTTTCAGGATCTGTTCTGGAAGCCGGAGACGCGGACTCGGCCTTGGCGGACTTTGCAGCAGGCCTTGCAGGAATGGAGCAGGACCAAAAATCAGGTGATACTGTCCTTTCAGCAGGAGCATTCCAGAAGCAGATTTCTGAAGCTGTTTCAGGATGGCTTGGAGGCTGAGATCCACACAGAGTATCAGCCTGGGAAAAAGGGGATTTATGCTTTAATATCCAGCCTGGACTCAGGGCTGGAGCTGCAATGGAACCATCTGCTTCTGCTGGCTGAGGACGTTTTGCAGCCGCGCAAGGAGCAGACCGCCTCCAGAGCTGCAGCCAGGAAAGGGGATTTCAAGGGCCTCAGCAGCTCGGATCAGATCCAGGATGGTGATCTGTTGGTGCACCGGGACTATGGTGTGGGCAGATTTGCTGGCTTGACCAGACTGCAGGTGGATGAGGCGGGAAATGATTATCTGCTGCTGCTCTACGCCCAAGGGGACAAGCTTTATGTGCCTGTGGATCGCCTGAACCTGGTGCAGCCTTTTAAGGGTCCAGATGGCAGCTCACCAGAGCTGGATAAGCTGGGCAGCAACAGATGGGGCCGGACCAAGGACAGGGTGCGCAAGGCCCTGGAGGCCATTGCCCAGGACCTGGTACAGATGTATGCTTACCGCAAAGTGGCCAAGGGCTACGTTTATCCCTCGGTGGATGAGTTGTACAGGGAGTTCGAGGCCACCTTTGATTTCCAGGAGACACCGGACCAGGAGCAGGCCATATCTGAGGTGCTAAGGGATATGGAAAGCCCGGAGCCCATGGACCGGCTGATATGCGGAGACGCTGGCTTCGGCAAGACCGAGGTGGCCATGAGGGCGGCGTTTAGGGCTGTGGCTGCAGGCAAGCAGGTGGCCCTGCTTTGTCCGACTACTGTGCTGGCGGAGCAGCACTACCAGAATTTCAAAGCCAGGCTGCAGGATTTCTCAGTACATGTGGAGCTGCTGAGCAGGTTTGTGCCTGTCTCCAGGCAAAAGAAGATCCTGGAGCAGGCGGAAAAGGGAGCAGTGGATATCCTGATCGGCACACACAGACTGCTGTCCAACGATGTGCGCCTGCCCAAGCTGACCCTGTTCATCCTGGATGAGGAGCAGAGGTTCGGGGTCAGGCACAAAGAAAAGCTCAAAGAGATCAGGCGCAATATAGATGTCCTGACCTTGACTGCCACTCCTATCCCCAGAACCCTGCAGCTCTCCCTGTCCGGGATCAGGCAGCTCAGTGTCATCGAGACTCCGCCCCAGGAGCGCAAGCCAGTGAAATCCGGACTTATAGAAAAGGACTCGGCTGAGCTGCGGCAAATCCTGCGCAGGGAGATGGAGCGGGGCGGACAGGTGTTCTGGGTCTATAACCGAGTCCAGGGTCTGGAAAAAATCAAGGAGTATGTGCAGTCCCTGGTGCCTGAGGCCCGGGTGGGAATAGCCCATGGCCAGTTGTCGGAACGCAGGCTGGAAGAGGCCATGCACAGTTTTTGGCACGGCAAGCTGGATGTGCTGGTCTGCACCGCCATAATCGAGTCCGGACTGGATTTTCCCAGAGCCAATACCTTGATAGTGGACCAGGCCCAGATGTTCGGCCTGGGCCAGCTTTATCAGCTCAGGGGAAGGGTGGGGCGTTCCAGACACCAGGCCTACGCCTACTTTCTGGTGCCTTCTGTGGCTGCCTTGCCGGAGAAGGCCAAAAAGAGATTGCAGGCTGTGCTGGAGATGGACTATATGGGCGCTGGGTTCCATGTGGCCATGGAGGACTTGCGCATCCGAGGAGCTGGCAATATCCTGGGCGAGATGCAGTCCGGGAACATGAACAAGGTCGGCCTGGAGCTGTTTTTGGAGATGCTGGAGCAGGAGGTGCGTAAGTACAAAGGGGAGGAGCTGAACCAGAAGAGCGAGCCTGAGCTGAACATCACCTTTGAGGCCAACATACCTGGCAGTTATATCTCTGATCCCCAGGAAAGGCTGTACTACTACCGTAAGATATCCTCGGCAGTCGACAGTCAGGTCCTGCGGGGCTGGGAGGAAGAGATCCAGGACCGTTTCGGGCCCATGCCAGAGCAGTTGCGCAATCTGTTCTCTGTTCTGGAGCTCAAGCTCATACTGGCCAGGCTGCAGGTGGACAGAGCAGATTTGTTTCCCAACCGGGCAGTGCTGAGTTGGCCGGATGACTCAAGGCCATTGGATCCAGAGGCCTTTTTGAGCTGGCTGAACCACTGCAACCTGTCAGCAAGGTTTCAGCCTCCTGCAAAGTTGGAGTTGCGATTTGAGGACAAAGCAAGTATTTCTAATGCCATTCGTATCACTGGACAGGAGCTGGGCGTGTTGCAGGAGCAGGCCCGGAATTGAGCTGAAAAACAAGAGCAGGATCAGCAGGTCTCAAGATCTGAGCTTGGCTACCTGCAGGGCCGATATGGGGAGGATTTAGTTGACAGATATAAGCAGAACAATTTGTTTGCGGATTTTTTTGCCAGGCCAAAAAAAGTTTCTGGGAATCCTGTTTTTTTTCCTGGTTCTTTTTTGCGGCTGCAATCCAGGAGCTGCTGCCTACCAGGTGGACAAGGTGGTGGCTGTGGTCAATGAGCAGGTCATCACTGAAAGAGAGCTGGAACGGGAAATGGAAAGGGAGCTAAAGCAGCAGGCCAGAATGCGCCCGGAGATTTCCAAGCAGGAGCGGAAAGACAAGCAAAAGCAGGTCCTGGAGTATATGATCAACAATATCCTGTTTCAGCAGGAGGCAGAGCGGCTGGAGATACAGGTTTCGGACTCTGAAGTGGAGATGCATCTGGAGAGGATCAAGCAGGAGCATAACCTGGATAGCCAGGATCTGAAAAAATTCCTGTCCCAGCAGGACATGGATATCCAGGATTATAAGGACTGGCTGAAAGAGGAGATTAAGAGAAACATGCTGCTCAGCTCCAGGGTCAGACAGAAAGTAGTCGTAACCGAGGAGGAGATCCAGGAATACTACCAGGACAACCAGGAGCTTTATGAACAGCCAGGAGATGTCAAGCTGCAGCTGATCATGCATGCAGACCGGGACAGGCTGCAGGAGATCAGGGCTGAAATAGAGGCCGGGGAACTGGAGTTTTCTGAGGCTGCCCGGGAGTTCTCCCAGGGACCAAGCGCTGATCAGGGCGGTGAAATGGGCTCTTTGAGTTGGGATGACCTTTCCGGGTCCTGGCAGGAAGCATTGCTGCCAATGCAGCCAGGCGAGATGAGCGAAGTGTTTACGCTAGAGGACAATTATGCTTTGATCCTGCTGCAGGAAAAGCAGATCAAGTCCCAGACCCCTTTGCAGGAAGTGCGTGACGACATTCGGGAACGTATCTACCAGCGCAAGCTGGAGAGAAGATACCAGGAGTTCGTGCAGGACCTGCGTTCCAGGGCAGCTGTGGATATCAGGCTTTAAGGCCAGGAGCGCGGCAGGTTCACGACAAGGTTGTGCCTGGCTTGTCGCTTGCTGTTCCTGGCAAAATGAGCTTTAGAGGACAACAATGCGCGCAGCGCTTGGAGTAATATATGGATTTTAAGGAAATAGGGGAACTCCTTCGGCAGCAAAGGCAAGAGCAGGGCTGGAGCTTGGAAGAGATCCATCAGAAGATAAAGATTAGCCCCAGCTGTCTGCGCAATATTGAGCAGGGCATCTGGGATGATCTGCCGCATCCAGTGTATGTCAAGGGCTTCATCAAGAATTACGCCCAGTTTCTGGGTCTGGATGCAGAGAGGCTTTCCCATGAGTTTGCCCAGGCTTTGGCGCTGCATCAAGAAGAAGAAGAGGAAGGGGTAGTGGCTGAGCCGGTATTGACCTTGTCCAGCAAGCGCCCCAAGTTCTGGCGGATGTTCAGCTTATTGATAAGTTTGCTGCTGTTGCTGTTGCTGGCCTATCTGGTCTACGACCTGTTCCTGAGTTCCCCCGGGGAAGATCGGACCCGGGAGGAGAGCGTGAGTCAGGAGCAAAATGCCCCTGATCAAGGCCAGGTAAAGGAAAAGCAAAGCTCTGAGAATGCAGAGGCTGAGGCAAGCAGCACAGTGCAGTCCAGGCTGGAATTCCAGCCCATATTGGTTTCTTCAGGCAGCAGGCAGGAGCAGGAAGTTGCTCTGCTGCCTGAAGATGCTGCGGATAGGCAAGCTGAGGCTGAAGACGATGGGAACGGCCAGGAGATTCAGGCCCAGGCTTTGCCCGAGACAGAGCAAGAAAATGACCAGGAGGCCCATGTTCTGAAGGTCTCAGCTTCAGAGGCCTGCTGGTTGCAGGCGGTGGTGGATGAGGACAGCAGGGAGATGTTCTTGCGGCCAGGCGAGTCAGTCAGCTTTAAATTCTGGGAGCAGCTGGAGTTGAAGCTGGGCAATGCCGGCGGAGTAGAGCTGGTATACAACGATCAGGAATACCCCTTGCAGGCCGAATCCGGGGAGGTTATGGAGATAGACTTCCCCTGAGGCTGAATAGCTGTCATGGCAAAGAGCCTGGAATTTACTGATCAAGTGCTTATTTGCAGAGTGGGAAGATTCCGGGAGGCTGACTGCTGGGTGCGCTTTTTCTCCTCCAGCCGGGGCATGCTGACTGGATTTGCCTTTGGCGGCGCTAAGAGCAGGCACAGGTTCCCAGGCTGCCTGGATTTCCTGAACCATGTCCTGCTCAAGGTGGATTGCAGACGGCCGGGCAGCTACTTGTGCCTGCAGGAAGGCACCCTGCTGCACAGGTTTCCTGGGTTGCAGCAGGACCTGGGCAGGCTGGGAATGGCTGTGAATTGCCTCAAATTCGTGGAAGCTGCGCATGTGGGTGCAGGAAACGCTTCCCAGGTTTTTGAGGTTTTCCTGCAGACATTGCTGCTTCTGGATCAGGGCCAGGGAGTCCCCAGCAGTCTGCCCCTGCTGTTTCGGGCCAGGCTGGCAGCGCTTTATGGCTATCAGGCCAGGCTGGACAAGTGCGCCTCATGCGACCAGGAACTTTATTCCGCGGCCAGGGTGGGCTTTGATGTGCCCCAGGGCAGGGCTTTCTGCGCTGCGTGCCGCGCCGCACAGAACGGCAGCGAGCAGGTCAGCGGAGTTGAGCTGGAGCTTCTGCAGAGGGCTTTTTTGTCCGGGCCTGGAGATTGGGTCCAGTCCTTTTGTCAGACTCCCAAGCGGGTCTTGATGCTGCTGGATCGGTTTGTGCAGTTCCATATGGGCCTTACCTGGAGCAGGGGCCGTTTTATCCAGGCTTAATGGGCAGAGTTTTTGATTACAGCAGGTCCTGAATGGTTACAAAGATTTTTGTGTTTGGTAACTGTTCACCATAATATCAGCACATTATGATGAACTGTCCTTAATTCCAACCAGTTGACTGCAAAAGAGAGCGATATGCATTTTCAGGATGTGATTCTAAGTCTGCAAGATTACTGGTCCAATTATGGCTGTGTCCTGCATCAGCCCTATGACCTGGAAGTAGGTGCCGGAACTTTTCATCCAGCCACCGCATTAAGGGTGCTGGGTCCGGAACCCTGGTTCACCGGGTATGTCCAGCCATCCAGAAGGCCCACTGACGGCAGGTACGGAGAGAACCCCAATCGTTTGCAACAGCATTACCAGTATCAGGTCATTCTAAAGCCCAGTCCTGCTGATGCCCAGGAGGTGTATCTGCGCAGCCTGTATGCCCTGGGCATTGATCCTTCCAGGCACGACATCAGGTTTGTGGAGGATGACTGGGAGTCCCCAACCCTGGGCGCATGGGGGCTGGGCTGGGAGATCTGGCTGGACGGCATGGAGATTACCCAGTTCACCTATTTCCAGCAGGTGGGAGGCATCGATCTGGAACCCATCAGCCTGGAATTGACTTATGGCCTGGAGAGGATCTGCATGTACCTGCAGGGCAAGGAGTCAGTCTATGAACTGAGCTGGAACGATTTCTGTACCTATGGTGATATCCATCATCAAACGGAAGTGGAGCACTCCAAGTACAATTTTGAAGAGAGCTCCCCGGAGATGCTGCTGGATTTCTTTGCCTCCTGCGAGCAGGAATGCCAGAAGCTGTGCGCCAGGAACCTGCCCTGGCCAGCCTATGATTATTGCTTGAAGTGCTCCCACCTGTTCAATCTTCTGGAAGCCCGGGGTTCCATCTCTATCACTGAACGTACCGGGTACATAGCCAGGGTCAGACATTTGGCCTCCTCAGTGGCCAGGCTGTTTGTGGAACAAAGGCGGGAGATGGGTTTTCCCCTGTGTGCATAAGGCAAGTCCGGCAAGGAACGATCCCAAGACCAAGGAGACGCAATGCGCAAACGGACATTACTTTTATTGGCCACGTGCGGCGCGCTGCTTTTAGCTACTGCAACCGCGCAGGCTGGAGCTCAGCAATTGACTTACAGCAGTTTTTTCCCTGCTTCCCATGTGCAAAGCCAGCTTGCTGAACAGTGGGCTGAGAAAGTGGAGCAGGAGACCGAGGGCCAGGTCCAGATCTCCTTCTATCCTGGCCAGAGCTTGAGCCAGGCGGACCAGACCTATGACGCGGTGCTCTCCGGCAGGGCGGATATCGGCATGTCCTGTTTGCTGTATACCAGGGGCAGATTCCCATTGATGGATTTCATAAACCTGCCATTCGGCAATCCTAGCGGAGAATTTGCCACCGCGGTCTTCAACGAGGTGTATGACAAGTTTCAGCCCCAGGAGCTGGAGGATGTGCAGGTCATGTATCTGCATGCCCACGGACCTGGACTCATTCACACCAAGGACAAGCAGGTCAGCTCCCAGGAGGACCTGCAGGGACTCAAACTGCGCTGTCCAGGCTCAGTAGCCCGCAGTTTGGAGCTTTTGGGCGCTTCTCCGGTGACCATGCCCATGCCAGAGGTATATCAGGCCCTGCAAAAGAATGTGGTCCAGGGCGCGGCGTACCCCCTGGAGACCAATCAGGGTTGGAAAATGGCTGAGGTGGTGGACTATGCCACAGCCAATTACAGCACGGCTTATTCAGTGGGTTTCTTCGTGGTCATGAATAAAAGCAAATGGCAGGCTTTGCCCCAGGAGGTGCAAGAAAGCATCAGAGGCATTAACCAGGAATGGGCCGCCAAGCATGGCGAGGCCTGGGACCAGAGCGACTATAAGGGGCTGCAGGCCCTGCTGCTGCAAGGCGGCCAGATTCAGGGGCTCTCCTCGGAGCAGTCCCAAGAATGGGAGCAGGCTGTAGAACCGGTGTTTGAGAGATACATGGAACGTACCGGGGAAAAGGACCTGCCCGGGGAGGAAGTGTTGGACTTCTTGCACACGAGTTTGGAAGAATACCAGGAAGGGGAGTTTGAGAGCAGCTATATGCAGTAGCTGCAGACTAGAGGATAGGGATCAGGGAACATGATGGGCTCGCTGGTGGATTGGATGAGCAGTCTGCTGCAGAAGCTGGCTGCGCTGCTGCTGGTGCTGATGATGCTGGTGACTTGTGCGGATGTGGTTGGCAATCTGCTGGGCAAACCTGTACTGGGAGCCGAGGAGCTGGTCAGCTTGCTTGCAGCCCTGGTTTTGGCCTTTGTTTTGCCCAAGGCGCATTTGGATCGGGCGCATATAGGCATAGAACTGGTCTACCGCAGCCTGGGGCCTGCAACAAGGAAGTGCAACGATATATTCGTGGGGCTGATCAGCCTGGCCTTCTTTCTGCTGGCCAGCTGGCAATGCTTCGAATATGCAGATGATCTGCGGGACTCAGGGGAGGTCAGCGCTACTCTGGAGCTGCCCTTTTACTATATCCTGTACGCTATCTCTTTGAGCACATTGGTCCTGGCCCTGGCCATCCTCCAGGATCTGCTGCAGACCTGGAGGAGGAACAGGCATGAATGATCCCGTCCTGGTGGGGCTGCTGGGCATAGTACTCCTGGTGGCCCTGTTCTTTACTAGGATCGCTGTGGCTTATGCCTTGTGCATAGCTGGATTCCTGGGCTATGCCTACCTGACAAATGTACAGAGCGCACTGACCCTGATCTCCAGGGACATCTACAGCGTGTTCTCCTCCTATGGCCTGGCCTTGGTGCCTCTGTTCGTGTTCATGGGCTTTATCGCTTATTACGCAGGGGTCAGCCGCAGGCTCTATGACATGGCCTACAAATTGACCGGAAGGGTGCGCGGGGGGCTGGCTATGGCTACCATAGCCGCATGTACAGCCTTTGGGGCTGTCTGCGGTTCCACCACCGCCACTGTAGCCACTATAGGCAGCATAGCCCTGCCGGAGATGAAGCGCTACAATTACGGTCCCAGGCTGGCTGCGGGAGCAGTGGCCGCAGGCTCCGGGCTGGGCATTTTAATGCCGCCCAGCGTGATCCTGATCATTTACGGCATACTGACCCAGGTTTCCATCGGCAAGCTGTTTTTGGCCGGGATACTGCCTGCACTGTTCATTGCTTTGCTGTTTATTCTGGCTATCTGGCTCTTCTGTTTGAAGTTTCCGGAGCAGGGCGAGCCGGGGCAGAGGTTTGGCCTCAGGGAGAGCCTGATGTCCCTGCTGGAGATTTGGGAGACCCTGCTCATCTTTTTGCTGGTCATGGGCGGGATGTTCTTTGGGGTGTTTACGCCCACCAAGGCAGGGGCAGTGGGCTCTTTCCTGCTTTTGCTGATCGTGCTCCTGCAGGGCAAGCTGAGTTGGAAGGGCTTTCTGCAGGCCATCTACGATACCCTGAATGTGTCCTGCATGGTGATCATGCTGGTTGCCGGGGCCACGATATTTGGTCATTTCCTGGCCCTGTCCAGGATATCCATGGAGCTGGCCAATCTGGTGGCGGGACTGGATCTACCGGCCTGGGCGGTAATGTTTTGTATCTGCCTCATCTATCTGCTGGCAGGCTGCTTTATAGATGCCCTGGCCCTGATTACTTTGACCATACCCATATTCTATCCAGTGGTCATGAATCTGGGCTATGATCCGGTTTGGTTCGGGGTGATCATCGTGCTCATCACCCAGATGGGCATTATCACCCCACCGGTGGGGGTGAACGCCTACATAGTCAAAGGCATAGCTCCATACTTGAGCCTGGAGGATATTTTTCTGGGGATTGTGCCTTTTCTGCTGGCTCTGTTGCTTGGTGTGGGGGTTTTGATTCTGTTCCCGGAGCTGGTCACCTTCCTGCCCAGCCTGAGCTGATAAGGGCTGCTGTCGTGGGCTTTAGACCAGAGAGCAAAGGGTTTGGCGCACAATAAAGTAACTGTGCACAATAATAACAATATGTTGGCGTATAAGTCGAATAAACCTTCAGATAACTCAAAATTTGAGAGCAGAATTGGAGTGAATCATGAGCGAAAGCCAGAGCGAATTGCATCAGGATGTAAAGAATCTATTCGATACATACCGGCGGTTAATGCCCGAGGTCGGCGACACTTATGATGTCCTGCCTGAGGAGGTTTACAAGGACGGTGCATTAAGTGGCAAAGTTAAGCGCTTAATGGCCTTATCGGGTGCATTGGTGCATGGTTGCAGAGCTTGTATCGTTTTCCAAACAGAACACGCATTGAATCTGGGTGCAAGTGTCGAAGAAGTTCTCGAAGCCTGTTCAGTAGCAATCAGTTTAGGCGGTACAATGGCCGCTGGCGAAACGACTCGGGTGGTCCAGTATCTACAAGAAAAGGGACTTATCGAAAGTGGGTAATAAGGTGTGTGTACCTCCTACTGGCCAAATTTCATTCAATTGCGACAAATGTGCTGTCGCCAACCAAGCATTTAACCGGACACGGAAACGGCGGGTTCCTTTTAAAATCGCCTGCTACCGCCGTGCCGGTTAATTCTGCGTTATCCAGTGGCTCCCTCCCGGTTGCTCAGCCTATCCGGGGCACAGTAGATTGTGGATAGTTACCAAAATAAAAAACGCAAGGAAAGCGATAATGCAATTCGTGTTTGAGATCGGCACAGAGGAGATGCCAGCCAGATTCCTGCCGGATCTGGAGCAGAATCTGGCCCAGTTGTTTACCTCCCAGCTGGAGAGTCTGCGCATATCTGCCCAGGGGTTGCAAACATTCTCTACGCCCAGACGGCTGGTCTGCTGGATAGAGGAGCTGAGCTCGGTCCAGGCCCAGAGCCGGGAAACTGTGTTCGGGCCCCCGGAAAACGTAGCTTATGAAACCAGCGGGGAGCTGAGCAAGGCCGGTCTGGGATTCGCGCGCAGCCAGCAGGTTCAGCCTGAACAGCTTTTTGTGCGCCAGACACCCAAGGGCAGATATCTGGCGGTGGAGAAGGATATGGGCGGGGTCCCTGCCAGGGATCTGCTGCCGGAAGTCTGTAGCCAGGTCCTGCACAGCTTGAGCTTCCCTAAGAAGATGCGCTGGGAGCCCAGTGGATTTACCTTTGGCAGGCCTATACGCTGGATTCTGGCCTTACTGGACAGTGAGCAGATTTTGGTGGAGGCTGCTTCTCTCAGGGCCCAGGCTCAGACCTGGGGCCACAGGGTCATGGGACCCGGCCCCTGGCAGCTTTCCCAGGCCAGTGATTACTGGGAGGTGATCCAGGATAAGGCCAAGGTGGTCCTGGAGTCCCAGGCCAGGAAGAAGCAGATTCAGGAGGCAGGAGACACTCTGGCTGCAGAGAAGCAGGGCAGGGTAGTCTGGAATCAGGGTCTCCTGCTGGAGGTCTCTAATCTGGTGGAATATCCTAAGCCGATCCTGGGCAACTTTGACCTGAAGTATCTGGAACTGCCGCAAGAGGTGCTCTTGACCAGTATGGAAAGTCATCAAAAGAGCTTCGGCCTGCAGGACGAGCAGGGCAATATACTGCCGTATTTTCTGTGTACCCTGAATCTGGAGCCCCAGGATCTGGAGCTGGTGCGCAAGGGCTGGGAAAGGGTTCTCAAGGCTAGATTGGAGGATGCTGCTTTCTTCTGGCAGGTGGATTCCAGGACAAATCTTGAGCAGTGGCGGGAGAAGCTGGATAAGGTGATTTTCATCGGACCCCTGGGCAGCATGGGGGACAAGGCTAGACGCATGCAGGTGCTTTGCGGCTATTTAACTCGGAACCTGGCCCCGGAGCTGGAGCAGGACTTGGCCCGGGCTGCGGATCTGGCCAAGACTGATCTGGTTTCGGAGATGGTGGGCGAGTTCGACAACCTGCAGGGCATCATGGGCAGCATCTATGCCAGGCAAAAAGGGGAATCAGAGACAGTGGCCCAGGCCATATACGAGCAGTATTTGCCTGCTGGCCAGGAAAGCCAGGTGCCCTCCACTCTGGCCGGAGCCCTGCTCTCCATAGCAGACAAGGCGGATAACCTCACCGGCTGCTTCGGTCTGGAAATGTTGCCGACAGGAGCGCATGATCCTTATGCCTTGCGCAGACAGGCCTTGGGAATTGTGCGTATTGTGCTGGAAAAGGGCTTGAGGCTTTCCTTGAGGGATCTGCTGAGCCATGCCCAGAGTTGCTACGCACAGGTGCAGTGGCAGATTGAGCCTGAAAGGAGCCTACAGCTCCTGCAGGATTTTTTCGCCCAAAGGATCCGGGCCTTTTACGCTGGAAGCTATTCTACCAGGATTATTGACGCTGCCCTGGGCGCAGGCTTGGACGACATCTACGCCCTGGATCAGAGGCTGCAGGCCCTGGAGCGCTTCAGCAATCAGGAGGACTTCGAGGCCGCGGTTCTGACCTTCAAGCGTGTGGACAACATCCTGCGCAAGCAGGGGGATCAGGCCGGGCAGAGCCTGGATGGGGAGTTTGCCCTGCATGTCCTGCAAGAGCCGGCAGAGCAGGAGTTGGCAGACTATCTGCGAGACAGTGCTTCCAGATGGCAGGACCTGAGGCACGAGGAGGATTATGATCGGCTCCTGCAGGAGCTGGCCAGGATAAGGCCCATGGTGGACAGATTCTTTGATCAGGTTATGGTCATGGCTAAGGACAGGGAGCTCAGGCTGAACCGGATGAATCTCCTGCAGGCCCTGCTGCAGAGGCTGTCCCCTCTAGCGGACTTCAGCGCCCTGCAGATTTAGTTGCGAGGCATGAACGCCTGTGAATTCAGGACCCTGTGAAGGGACGCAGTCTGTTCTCAAGGAGAAGTTACGGTGTGCGCTGTTGCTGTTATTGTCCGTAGGCCAGATATGCTGCAGTCCTGGCTGCTGCCTTGACATTGGGCAAGCAAAGGGTATATATATTCGTTTTGCGTTTATAAAAGATTTCAAACCAGATATGCACGGGGGAGGTCAAATTGGCTAATATCAAGCAATCCCTGAAGAGGCACAAGCAGAGCCTCAAGGCCAGATCCAGGAACCGGGTGATTAAGAGCCATGTGAAAAATGCGGTCAAGGCAGTAAACAGAGCTGTGCAGTCCGGGGACAGGCAACAGGCAGAGCAGGCCCTGCAAAGGGCAAATTCAATCCTGGACAAGGCAGCTTCCAAGAAAGTCCTGCACTGGAGAAACGCCTCCAGGCGTATCTCCAGGCTGAACAAAAAGGTCGTTCAGCTGGGCCGGGCAGAATAAGTGCTTGGGCCCCAAGCCTGAAGCTAAAGTTAGCCCCTGGTTTAGGCCGGGGGCTTTTTTGTGGAATGTTTCAAGCTTGCTAACTTCTGCTTAAAGACTTACAGTGTTTTATTATACCCTGGCTGGTTTAACGAGTCTGGGGCTGAATGCTGCGCAACTCCAAACAAAAAGGAGGTAATATGCAGAAGCTGGCAATAGGTTTCGGTGTATTGGTCTGCGTCCTGGTAGCTTTGGCTTACGGTATGGCAGGGGCATCCAATCTGGATGGAGAACAGCTGGTTAAATTAAGGTGCAACGAATGTCACGATCAGCAGCGCATCAATGCTGCGGATAAATCCAGATCCGGGTGGAAGTCAACCGTGGACAGGATGATCAGTCATGGGGCTGAGCTAAACGATGAAGAAAGGTTGGCTGTCTTGGATTATTTGAGTCAGGAAGACCAGTAGCAACACCTCTGGCCGTCTGCGGCCAGAGGTGTTGCTGACTTATGACCAGGCGCTACTCCAGCTGTTCCCAGAGGGCCTGCTTGATGCTCTGGATGTCTCCAGCCCCGTCCAGCTCAATGTACTTGGTCTTGCCCTGTTGGGCTAGCTCCTTGTAGAAATAAGCAGCAGCCAGTGTGCCTTTCTCGGTATCGTAGTAGATATCGTGGCGCTTATCGATAGCCTCCTCATCCTGGTCATCTGACCTGGTCTTCAGCTCTCCGCCGCACACCCTGCATTTATCCCCATCTGGCTTAATAGCGTCAATAAAGACATTATTGGGATGGTTGGGGTCGTTCGCGCAGAGCCTGCGGCCCATGATCCTGTTCTTGGCCACCTGCCTGTCCAGGGTGATCTCGATCACGTAATCCAGGCTCAGGCCTTCCTCCTGCAGGGCTTCCCAGAGCTTCTTGGCCTGGGTCAGATTCCTGGGGAAGCCGTCCAGCAGCCAGCCTCTCTGGCCTTTTTCCTTCAAGGTCTGCAGGACCATGG
>JBKGXZ010000029.1:0-17095 GCA_046546355.1 Desulfohalobiaceae bacterium | reverse complement strand
CAACGACAGCGAGGGCAGGGGAGGGCAGAGCAAATCGTAATCTATGAGACGCGGCACTAGAGCCTGCCATAGATCCTGGTCAACCTGGCCAGCTCTGCAGCCAGCCCGTTGTGCAGCTGTTCGGGCTTGACCCGCCAGAGCCAGTTGGAATGCTCTGTGCCAGGGAAATTCATCCTGGCCTGATGATCCAGGCCCAGCAGGTCCTGCACAGGCAGTATCATGAGCTTGGCCGGGGATAGCATGCCCAGCCGGATTATTGCCCAGTGCAGCTGATCTGCTGCTGGCGCATACCCCAGGTAGGCAAAAAGCCTGCTTTGCTCCTCCGAGGTGGCCTCCTGTTCATACCAGCCCAGCAACGTATTGGTGTCGTGGGTCCCGGTATAGACCACACAGTTAGAGGGATAGTTGTGGGGCAGGAAGGGATGCCCAGGGTTTTCCTGGTCAAAGGCAAACAGCAGGAGCTTCATGGTGGGCAGCTGGTAATGGGCCAGGACCTCGCGCACATCTGCAGTGATCTCGCCCAGATCCTCGGCTATGACCGGCAGGTAGGGGAAGCGCCTGAGCAGCGTGTTGAACAGCTCGTAGGCGGGAGCGCTGCGCCAGACTCCATTCATCGCGGTCTGCTCCCCGGCAGGGACCTCCCAGTAGCCCACCAGACCCCGGAAGTGGTCTATACGTACCAGATCAAAGATCTCCAGGGCCTGGGCCATCCTGGAAAGCCACCAAGCGAAGCCTTGGCTCTGCATCTGTTGCCAATCGTATAAGGGGTTGCCCCAGAGCTGCCCGGTGCTGCTGAAGTAGTCCGGAGGCACGCCAGCCAGGCTGCTGGGACTGCCGTCCGGGTTCAGCTGGAACAGCTCCCTGTGGGCCCAGACATCAGCGCTGTCCTGGCTGACGTATATGGGCATGTCCCCGATGATCTGGATGGCCCTCTGGTTGCAGTAGTCCTTGAGTCTGAGCCACTGCCTGAAAAACAGGAACTGCTGCCTTTTGAGGCTCTCCAGCTCCTCTGCCAGCTCCTGACGTGCCTCTAGCAGGGCCTGGGGTTCCCGGTCCCTCAGCTCTGCCGGCCAGGAAGTCCAGGGCAGGTGGCTGTGCCTTTGCTTGAGGGCCTTGAACAGGGCGTAATCCTGCAGCCAGTCCTGGTGTCTGCTGCAGAAATCCTGATACTGGGCCCAGAGCAGGGGGTGTTGCGGCAGGCGCTGACAGGCTAGCTGCAGGGGTTCCTGCTTGAGCCTGGCTGCCTGGCTGTAGTCAGCAAGCCCAGGGTCTGCAGCTGTGTCAGGAGGCAGCTCTGCTTCCTGGAGCAGGCCGTCGGCCTGCAAAAGCTCAGGGCTGATGAGCAGGGTGTTGCCCGCAAACGCGGAGTCGCTGCTGTAGGGGGAGTGCTGATAGATACCGCTTGTAGGGTTCAGGGGCAGGACTTGCCAGAAACCCTGGCCGGCGCTGTTCAGAAAATCAGCGAACTCAAAGGCTCCTGGCCCCAAGTCTCCTAGTCCGTACCTGGAGGGCAGGGAAGTTATGTGCAGCAAAAGGCCACTGGCTCTATTCTTCATGCTTGGTGCTCGCTTTTCAAGATCGTGGACAAAAACATTCGGCCTAGCAAGGAGCTTGGGTTGTCTGGCTCAGGAGATGTTCACTTCCAGGAGCTCTGCCAGGCTGCGCAGCAGCTCTACCCAGTCCCTGGCTTCCTGGTTTCCATCCCTAGCAGCCATGGTTTTTTGGGTATGCAGGCGCCTGGCCAGCTCAAAGATGATATTCTGGGATTTCCAGAGGTTCAGATCCAGCTTCAGCGGCTCCAGGCTGCGCAAAAGCTGCAGGACATGCTGCATCAGCTCCATGTCCTCAGGCTGATCCAATAGTTTCTGCATCTGGGAATCTATATACCAGCCGGCTTTGAATCCCAGGCTGGTGGACTCAAGCTCGATCCTCCAGTCCCTGACCTGTCTGACCAGCTCCTGGATACGGTCCAGGTTGGCTTGTTCCTGCTCCAGGAGTTGGGCCAGCTCGGTGTTGATCACAGTCTCTGCACTGACCCGCAAGGTGCGGGGCAGAGGCGTCTGGATGCGGGTCAGGAAGTTGAGCAGGGCATGGTTTTGCTCCAGGACCTGCCTGAAGCCGAAATGGATCTCTTCCAGGCGGGACTGGAGGATTTCCTGGATCACTTTTTGCTGCTCGTCCTTAAATAAGTGCCAGAGGGTGTAGCTGTGGCTGCCGAAGTGCTTATCCATGCAGCGGATCAGATTGGGCAGATCCTCCTGCTGGAAGGCCGCCTTGATCTCTTGCTGCATGGCTTGGAACTCCTGATCGCTCATGTTCAGACGCAGGCCGCAGTTTGCATTGTGCCCGCCCAGATAGGCAGCTGCGAAGCAGACCTGCTCCTGCTGCCAGGTGATCCTGGAGCTGACTCTGCTTCTGCCCAGGGCCAGCCTGAGGCTGCCGGCCTGCAGTCTCTGATAAACTTGGTTCTGGGCTCTGTAGCAGTAGAGCTGTATCTGTTCCGGATCTTCCACGAACAGGGAGAACAGTGCAAAGTGGCCTGCCAGGAGGGTAAAGTCCACCTGGGCAGGCTCTACAAACCTTTCAAAGATCTCTTTGCCGTGGGAATACTTGTTACTGGGGGCCTTCTTCAGGGTCCGCAGGTATTCCTGCCGCAGGGAAGTACATCCCAGCTCAGCAGCCAGTTGTATAGCCCGGGCTGCGTAACACATGACCTGGATGGGTTCCAGGCCAGAGATTTCGTCAAAGAACCAGCCGCAGCTGGTGTACATCAGCTGGCAGTGCAGCTGCATCTCCAGCAGTATAAGGGCCCTGCTTTTTTCATCCGGCTCAAGCTGGCGACTGCTGTGCTTATCCAGGAAGCTCTGCACGTTGTCCGGGCTGCGGTCCAGCAGGACCTGGATATAGGCGTCCCTGGCCTGCCAAGGATCCTGCAGATACCTGGAGCCCTGCTCCTGGAAGACGGGCTGCAGCCTGTCCCGGATCATATCCATGCCCTGGCGCAGGGGGCCTCGCCATTTCTGCTGCCACTTGGGCTGCATGCCGCTATGGCAGCCACATTCCCTTCTCCAGCGGTCCACTCCGTGGGCGCAGCTCCAGGAGCTGTTTTCCAGGATCTGCACTTCCCACTCCGGGGGGTGCTTCTCCAGGTATTCTGAATAGATAGTGATTCTGGCCAGGTCCTGGGCCTCGATATAGAACAGGCCAAAGGCCAGGGCCATGTCTCCCATGCGGTGGTGATGGCCGTAGGTTTCCCCATCTGTGGCCACGTGCACCAGCTGGGGCCAGCCCCGCTCCTGGCTGAATCCGGAGCTCAGTCTGCCAGCCAGGTGCTCACCGTTGTTCAGCAGGCCACCGAAGGCTATGTCCTGGGAGATGGGCCCGTCATAGAAAAAGATGGCTATTTGCCTGCCAGAGGGCAGGCGGCAGAGGTAGGGCCGGGTGGGATCTATCCTGCCTCCCAGGACATTTGTCCATTTCCCGCCCTGCAAAGGTCTGATGCTGGCGGCTTGGTGCTGGGCCAGAATGGTGAACTTGATCTGGTTTTCAGCCAGAACTTCCAGGCTCTCGGTGTCCACGGCGGTCTCTGGCAGCCACATGCCCTCAGGGAAGCGGCCGAATCTGGTCTGGAAATCCTGGATGCCCCATAGGACCTGGGTCTGCTTGTCCCTCCGGTTGGCCAGGGGCATAATCATGTGATTAAAGACCTGGGCCAAGGCAGAGCCGTGGCCTGAAAAGCGCTTTTGGCTCTGGCGGTCAGCTTCCAGGATACTGGCGTAGGTCTCAGGCTGGTGCCTCTGCAGCCAGGAGAGCAAAGTAGGGCCGAAATTGAAGCTGATCTGGGAGTAGTTGTTGACTATGAACAGGATCCGCTTGTCCTGGTCCAGGATCCTGGAGGCGGTGTTCGGGGCGTAGCATTCCGCAGTGATGCGCTGGTTCCAGTCGTGGAACGGGGCAGCTGACTCCTGCAGCTCCACTTCCTCCAGCCAGGGGTTCTCCCTGGGAGGCTGGTAGAAGTGGCCGTGGACGCAGATGTAGCGAGAAGACATAAGGTGTTGATCCGTATTCAGGTTGAGGTTTTGCAGCGTCTCAAAAGCGCGGCTCCAGGCCCGGGCAGGCTTAAGGCCTCCGGGGCCCAGGCCCTGTCAGGCAGCAAACAGCCAGGTCCAAACCACTTTTGTTCCCAGGAATCCAGGAGCTTCTCCCAGCCCTCTCCTGCCGGTGGTTCAGGCCAGACGCCTGCCTGGAAGGCAAAGATTATGGCCGCTTCCTCCTGAGGGCTGTTTAGAAAGACAAGCAGCAGACCCTGCTCCTCCAGGGCCTGTACCCTTTGGCTTTGCAAATCCCTGCTGGCCAGGCAGGGCAGGGAGCGGCGCAGGCGCAGAAGCTCCTGGTGCCAGGCCCTGAGGACGGCGTGTCTGCCCTGATGGCGCAGCTCCCAGTGCAGGAAGCTGGCCTGGAAGGTTTGCAGGCTCTGGGGATCAGGAGGCTCCTGGGTCCAGCCGAAGGCAGCGAACTCCTGCTTCCTGCCCCTGCGCACGGCCTTGATCAGATCCTGATCCCCGTGGCTGATAAAATACAGAAAAGGCGCGGTTTCGGCATACTCCTGGCCCATGAACAGCATGGGGGGGAAGGGGGCAAGCAGGGTCAGGGCGGCAGCCAGCTTGGTCTGCTCAAAGGACACAAGCTGGCAGAGGCGATCTCCCTGCATGCGGTTGCCCACCTGGTCGTGGCTCTGGTCATAGGCAATAAGCTGCCCTGGTGGCAGGTCAGGGTCAGGGCTGCCGTGACGGCGTTTGCGGAACCTGGAGTAATCCCAGGTTAGAGCATAGCCCTGCTGCAGGGATTTTTGCAGTTGTTTCAGGCTACCGAAATCCTGGTAGTAGCCTTGTCTTTCGCCGGTCAACAGGGCGTGCAGGCTGTGGTGGAAGTCGTCCAGCCACTGGGCGTTCAGGCCGCAGCCGCCTTGTTCAGGGCTTCTCAAAAGCCGGGCATCATTCAGATCGCTTTCTGCGATCAGGTTGAAGGGCTTGCCTGTTTCCCTGGCCTGGGCCTGGACCGTCTCCTGCAGCTCCTGCAGGAAGGGCTTAGGGCTCTGATCGAATATGGTGTGCACTGCATCCAGGCGCAGCCCGTCCAGGTGAAATTCCTTTTGCCATTGCAGGGCGTTTTGCAGGAAGAAGTTGCGGACCTGGTCGCTGTAGCCTGAGTCAAAGTTCAGGGCCGGGCCCCAGGGGGTGTGATATTTGTCAGTGAAGTAGGGTCCGAACCTGGGCAAGTAGTTGCCCTCCGGCCCCAGGTGGTTGTAGACCACGTCCAGGATCACAGCCAGCCCCAGTCTGTGACAGGCGTTGACCAGCTCTTTTAGGCCTTGGGGGCCGCCGTAGGAGTTTTGCACTGCAAAGGGATAGACTCCGTCGTAGCCCCAGTTGCGGCTGCCCGGGAATTGGGCCACCGGCATCAGGCTCAAGGTGTTCACTCCCAGCTCCTTTAGCTCAGGCAATCTGGGGATAATGGCCTGCAAGGTGCCCTGCGGGGCGAAGGTGCCTACATGCAGCTCATACAGGATCATGTCCTGTACTTGCAGCCCGGGCCAGTCCTGGTCCTGCCAGGCAAAGCCCGCATGGTCCACAACCTCAGATGTCTGATGCACACCATGGGGCTGCAGGCGGGATGCGGGATCAGGCAGCAGCTCGCCTTTTTGCAGCCGGTAGAAGTACTTGCTGCCTGGTGGCACTCCTGGTATCAGACCCTGCCAATAGCCCCAGGAGTCCTGCTGCAGGGGGACCTCCTTTTGCTGCGGAGTCTGCAGGCTGAGCAGAACCCGGGATTGGAAAGGGGCCCAGACCCTGAACAGGGTCTGGGAGCCGCCCTGGTGGATAGCGCCTAGCTCCATGGGTTTTCTGTTCTCTTGAAGATGGCTATGCCCAAGGGGGGCAGGGTCAGGCTCAGGGAGTGGTATCTGTCGTGGCAATGTTCAGGGGAGGCCCTGAGGCCTCCGAAGTTGCCCTGGCCGCTGCCCCAGTACTCCTGGGCATCGCTGTTCAGGATCTCCCGCCAGAATCCGCCGGCAGGCACGCCTACTTGGTAGTTGTGCCTGGGCACAGGCGTGAAATTGCAAACCATCAGGAATAGCTCATCCTGCCCAGCATCCTGGCGAAGATAGGAGATAACCGAATTTTCCTGGTCAGAGAAGTCCACCCACTCGAAGCCCTGCTGCTGGAAGTCCAGCTGGTGCAGGGCGGGCTCCTGTCTGTAGAGCAGGTTTAGCTCCCTGAGCCACCTCTGCAGGCCCTGGTGCTCTGGTTGCTGGAGCAGATGCCAGTGCAGGCTCTCCTCATGGTACCACTCCTGCCATTGGCCGAACTCCCCTCCCATGAACAAGAGCTTCTTGCCGGGGTAGGTGTACATGTAGCCCAGGAGCAAACGCAGGTTGGCCAGCTTCTGCCACAGGTCCCCGGGCATTTTGTCCAGCAGGGAGCCTTTGCCGTAGACTACCTCGTCGTGGGACAAAGGCAGCAGGAAATTCTCGGTAAAGGCGTACCAGACGCTGAAGGTCAGCTTGTTCTGGTGGTATTTGCGGTAGACTGGATCCTGGCTGAAATACTCCAGGGTGTCGTGCATCCAGCCCATGTTCCACTTGATGCCGAAGCCCAGGCCTCCAGTGTAGGTGGGCCTGGTGACCTGGGGCCAGGAAGTGGATTCCTCGGCAATGGTCTGGGTGCTTGGGAAATGCTTATAGACCGACATGTTCAGGGTTTGGAGGAAGTCTATGGCCTGCAGGTTCTCCCTGCCTCCGTACTCGTTGGGTATCCATTCCCCGTCCTCCCGGCCGTAGTCCAGGTAGAGCATGGAGGCCACAGCATCCACCCTGAGGCAGTCGGCATGGTACTTGTCCAGCCAGAACATGGCGCTGGACAGCAGAAAGGAGCGCACTTCGTGGCGGCCGTAGTTGAAGATGTAGCTCTTCCATTCCGGATGAAAGCCCTTTTGGGGATCCATGTGCTCGAAGAGATGGGTGCCGTCGAAGTAGACTAGGCCTGTCTCGTCGCTGGGGAAGTGGGAGGGCACCCAGTCCAGGATGACCCCGATGCCCTGCTGGTGCAGGAAATCCACCAGGTACATGAAGTCCTGGGGGGTACCATATCTGGCTGTGGGGGCGAAAAAGCCCAGGCACTGGTAGCCCCAGGAGCCGTAGAAAGGGTGCTCCATGACCGGCATCAGTTCCACATGGGTGAAGCCCGTGTCCTGGATATAGGAGGCCAGGGCAGGGGCCAGCTCCCTGTAGCTCAGGAAACGGTCCCCCTCTTCAGGCTTCCTGCGCCAGGAGCCCAGATGCAGCTCATAAGCCGAGATGGGGCTGGACAGGCTGTTGACTTTTTCTCTGGATTGCATCCAGTCCTGATCCTGCCAGGCATATTCCAGGTCCCAGACCACCGAGGCCAGGCTGCGGGCGTATTCCATATAAAAGGCAAAAGGATCTGTTTTGTCCGCCTGGTAGTTATTGAACCTAGAGCGGATGTGGTACTTGTATAAAGCCCCCTGCTGCAGTCCAGGTATAAATCCTTCCCAGATACCGGATTCGTCCTGGCGCAGCCTTAAGGGATGGCTGTCCTGATCCCAGGAATTGAAGTCCCCTTTGACAGAGACGTATTCTGCGTTCGGGGCCCAGACTGCAAAGTGTACCCCCGGGCTGCCCTCCCTGCTTACCAGGTGTGAGCCCAGCTTGTGGTAGAGCTCCAGGTGATTGCCTTGCTTGAAGAGGTAGATGTCCATTTCCTGCAGCAGGCTGAAGTCGTAAAATACATTATCCGGCATAAAGCATGTCCTTTGTATTTTGGGTTCTGGGCCAAAATAGTTTCCATCAGGCAGCCTGCAGGATCCTACACACCCTGTCTGGCCAGCACACTCTTGATGCCTGCCAGAGGGATGCCCAGCCAGTCAGGTCTGTTGTTCAGCTCATATCCCAGCTCATATACGGCCTTCTCCAGGAGGAAGATGTCCAGGAGCAGGGTCAGCTCCTGCTTATCTTCAGGCAGCAGACCGGATCCGTGCATGGCCAGCAGGTAGCTGTGCAGGAATATGCCGCTGACATACAAGTACCAGGGTTCTATCCAGGTGGAAAGTAGTTCCTGGTCCGAGGGCCTTACATTGAGCTGCTTGGCCAGGGCGCTGTGTGCAGCGTAGTGAAAAGAGCGAATCATCCCGGCCACATCCTTGAGGCAGGAGCGTTTGAGTCTCCTTTCCCCCAGGGATCTGGCTGGTTCACCTTCAAAGTCCACGATGCAGAAGCTGCTGCCAGTGTACAGTATCTGGCCCAGGTGGTAATCCCCGTGGACCCGAATTTTCTGGGAGCTGATGTTTTGTTTGCTGATCCTGTAAAAAGCCTGCAGCATGAGCTGTTCCTTTTGCAGCAGTCCATCCGCCTCCTGCTGCAGCTCCTGGGGCAGCCTGTCCCTGGCCTGGGACAGGCTATACAGGGTCCTTCTGGTCAGGCTGCGCAGGGACTGGTACAAGGAACGCTGGTAGAGCCTGGAGAAGGACTCCGGGGCGAAGTCCGGATCCTGGCTGCGGCCCAGATTGAGGTGCATGCTGGCGGTAATCTCGCCCAGATGGGATATCATCTGGGGGAAGTAGCCGCCCATATGCTGCAATAGCTCCTGGGGCACAGTGTCCGGATGCACCTGGTAGAAATTTGCGGGCAGTCTGATCTTTGCTGCATCCTCCTTGGTGACCTGGATTTGATCCAGGAACTGGTCCAAGTGGTCCAGGACAAAGGACCAGGCGTCCCCCTGATTGGGCATATAGCTGAGCAAAAGCCCCACAGACATGGGCTGCTGTCCCTGGAGCCTGTACTCCAGCTGCCCGGCAAAGCCTGGGGCGTAGGCGAAGTGGCTCTTCTCAGTGAGCTGGATGGTCAGCTCTGTATCCGGGTTCAGGCCTTCTTCCAGCTTGCGGTACAGCTTCAGGAAGTAGCTTTGGCCATAGATAACAGAGGTATTGCTCTGCTCTGCGCGCAGGACCTTGGATTCTATTTGCTCAGCTTCAGTCTGGAAGTGTTGGGAAAGATGCCCGCCGGGCCTGGCCTGCAGGCAGCCTTGCTGTCCGTGCAGACTTATATTCTGAGCTATGGCTTGGATCAGGGCCTGTCTGAATTCATGCAGACAGCAGGCGTCCACCAGCAGGCCCTGGCCAGGGGCTCCGCCGACCCTGGCCAGCACGAATTCAGGCTGCTCTTGCTCCAGGTTCTGGGTCTGTTCCTGCTGCAAGAAGCCCAGAGGCAGGAAGTAGATCTCACTGGGGCCCTCGCTGAAGTAGACCTCCAGCAAAATCAGGTGCAGGATGCTGTTCTTGGCCTGCATGGGGATGTCATCTATGATTCTTACATTCCTGATACGCCTGGACTTGGAGCGGAACCAGCGCCTGCCCTGAAGGAATGCGGGCAGGACAACGCGCTCCAGCTTGCGGCTCAGGGAGCCGGTAAGGATGTCCTCCCAGGATTCAGGGCAGTGCAGCCTGGTCAGCTCTGCCTCCTCCTGCTTGCTAGGCGTTTCCTGCTGCAGCAAAAACCAGAAGCAGTCATGGCTGCCCAGGGTGAAAACATATTCGCTGTTGCCGATTACCGGGAACCTGTTGCCGCTGAAGACCTCCACAGGCACATATCCGGAGTACTCTGCAAGCTGCAGGGAGGCCACCTGGGCAAACCTGGAGAGGTTGATGACCACCAGGATAGTCTCTTGCTGGTATTCCCGGTAAAAGGCCAGGACTTTGGAATTGTCCGGGAGCAGGAATCTGATTGTGCCCCTGCCGAAGGCCTGGAACCTGCCCCGCATGGCCACCACCCTGCGCATCCACCATAACAGCGAGGATAGATTCTTGTCCTGGTTTTCCACATTGACTACCTCAAAGTGATACTCAGGGTCCAGGATCACCGGCAGGTAGAGGTGTTGGGGGTTGGCCCTGGAAAAGCCGGCGTTGCGGTCCGGGCTCCACTGCATGGGCGTGCGCACCCCGTTGCGGTCCCCCAGGAAGTAGTTGTCCCCCATACCTATTTCGTCTCCGTAGTAGATGATCGGGGTCCCGGGCAGCGAAAAGAGCAGGAAGTTCAGGAGCTCGATCTTCCTGCGGTTGTTGTTCAGCAGGGGGGCCAGCCTGCGCCTGATGCCCAGGTTGATCCTGGCCCGGGGGTCCCGGGCGTAGACCCGGTACATGTAGTCCCGCTCCTCATCAGTGACCATCTCCAGGGTCAGCTCGTCGTGGTTGCGCAGGAAAATGGCCCACTGGCAGCTCTCCGGGATCTCTGGGGTCTGCTCCAGGATGTCCACCATGGGGAAGCGGTCCTCCATCCACAGGGCCATGTACAGCCTGGGCATGATAGGGAAGTGGAAGGCCATATGGCACTCGTCCCCGTCCCCGAAGTAGGCAGCTGCATCCTCTGGCCACTGGTTGGCTTCCGCCAGGAGCAGCCGGTTGGGGTAGTGCTCCTCTACATGGCTGCGCAGCTTCTGCAAAAACTCGTGGGTCTCTGGCAGGTTCTCGCAGTTGGTGCCTTCGCGCTCATAGAGGTAGGGCACGGCATCCAGCCTGAGCCCGTCCACCCCCATGCCCAGCCAGAAGTCGATGACCTTGAGCAGGGCCTTGTGCACCCTGGGGTTGTCAAAGTTGAGGTCAGGTTGATGGGAGTAAAAGCGGTGCCAGTAATAGGCTCCAGCCAATTGATCAAATGTCCAGTTGGAGGTCTCGAAGTCCTTGAAGATGATTCTGGCTTCCTGGTACCTGTGCACGGTATCGCTCCAGACATAGAAGTCCCGCATGGGAGATCCCGGGCTGGCCCTTCTGGAGAGCTGGAACCAGCGATGCTGGTCAGAAGTGTGGTTCAAAACCAGCTCGGTGATGACCCTGATGCCCCGGTAGTGGGCAGACTTCAAAAACTCCTGGAAGTCTCTGAGGCTGCCGTAGTCCGGGTGCACGTCGTAGTAGTCAGCGATGTCGTACCCGTCGTCCCGCAAGGGCGAAGGGTAGAAGGGCAAAAGCCAGATCGCGGTGACTCCCAGCTCCTGCAGGTAGTCCAGCCTCTGCAGCAGACCCTGGAAGTCTCCGATGCCGTTTTCGTCCAGATCCTGGAAGCCCTTGACGTGGACCTGGTAAATCACTGCGTCTTTGTACCACTGGGGGTCGTCCACCAGTGGGACCTGTTTGGGGCCCATACGCAGAATTATCTCTATTTATTTAGGGAAGTTGTAAGTATCAAAGGGTCCGAAGGTTCGGCCCACAGGACGCAAAAGACTCGCTGCCAAGAATGCGTAAATCAAAAGGTTAATTATAGGCAATACCTGGTGGTTGTGCAATGAGCAAAGCAGGTAGGACAAGTATACCGGCCAGGGGGTGCGGGTGGCCCTGGACCAGCACAAGCTGGCAGACTGGCCTGAGATCCGGGCCTGGTTGTTGAAGACCAAGCCCAAGCAGGAGCAGGATACCGAGAAGCTGTTCGAGGAAATTCAGAGGGCAGGATCCGGGGTCTGCAAGGTGGAGAGGATACAGATCAAGGCCAGGCTCCTGGGCAAGCACAGCATGGGCAAGGTGGATATCTGTCCTGCCTGCGGGGAGCCCTATCCTGTGCATGACGGCCCCATATGCCGGGGCTGCCAGGGGGAGGCCCCTTATGAATTTTCGCCAGGCCAGGAAGATAGTCGACCCAATGTGCGCAGTGTACCTGTGCAGGAAGCTGTGGGGCAAAGGACAGCCCACGACATGACCCGCATTGTGCCAGGAGAGAATAAGGATGCGGAGTTCAATGCAGGCCAGACCCTGGCTGCCGGGGATGTCTGCCGCCTGCAGCAGATGGGCAGGAATACTGTCTATGTGCAGGACCAGGCTGATGAGCTTGGGGACTGGGTGCATGAGGACCAGGCTGCCCTGGAGTTCGCCCGGGCCATGGCTGGACCTGGGGTGGAGTATGATTCCAGGCCCAAAGAGGGCAAGATCAATTTCCGGGCAGCCAGACAGGGTCTCTTTGTCCTGGACCAGGAGTTACTGCGGGCTTTCAACCTGCAGCCCAGGGTGGTCTGCGCCAGCAGGCAGAACAGGCTGGTGGTGGAAGAGGGCAAGATTCTGGCAGGCACCAGGGCAATTCCTTTGTATCTGGAAAAGGCGGAACATGCGCGGGCACTGCGTATCCTGGGCTCAGGCACATTGCTGCAGGTTTTGCAGCTGCGCAGGCCCAAGACAGGCATCCTGGTTACAGGCACCGAGGTTTTCACCGGGTTGATCCAGGACAGGTTTATCCCGGTGATCAAGGCCAAGGTGGAGAATTTTTCTGGAGAGGTGGTGGGCACGGATATTGTCCCGGACCAGGCAGAAGCCATTCAGGAAGGGCTGGGCAAGCTCCTGCGAGCAGGGGCGGACCTGGTCATTACCACTGCCGGGCTGTCCGTGGATCCGGAGGATGTGACCAGACAGGGTCTGCTGCGCGCCGGGCTGGAGCAGGAGTGCTTCGGCCTGCCGGTTTTGCCCGGAGCCATGACCCTGTGCGGCAGGATAGGCTCTGCCCAGGTGCTGGGGGTGCCGGCCTGTGCGCTGTACTACAAGACCACCAGCCTGGATCTCATTTTGCCCCAGCTTTTGGCCGGGCTGCAGCCTACATCCCAAGAGCTGGCGGCCATGGGCGAGGGCGGACTCTGTCTGGGCTGCAGGTCTTGTACTTACCCCAAGTGTCCCTTTGGCAAATAGCTATCACGCCCAGAATGGGCACATCGGGATAGGAAAAAGTTATCGGTTATCGGTTACCAGTTATCGGTCATCAGTTATCAGTTAGCAGATACCAGTTATCGGTTATTGGGTCAGATCCAAAGTCCTGATAACCGTTAACCGATAACTGTTTTCCATACAAACAGCCCGGGATTAAGCTCTTCATCTTACTCCTGCTGCTTTTGCTTTGAAGGGTCCAGCTCCTTTTGCAGCTCCTGCTTCATTTTTTCCAGGAGCTGGTCAGTCAAATCCAGGAACTTCTGCATGCTGTCCTGCATCCTTTGCCTGGCGTCTGGGCTTTCTTGCTTTTCAGACCTGTTTTTAGCCAGATTGTCCAGGGAGATCTGCATGAACTTGGCCATCTGCTGCAGGTCTTCGCGGATATCCTTGAGGCTCTGCAGATGCTCCTGGCGCAATTCGTCCAAATCTCTACGCAATTCCTGCAGCTCCTGCCTGGTGGTCTGCATTTCCTGTTTGAGCTCCTGGAGCTCTTGCTGATTGCTGCTTCGAGGCTGAGAACAGGAGACTAGCAGCACTGGACACAGGAGGCAGAAAAGGGCTATTAGGCGCATCTTAATAGGCCTAGCCTTTGGTGATGGGCTCTATTAAGAGCTCCACCCTCCGGTTTTGAGAAGGATCTGAGGAGATGGGCTGGGTTTCCCCGTAGCCCACTGCATGGACACGGCTCTCGATGACCCCCATCTGGATCAGGGCCTTTTTTACTGCTTCTGCCCTGCGCTTTGAGAGCTCCTGGTTGTATTCCTCAGGGCCTGTCTGGTCCGTATGGCCTTCTATCCTGATGGTGGTTTTGGGATACTTGTTCAGGACCTGGGCCACTCGCTCCAGTTCCCTGCGGCCCCCGGGCTTGAGATTTGCGGAATCGAAATCAAAGAACACCTCGGAGTTGAAGGTGGCCTGCAGGATCTCCTGATCCCTGCTGATGCTGGCCTGCTCCTGCTGCTCCATGGCCTGCCTGAGCTCCCTTTCCTGCCGGTCCATATACTTGCCTACCTGATTGCCGGCTATTGCGCCCACAATGGCTCCAGCCCCGGCGCCGATCAGGGTGCTCTCAGTATCCCTGCCAATGGCCTGGCCCAGGATGGCCCCGATGCCAGCCCCCGAGGCTGCGCCCACCTGGCTGCCTTGCTCCTGTTTGCTGCTGGATGCACAGGAGATTAGCAAAGGGAGGCAAAAAAGGGCCAGAATCAAAATAATCGCAATGCTTCTGCTTCGCATAGGACAATACTCCTCCTTATAGATCAAGACACTTCGATACCAGTCTATGTAAAACCGCAGGCTCTACAGGGGGCGACTGGCTGTCGTTGTTTTGCAAAAAGCAGTACCTGAAGATCCAGTTTTGCATACCAGCCAACAATGCCTACTGTTCCAGGACCCAGCGGCCCTGATCCCGGTAGGCCTGGGCCTGCACAGTCTCCTGCTTGCCGTCTACGTTGGCGGAGATCTCTATGTCTCGGTAGATCCTGTCCTGCCCTGCGCGGGCCGGCCCAGGGGTGGCCTGGAACTTGTTGCCAGTATCCGGGTTAACCCAGGATCTGCTCTGGCCCGAAGGCTGGTGCTCCATTGTACTTTTCTAAGTCTCATAGCAAAACTAGCAATAACAATAAGGCCTGTCTACGGTTATTCGGCCTGGGCTCGGCTGTGTTGAGCAGCCTGTTTTAAGGCTTGCTTCAGGGCAGAGAGGTGCAGGTCAGCTGCCAGGTGTACCGGGCTCTTGCCGCCTATAGGGTCCCAGTTGGCCGGATCCGCGGTGCAGAAGAACTGGGTCTGCAGGCCTATCTTCTGCAGGGCTTCCTGCACATCAAGGCCCTGGATGGCAGCAGCAGCCTTCCAGGTGGCGCCACAGGGCGCGCCGCGCAGGACTTTGAGCTCGGTTATTCTCTGTCCCTCAAGCTGGAGGCTGAAGCGGGGATAGCCGAAGAGGCGGCAGTATTCCCCGCAGCTGGCGCTGGGGGGCAGGGCGCAGCACACAGGCGGAGTCAGGGCCCAGTTCTGGACCAGCTTCTTGCCGGAGGCAATGACCGGGATGCCCTGCTTTTCACAGCTCTGGGCCAGGTCCTGGGACAGATCAGGATGCAGCAGATAGTCCAGGACCAGATCGGCCTGGATTTTGTGAGGCAGATAATCAGAGGTATCATCCAGGATCCTGGGCAGGGGGTGCTCTAGGTCCAGGGTCTTAATCTGGAAGCGCTCTGGATAGAGTTCCCTGATGCCCTGGATCTTGCTTTCGCCCCTGCCTTTTTGCTGTAAAAGCAGGATTTGGAGTGGAGCTTGTCTGGAATTATCAGGCATGAATTTCTCACAAGGTTTTTGGGGGGTTGGACATCTGATGTAAGCAGCATAGTCCTTTTGCAAGAAGAAAGCAATCCGCGCTCCAGGGGGAGGGGGGAACCCTGGAGTCACGGATTGCAAGAAGGGGGGGAGCTATGGTGTGGGCTTAGAGGGCCTCCTGGCCCCTTTCCCCGGTCCTGATGCGAATGGCGTCCTGCATGGAGGAGATAAAGATCTTGCCGTCTCCAACCTTGCCGGTTTTGGCCGCCTCCTGTACAGCCTGCACAGCCTCCTCCAGCAGGTCTTCGCTGATGACCACCTCGATCTTGATCTTGGCTACCAGGTCTACGTGGTATTCAGCGCCGCGGTAGATCTCCTTGTGGCCCCTCTGCCGGCCGAAACCGCGGACCTCACTTACAGTCATACCCTGGATGCCCAGCTCGGAGAGGGTGTCCTTGACCTCCTCCAGCTTGAAGGGCCTGGTGATGATCTCTATCTTTATCATGTCCTGCTCCTTGTGATTATATTTTTTGCAGAATTGGCTATCTCTGATCCACCGTGAACTCTGGATAGGCTTCCAGGCCGCATTCTGCCAAGTCCATGCCCTCGTATTCCATCTCCTCGCTGATCCTGATGCCTATCACGGCCTTGAGGATGGTCCACAGGATAAGGCTGGTGCCGAACATCCAGGCAAAGATGACCACGATGCCTGCGATCTGGCCTACAAAGGTGGCGCCAGGGCTGGAGATCAGCACTGCCAGCAGCCCCCAGATGCCTACCACTCCATGCACGGATATTGCGCCCACTGGGTCATCGATGCGCAGCCTGTCCAGGGCCAGGATGGAAAAGACCACGATCACACCTGCCACCGCACCAATGAAGCAGGACAAAATCATGGAGGGAGCGGCAGGCTCAGCAGTTATGGCCACCAGCCCGGCCAAGGCCCCGTTCAGGACCATGGTCAGATCAGCCTTGCCGAATCTGAGCTGGGAGGTGATCAGGGCAGCCACCAGGCCTGCTGCAGCAGCCAGGTTAGTGTTGGCAAAGACTAAGGCCACAGCGTTGGCGGATTCCACGTCAGAGACCTTGAGCTCTGAGCCGCCATTGAAACCGAACCAGCCCATCCAGAGCACAAAGGTGCCCAGGGTGGCCAGGGGTAGATTGGCTCCAGGTATGGGCTGGATTTTGCCTTCAGGGCTGTATTTGCCTTTTCTGGGACCCAGGATGAGCACTCCGGCCAAAGCTGCTGCAGCCCCTGCCATATGCACAATGCCTGAGCCCGCGTAGTCGCTGAAGCCTAGCTGGTCCAAAAATCCGCCGCCCCAGGTCCAATAGCCGTGTACCGGGTACAAAAAGCCGGTCAGGACCACGGCAAAGGCCAGGAATGCCCAGAGCTTCATGCGCTCCGCCACTGCACCGGAGACAATGGACATGGCGGTAGCCACGAACACCACCTGGAAAAAGAAATCGGATATGTTTGAGTAGTAAGGAGCGTCAGCTCCGCCGGAGATCACGCTCTGCACGCTGTTGTCCCCGGAAACCAGTAAACCGATTCCAGGCAGAATGGAGCCGCCAGAGCCGTACATGATGTTGTAGCCCACCAGCATGTACATGATGCAGGCGATGGAGTACAGGGAAACATTCTTGGTCAGGATCTCCACAGTGTTCTTGCTCCTGACCAGGCCAGCTTCCAGCATGGAGAAGCCGGCAGCCATCCACATTACCAGGAGCCCCGAGATAAGAAAATAAAAAGTGTCCAGGGCATAGCTCAGTTCCAGAATCTGTTCCACGACAAGACCTCCTTTTGCCTTTGGGAATTTTAGGGGTTGGGCTTTACCTCTCCCTTGGCAAAAAGCAGGCCAGATAATTTTAGATATGAAAAACAGTATGTTAGGTTAACACAATTTTATTGAAACCTAGATAAAGGTACAATAATGTATTTTTTTGCATGGAGGAAAGACTGATCCAGGGCTGAAGCAGGGGGATGCAGCACAGCAGGCAGGATTTCGCTGCGGTGTTGGTTGGCAATTAGGGGGAGATACAAAAATGTGTTTTTTTG
>JBKGXZ010000028.1:0-17942 GCA_046546355.1 Desulfohalobiaceae bacterium | reverse complement strand
CCTACAACTTCAAAACCGGCCAGTACCAGGATGCAGGCAAGATCAGCGGCGAGTCCCAGGCTGAGCTGGAGAGCAGCCGGGGCGGGAATCCCACCCATGGCTGCCATCGGGGCTGTGTTATGCGCTGTTCCGGGGAGTTTTTGGACAAGGATGGCAATTTTGTGAGCAAGCAGCCGGAATACGAAACAGTCTGGGCCCATGGCGGCAACTGCGGCATCTGCGATCTGGACGATATTGCGAAGCTGGATTTTCTGGATGACGACTATGGATTTGATACCATCGAGATGGGTACCGCCATTGGCGTGGCCATGGAAGCCGGCCTGATCGAGTTCGGGGATGCCAAGGGAGCCATCAATCTGGTCCACGAGGCGGGCAAGGGCACACCCTTGGGCAGGATCCTGGGCAGCGGCACCGAGGTTACAGCCAAGGCCTTCGGCATTGAGCGAGCCCCGGTGGTCAAGGGCCAATCCCTGCCAGCCTACGATCCCAGGTCAGTTAAGGGCATCGGGGTGACCTACGCCACCACCACCATGGGCGCGGACCATACTGCTGGCTACGCAGTGGCCCAGAACATGCTCAAGGTGGGCGGGGATGTGGATCCCCTGAAGCCAGAGGGCCAGGTGGATCTTTCCCGCACCCTGCAGATAGCCACTGCCTCTATAGACGCTACAGGCATGTGCCTGTTTATCGCCTTTGCTGTCCTGGATCAGCCTGAGACCTTCCAAGCCCTGATCGACATGATCAATGCTTGCTATGGCCTGGAGCTGACTGCAGATGACGTGACCGAGCTGGGCAAGTCCATCCTGAAGAATGAAAGGGACTTCAATGCCAAGGCAGGGTTCGGCCCAGCCCACGACAGGCTGCCCCTGTTCTTTAAGCGAGAGGCCCTGGCTCCGCACAACGTCACCTTTGATGTGCCGGACCAGGAGCTGGATCAGGTCTTCAACTGGTAGATAGAGCTCGAAACATCACCAACCATATCAGATAAGCCAGAATCTCCCCGCAGTTAGAGGAAGTTCGTGGAGATGGATGTCTTTTTTGAGGTGGAAGAGTGATTCCTCTTACTAAAGCCCAGCACAAAAGGCGGCCAGATGGCCGCCTTTTGTGCTGGAAGGGAATTTTCATGCCTGAGCCAAGCAGTCTGGAATACAAGGAGCTGCCCCTGGTGGAGCTTAGCTTGCCCAGGGACAGATGGGATAATTTCAATTGCCTGCTGCGGCAGGGTTTCTATGTCCTGGTGCCCGGAGGGTTGTCCCTGCAACAGATCCTGAACGCTGAATTCGGCATATCCGTGGACTACCTCCAGGACAGGGTGCAGACCATATTCCTGGACTCCAGCCCAGTGGATGATCCGGAAAAGGCCTACCCCAAGGCCTGGTCAGTCCTTGCCCTGTCTTCAGCCATGCCTGGCCTGGTGGGGGCCACCATGCGCAAAGGGGGATATTATGCGGCTTTGAGGGGATCCATCAGCTACCAGGGCCAGGCGGAAAAAGCTAGTTCCCAGGACCTGCCCCTGCAGATCAAGCTGTTCAACTTCCTGGCTCCGGAGCTGGCGGAGAATTTTCTGCCCCGGGGCATTGTTCTGCAAAATAGAAGTCTTCTGGAGCTCATAAAGCAGCAAGGCTCAAGTTTGTGGGCATCGCCTGCAAAGATTTTCCTGCAGGGCAGGGAAGTAGATAGGGCAGAACTGGAAGGCCATCTCCAAAAGCAGGGGCAAACAAGGTTGCAGGTGCATTGAGGGAAATAAGGTAGGTGTCATCAGTATCGATTACGACCACGACCACGACAACGACAGCGAGGGGAGGGCAGAGCAAATCGTAATCGTGGTCGTTGTCGTAATCGCTTTCGATACTAATGACCGCTACCATCTAAGCCAGCAGTCTGGACCAGCCCTGGGAGCTGAATCTCCTGCCTCCTTTCTGGATGATGTGAGCCTGGGCCTGAGGGAATCTCCGGGCCAGCTCCAGGCCCTTGTCTATGGGCAGTACGAACAGGGCTGTGGACAGGCTGTCCGCGAGCATGGCGCTGGGTGCGGCCACTGTGCAGCTGGCTGTTTGCCCAGGGGAGCTGTCCTGGCCTGGATGCAGCAGATGGTGATGCCTGAATCCAGGGCTGAAGAATCTTTGGTAATCCCCGGAAGTGGCCACCGCCATATCCCGCAAGGCAAGCTTTTGGGCATAGTCCTGTTTCCCCCTGGGATCCTGGACTCCTATCATCCAGGGCGAGGCCTGGTCCTTGCCTCCTATCACCCGCAGATCCCCTCCGGCATCGATCAGGGCGTGGCTTATGCCCTGCTCCTGGATAAGCTTGGCTGCCCTGTCCACTATGTAGCCCTTGGCTATGCCGTCCAGGGTCAGCTTGGCCTCGGGGTGCAGCAGTCTGACCCTGCCTGGCCCCAGCTGGAGCTTGTCCATGCCCAAGGCCTCTCGAAGCTCCCTGGCCCTTTGTGGATCCGGGGGATGTCCTGTCTGTTCCACACGTTGCGCATACTCCTCCAGCCAGGGCAGGACTGTGATGTCGAAGCTTTTGCTGCTGGCCTGGTGCAGCCGGATAGCCTGACTCAGGACCAGGTCCAGCTCAGGGGGGACGTCCTGCAAGGACTTGTGCCTGTTCAGCCGGGCCAAATGGCCCTGGGAGTCAAAGCGGTTGAATATGGGGATCAATCTTTGCATCTCTTGCAGGGCCTCTTCCTGGACCTGCAAGGCCTTGTCCCGGCTGGGATCGTAGATGGTGACCCTGACCATGGTGCCCATCAAGGGCAGAACCCTGGAGGCTTGCTGCAACTGGGAATTGGAACTGGCGAATCCGGGCTGCAGGAAGAGTCCTGAGGCTGTGGCTCCCAGACCCAGTGCACCCAGATAGCGCAGACACTCTCTGCGGGTGAGGTTGTGCTTGCTGGCCATTTGCTGCTCCATTTTCTTTGATTTTTTTTTCACATGCATACGTCAGGCTGTGTATGCATGTCAAGGTCAAGGAAAAAAATCAGGGCAGGTATCTTGGCTTCTTCTGTCCAGCATGGGTGTTACCGGAGGTGCAGATTTGCTTTTTGTTGCTGAGGCTTGTATATTCAGTACCCGGACATTGTTCTGCCCAGTTGGGTGGTGTCCAAGATTCTGGGCAGCTAAGGAGATTTTGCTGATGCCGGGATACAAAGCGCATGGCTCAGTAGGGCTGCTCACAGGAGCCGGGATACTGGCCGGAGCATACTGGATGGGCTGGTATGAGCCTGAACCTAGGCTGATCCTGGTCCTGCTGGTATTTGTTTTCCTGGGTAGCCTGTTTCCGGACATAGACACTGATTCTGCAAGCCAAAGGTTCTTTTATGGCCTTTTGGCCCTGTTCAGCTTGAGCCTGATGCTCAAGGGGCTGTACAAGTGGGCGGGAATTTTGGGATTTTGCGCCATGTTCCCTGCTTTGTCCCAGCACAGGCGCTGGACACATACCTGGTGGGCCATGCTAGGAGTGCCCCTGCTGGTGGCTGCCTTGCCGGTATTCTTGTTTGAGACCCCTTGGCAGATACTGGTTCCGTTTTATCTGGCTGCGGTATGGGGCTATTTTTCCCATCTGGTTCTGGACAGACAGTTCTGAACAGCTGTTGCCGGCTTGCTTGGCGTAAGAACTCAAAAACTGCAAGCTTCTCAGAGAGCTTGGATTAGGCTGCTGAAGCGAAATGAATATGTTCTGGCCCATCCTGGATTTCCTGGCCTTGCTTGGCAGGTGGTTCTTTTTCCTGCTTAGGGAGCTGGGAGGTGTCTTCCTGTTCTTCCTGCACGGATTATTGACTGTCTTCCAATACCCTTTTCAGCTGCGCAAGAACCTGGAGCAGGTCTATTTCATCGGGGTCAAGTCAGTGGTGGTGATTATGCTGGTGGCTCTGTTCACCGGCATGGTCATGGGCCTGCAACTGTACTATACCCTGGTCAAGTTCGGCTCAGAAGGGGTGTTGGGTGCTGCTGTGGCCCTGGCGATTATCAGGGAGCTGGGCCCGGTGCTGACTGCGATCATGGTCATCGCCAGGGCCGGATCCTCCATGGCGGCAGAGATCGGCATCATGCGCATCACAGAGCAGATAGACGCCCTGGTGACCATGGAGGTGGATCCGGTGCGCTACCTGTTCAGTCCCAGGATCGTGGCAGCAGTGATTTCCTTTCCACTGCTTACTGCATTGTTCGACGTGGTGGGTATACTGGGGGGATATGTGACCGGATGCTGGCTGCTGGGGATTAACTCTGGCATATATTTTACGCGCATGCAGGATATGGTGGTTATGGCGGATATCACTGGTGGCCTCTACAAATCCTTGGTCTTTGGACTGCTGGTGGTGACTATATGCTGTTATCAGGGCTTTTACGTGCACTTGCGCAGCCAGGGCTTCGGGGCCAAGGGCGTGAGTCTGGCCACCACCAGTGCGGTGGTCATGTCCTGCGTGGCGGTGCTGGTTTTTGATTATATACTGACTTCATTTTTGCTTTAGCTTATGCAGACCCCTTTGATCGAATTTAGACAGGTGAGCAAGAGTTTCGGGGACAAGGTGGTCCTGGATAGGGCGGATCTTTTGATCTATCCGGGCCAGGTGACTACCCTGATCGGCAAGAGCGGGGTGGGCAAGAGCGTGACCCTGAAACTGATCATTGGCCTTTTGAGTCCGGATTCAGGCCGGATCCTCTACCAGGGCCAGGACTTAGGCCAGATGTCTCGCAGGGAAAAGAGGGAAGTCCTGGGAAAAATGAACTATATGTTCCAAAACAATGCCCTGTTCGACTCCATGAGCATATTCGAAAACATAGCCCTGCCCCTGCAGGAAAGACATGGATTGCATCCCAATCAGATTGAGACCAAGGTTAGAGAAAAAATGGAGATTTTGGATCTGGGGGACATCGGTAAGAAATTCCCTTCCCAGATCTCCGGAGGGATGCAGAAGCGGGTGGCTATGGCCAGGGCCCTGGTTACGGATCCTGAGGTGGTACTCTTTGATGAGCCCACCACAGGTCTGGATCCCTTGCGCAAGAACAACGTTCTAGCCATGATCACCGAGAACCAGAAGCAGTTCGGTTTTACCTCCATTCTGGTCAGCCATGATGTCCCGGATGTTTTTTATATCTCCAATCGAGTCGCAGTCCTGGAGGAGGGCAGGATTCTGTTTCAAGGCAGCTCCAGGGAGCTGGAGCGCTTTGAACATCAGGTGGTGTATGATTTCCTGAACAGTACCCAGAGTCTGCGGAATCATGTCCTGGGCCTTATGACCAGAAGGGAGCTGGAGGGTTACTTCTTGCAGCTGGCTCAAGATAGCCAAGTGCAGGGATGTTGCCTTCTGCTTGTGGGTATAGAGAATCTGGAGCGGGTGGAAGAGCAGGCAGGGCACTTTCTGGCCCAGGAGATAGTCTCAGCTGTATCCAGAAGCTTGAGCAGGCATATGCAAAGCTCCGGGGATGCACTGGGCCGATTTAGTCAGGACAGGGTGCTTTGTATCCTGTTGGGCCAGGATATCCAGGGAGCAAATGAGTTGGGCAGGGATGTTATGCAGGAACTGCAGGGAAAAAGCTTCATGCATAGCCAGGAGCATACCAACAATTGTGTCGATTTTTCCATTTATTATACTGTGCTGCCCTGGGATGGTCAGAGCTCCCTGCAGGAGCTGGCAAGAAAGGCAGGTCAGCAAGAGCAGCAAAGGATCAGCCTGGTCTGTGCCAGCGAAGCATAAAATCCAGATAAAAAGATTTGAGGCCGCATATGAGCAAGGGATACAAAGTAGAGCTTACAGTGGGCGCATTTGTGCTCCTGGGTTTGATCTGCCTGGGCTATTTAACCATGCAGCTAGGCCAGCTGCAGCTCTTTGGTTCAGACTATTATCAGCTCCAGGCCAGGTTCAGCAATGTGGGCGGCCTGCGCAGTGGCAACGCGGTGCAGATAGCCGGGGTGCAGGTGGGACAGGTAGAGGATATTGAGCTCGACCAAGAGCAGTTTGTGGCCAGGGTCAAGCTCAGGATCCAGGAAGGGGTCAGGCTGAGCGACGATGCCATGGCCGCGATCAAGACCAGCGGGCTGATCGGGGATAAGTACATAAGCATCTCCCCTGGAGGTTCTGGCATCTACCTGGAGCCCGGGGATACGATTATTGAGACCCAGGCCCCGCTGGATATAGAGGAGTTGGTGGGCAAGTATGTCTTTGGCAGCTCAGATGACTAAAAACAAGGATGGTAGTATGCGCCAGGTAATTATCGCTTTCATGCTCTTGCTGCTGGTTGGCCTGCCTGGACAGGCAGTGGCCCAGGAAGCCGATTCAGAAGATGCAGCTGAACTGGTCCAGGAGTATATGGACCGGGCCGTGGAACTGGTCCAGGAGCAGGAGGAGCCTGATCCGGATCAGCTGGCCTCCAGCCTGCGGGAGATGGCGGAGGAGATCTTTGATTTCGAGCTCATGTCCCGCATGAGCCTGGGCAGGCACTGGCACAGCTTTGACCAGGAGCAAAAAAAGGATTTCGTGGAGAAGTTCACCACCCTGTTGGAGGAGAACTACCTGGGCCGCATGGATGAGCACATGCAAGAGGTGGAGGACTTCTCCAGAGAGGACATGCAGGTTACCGGCCACACCCTGCTGTCCAGCAAGAGGGCGGAGGTGGAATCCAAAGTCCTCTACCAGGATCAGGAGATCCCTGTGAACTACAGACTGGCCTATGACGGCAAGGACTGGAAGGTCTACGACGCGCATGTAGAAGGGGTGAGTCTGATCCAGAACTACCGCAGTCAGTTCGACAAGCTACTGCAAAGGGGGTCTGTCCAGGATCTGCTGCAGAGAATAGAGCAAAAGCTCCAAGATAGTGATCCAGAAGATCTGGAAGATATCACTTAGTGTCTTAATTTGCTTCTCACATTAACCTACAGCCTAAAAGGGTCCTCTATGTCCCGGCGATGGCTTGTTTGCTGTGTTTTGCTGGTTTTGCTTTTCCCTTTGCAGCTTGGGGCCCAAGAAAACCAAGGCCAGGGCAAAGAAACGATCCTGGCCCAGGAAAGCGCAGAGGAGCGCGATGCCTGGCTGGATGAAATGGATCAGGAGTTCCAGGAGGAGTCCGCTTCTCAGGTGGCTGATCCCCTGCAGCCCCTAAACCGGGGAGTGTTTGTATTCAACGATTTTTTGTACCAGCATTTCCTGGATCCTCTGGGCAAGGCCTATCAGGATCTAGCGCCCCGGCCCCTGCGCAAAGGCCTGGACAACTTCTTTTACAACCTGAACTTTCCCCAAAGACTGGTGAATAATGTCCTGCAAGGGGAAATGGGTCGGGCAGGAAAGGAGAGCGGAGCCTTCCTGGTCAACAGTAGTGTGGGGCTGGCTGGATTGCTTGAGCCCTCCCAGGACATACCCTGGCTGCAGCCCCAGCCTCCTCAGCAGGATCTGGGCCTGACCCTGGGCAAATATGGCTTTGGTCAGGGTTTCTATCTGGTCTGGCCTGTGTTGGGGCCATCCACTCTGCGGGACAGTGTGGGCACGGCAGGGGATAGATTTTTGGATCCCATGACCTATGTTGAAGATTTTGATGCCTATGTAGCCTTGAAGTCTACCGAGATATTAATCCAGCTGCCTGAGCTGCTGGAGAATTACCAGGAGCTGACCAAGGGGGCCCTGGATCCCTACCTGGCTCTCAGGTCCGGATATATCCAGCACCGCAAGGCGCAGCTGGAAAAATAGGCAGGTATGCAGGATTTCATTCAGATTTACGGCGCCACCCATCACAACCTCAAGAATATTGACCTGGACATCCCCAGGAACCAGCTGGTGGTCATCTGTGGGCCCAGCGGCTCAGGCAAGTCCACCCTGGCCTTTGATATCATTTATGCAGAGGGCCAGAGAAGGTATGTGGAGTCTTTGTCCGCCTATGCCAGACAGTTTTTGCCCCAGATGGACAAGCCCAAGGTAGAGAAGATCCTGGGTCTGTCCCCAGCCATATCCCTGGAGCAGCATACCAGCAGCAGGAACCCCAGATCCACTGTGGGCACGGTGACCGAGATCCATGATTTTTTGCGGGTCTTTTTCGCCAGGCTGGGCAAGGCCTATTGCCCCGAGTGCCTGCAGCCCATCCAGGCCCAGACCTCGGATGAGATTCTGGATTCCATCCTGGAGCTGGAGCAGGGCACCAGATTCATGCTCCTGGCTCCAGTAGCTGAGTACAAGAAGGGCACCCACCAGGATCTGCTGCAAAGGCTGAAGGCCCAGGGCTTTGTGCGGATCAGGGCTGACGGCCAAGTCTACAATCTGGAAAGCCCCCCCGAGCTGGAGAAGAACAAGAAGCACAACATCCAGGTAGTTGTGGATAGGCTGCAGGTTAAATCCCAGGTGCGCAAGCGGTTGGCTGACTCCCTGGAGCTGGCCCTCAGCCTGGGCTCCGGCAGAATCCTGGTAAACCTGGTGGACCAGGGCCAGGAGCTCTTCTTCAGCACCAAGATGGTCTGCGCCAGCTGCAATCTCAGTCTGCCGGAGCCTAGCCCGCAGCTGTTCTCCTTCAACAGCCCCCAGGGGGCATGTCCAGCCTGTGCAGGGCTGGGCAGCATGGATTACTTCCAGCCCCTGCTTTTGGCTCCCAACAGGGAGCTCTCCCTGCGTGCAGGAGGCATACTGCCCTGGAGGAATACTGGCTTCCTGCAGCGCAACCAAGAAGTCTTGAGCCGGCTGGGGACAGAATACGGATTTGATCTGGATACCCCTCTGCGCGAGCTCAGCCCCGAGGCCTGGGAGGCCCTTTTCTATGGAGACCAGGAGCTGGGCTGGCAAGGGGTGATCCCTTTGCTGGAACAGGGCAATCAGCTGGGCAGGTACTGGCAGGAGGAGATGTCCAGGTTTAAGCAGAGCAGCCCCTGCCCGGAGTGCGCAGGAGCCAGGCTGCGGCCCGAGGCCCTGGCGGTCAAGGTGCAGGGAGTCAGCATCAAGGACTTTTGCTCCTGGTCTGTATATAAGGCTTTGCACTGGCTGCGGGGTTTGGAATTCAGCGGCTTGCAGGCCAAGATCGCGGCGGATTTGCTAAGGGAGCTGGAGCACAGGCTGGCCTTTCTGGTGGAAGTGGGGCTGGACTACCTGAGCCTGGACAGGAACATGTCCACCCTGTCTGGGGGTGAGGCCCAGAGGATCAGGCTGGCCGGGCAGCTGGGCTCAGCCTTGGTGGGAGTGACCTATGTCCTGGATGAGCCCAGTATCGGCCTGCATCCCAGGGACAATCAGCGCCTGATAGACTCCCTGCACAGCCTGCAGTCCAGGGGCAACACTGTGCTGGTGGTGGAGCACGACGAACCTACCATCCGTTCCGCCCACCATGTCCTGGAATTGGGGCCAGGATCCGGGAACCAGGGCGGGGAAGTGGTCTATGCCGGGGATGTGCACGGCCTTTTGCGCAGCGAGGATTCCCTGACAGGCAAGTACCTGCGCCGGGAGCTCAAGATAGAGGAGCCCAGCCAGAGGCGCAGGCCTTCTGGCAGGCTGCTGCTTAAAGGGGTCAGAACCAATAACCTGCAGGGCATAGATGTGGAGCAGCCTCTGGGGGTTTTGACCTGCGTGACAGGTGTCTCCGGGTCTGGCAAGAGCTCCCTGGTGGTAGATACCTTGTACAAGCACCTGGCCCTGAGCAAGGGCATCAAGGTGGATGCCCCGGGGGTGCTGGATTCCATTCAAGGTCTGGACAGCATACAGAAAGTGGGTCTGATAGATCAGTCCCCGATAGGCCGGACCCCCAGATCCAATCCTGCCACCTATACCAAGATATTCGACGAGATCCGCAAGATCTTTGCTTCCAGCCGGGAGGCCAGGAAGCGGGGCTACAAGCCTGGCAGATTCAGCTTCAATGTGCGCGGTGGCAGGTGCGAGGCCTGCCAAGGGGATGGCCAGATCAAGGTGGAGATGCATTTCCTGCCGGATGTGTACGTGACCTGCGATGTCTGCCAGGGCCAGAGGTACAACCGGGAGACCCTGGATGTGACCTATAAGGGCCTGAATATTGCCCAGGTCCTGGGGCTTACCGTGCGCCAGGCCCGCAAATTCTTTGCACACCGCCCGAGCCTGGAAAAGAAGCTGGGGCTCCTGGAGGATGTGGGCCTGGAATACCTGCGCCTGGGCCAGCCTGCGACTACCCTGTCCGGAGGCGAGGCCCAGAGGCTGAAGATCTCCCGGGAGCTGAGCAAGAAGAGCCTGCCGGGCAGCGTATATTTTCTGGATGAGCCCACTACTGGCCTGCACATGCACGAGGTGGGCAAGCTTTTGCAGGTGCTGCAGGAGCTGGTGCGCAAAGGGGCCACAGTGGTGGTAATAGAGCACAATCTGGATGTAATCCGGGCTGCGGACCATGTCCTGGATCTGGGCCCTGGAGGTGGGGAGTATGGAGGCAGGATAGTGGCCCAGGGCAGCCCGGAGGAGATCAGGCAGGATCAGGCTTCAGCCACAGGCGAGTTTCTGCGGCTGTATGCCTGATATCGACTCTAATTATGGTTGGATAAAGCGGATAAGATCAGATGAATCGATTACGATTACGACCACGGCAACGACAGCGGTGGGAAGACAGGGCAAATCGTAATCGTGGTCGTTGTCGTAATCGCTATCGATACTAATGATTTCATGGGAGCCCTTTAGCCTTCTTCTGTCAGATCCAGCCTGAGGATGATGGTCTCTGCATCCTCAGGGTCTGTTTCTACCCTGAAGCCGAACTTCTTGCCCAGGGCCTTCATGGCGGAATTTTCCCGCAGGGTATAGGCTGTAAGTTCCTTGGTCCCCCTTTGCTTGCAGTAGCTGATCATCTTCCCCATCAGGAGACTGCCCAAGCCCTTGGTCTTCAGATCGGTGCGGACCACGATGGCGAACTCCGCAGAGATGTTGTCCGGGTCAAAGAAGCAGCGCACTACGCCCACAGTTTCCTTCTGGGTGCCGTTCTCCAGCAGGCAGCCGATAAAGGCCATCTCCCGGTCGTAGTCTATCTGGGTCAGCTGGGCCAGCTGGGAGTGGGAGAACTCGTGCACAAAACCAAAAAAGCGCAGCCGTAAGTCTTCATGGGAGAGTTTGTTGATAAAATTCAAGTGCATGTGCTCGTCCTCAGGCCTGATCGGTCTGAGCAGTACCTTAAGCCCTGAGGCCAGTTCTGCAGTCTCTTCCAGGTGTTCAGGATAAGGCCGGATGGAGAGTCTCTCCGGACCTGTAACCCTGGCTGCGCTGATTTTGATCTGGGCATCCAAAACCAGGACTCCCTGGGAGTCGGCCAGCATAGGGTTGATGTTTACGCCCTGGATTTCAGGCAGATCGATGACCAGTTGGGAAAGCTGGACCAGAGTCAGCCTCAGGGCTTCCTGATCAACAGCAGGCCTGCTGCCATAACCCTGCAGCAGCTTGCTGGCTCTAGTGTGCTGGATCAGCTCCTTGGCCAGGGTCATGTTCAATGGGGGCAGGCCCACTGCCAGATCCTTATAGGCCTGGCCTGCAGCCCCGCCCTGGCCGAAGACAAGCACCGGACCGAAATCAGGATCGAGGCCTATGCCTGCTTTAAGCTCATATGCTGCAGGTCTCCTGGCCATCCTCTGCAGAATGAAGCCGTTGATCCTGGCTTCTGGATAGCTCTTAATCACCCTAGCCAACATGGCTCGGGCAGCCTTAAGAATGTCCTGGGGCGTTTCCAAATCTAGGGCTACAGCGCCTGCATTCAACCTGTCCCTGATATCCGGGGAAGCCAGCTTCAGGGCCACTGGAAAACCCAGCTCCCTGGCGATCAAAGAAGACTCTTCAGCGTCTGCAGCCAGCCTGGTAGCCACAACCGGAATGGCGTAGATGGAGAGGATCTCGTTGGTTTCAGCCGGATTTAGCAACTCCCGGTTCTCCTCCAGGGCCTGGCGGACAATGGCCCTGGCAGCATTGGGGTTAGGGGTAAACTCCTTGGGCACGGAGGCCGGGGTCTCCATCAGCAGCTCCTGGTTGCGGCGGTAGCGGACCATATCCATGAATAGGCGTGCGGCCTGATCCGGAGTCTCATATGTGGGAATCCCAGCCAGGGCAAATATTCTCCTGGCCTGGGCTGCGTCACTTTCCCCCAACCAGACTGTGATCACGTTCTTTCTGCTTTTACCTATAGTATTTACTACTGCGCCTGCGATATCCTCACTAGAAGCAAATGCAGTGGGCACATGGATGACCATGACCGCGTCCACTTCCTGGTCTTTGAGCAGGATCTCCAGGGCTTGGGCATAGATCTCACTGGAAGCGTGATCTATAACCCGGACCGGGTTTTGGCCAAAGAATTCGTCCTGGAGGGCCTGCTGCAGATCCTGGAGGGTCTGCTCCGAGAGGCTGGCCATACGTCCACCCTGGGTATCCAGGATATCCCAGGCCATCATGGCCGGTCCTCCTCCGTTGCTCAAGATAGCCAGCCTGTCTCCACGCAGGGGCTTGTACTTGGCCATGGTCTCCACTGCATCGAAAAGCTCTGCCACGTCAAAGACCCTGAGCATGCCTGCCCTGCGAAAGATGCCGTCATAGATGTCATCCGTAGGCACCGGATCGTCTTCAGGCAGGGCTGTCCTGCTTCTGGGCTCATTCAGGCCACCGCTTTTAATCACCACCAAGGGCTTGTTTCTGGAGGCAGAGCGGGCCGCGGAGATGAATTTGCGCGCGTTCTGGATGCTTTCTATATAAAGCAGGATGGAGCTGGAATGGGGATCTCCACCCAGATAGTCTATGACGTCTGCAAAATCTATGTCCGCGCAATCCCCCAGGGAGATGAAATGGGAAAAACCGATGCCCTTGGAGCTTGCCCAGTCCAAAACAGCGATGCCCAGGGAGTCGGACTGGGAGACAAAAGCGATCTTGCCCTGTAAGATGTTGGTATGTCCAAAGCTGGCGTTGAGCCCAGAGCGGGGGATGATCACTCCCAGACAGTTAGGGCCCAGGATGCGCATGGAATATTCCCTGGCGGTTCGCAGGACCCTTTGGTACAGACTCTCTCCTTGCTGATCCTGAATCCTGTCCAGGTCAGTGCTCATTATGAGCACTGTTTTAGTGCCCTTTTGGCCCAGCTCCTGCACAAAGTCAGGAACTGTGCTTGGGGGGGTACAAATAATGGCCAGATCAGGGGCCAGGGGCAGATCCTGTACTGAAGGGTAGGCCAGGACCCCGGCCACGGCCTTGTATTTAGGATTCAACGGCAGAATAGGGCCCGCCAGCCCCCCGCTGAGCAGGTTGCGCATTACCACGGCCCCGATGCTCCTGGGCCGGTTGGAGGCACCCACTACAGTGACTGATTTGGGCCGAAACAAGGAATCTAAATGTCTTAGGCTCATGGAGGCTCTCAAGAAATGGTTTTGCCCGACTGGAGCCGGGACAGCTTTGGTAACCAGCTATGTTGCATGATCGTATTTACAGGATTTTAACTGAAATTTGTATTGAGATCCAGATCAAATCCGTTTGGAGTCAAAATGTATAACACTAGTAAACTAGTAGACTATGCAGGCAGTTTTTTAGGTGCTAAACGTAGCTTCTGAGAACAAATCCCAAGCTCAGAAAATTTTCAAAAAAAACAGTTGACATTTAAATCCGGTTTTGACATAGAATTATACCATAGTCTCATAAGTGATTCATTTAGCCGAATTTCATGTAATCTCCAAATCTCAATCCATTTAACCCGAAAGGAGGTCGTATGGCTGAACAGGATCAAAGCACAAGCTCTCACTATGCAGTCCATTGGCAGGAGGAGGGCTACTACTATTCCAGACCGGAGTTCATCGGCCAGGCCAATTGCACTGATCCGGACATATTCGAGCGCTTTAGCCTGGATAATTTTCCGGAGTGCTTCAAGGAGTTCGCCGAACTCCTGGACTGGGACCATTATTGGCACACCACCCTGGACACCAGCGAGGCCCCGGTCTGGAAATGGTTCGTGGGCGGCAGGCTCAATGCCAGCTACAATTGCGTGGACAGGCATCTGGAAAAGTATCGCAACAAGACCGCGATCCATTTCGTGCCTGAGCTGGAGGAAGAGCCCATCCAGCACATGACCTATCAGGAGCTGTATAACAGAGTTAACGAGACTGCGGCTGTACTGCGGGACTACTGTGGTCTGAAGGCCGGAGACAGGGTCACCCTGTACCTGCCCATGACCCCGGAGCTGCCTATCACCATGCTGGCCTGCGCCAGGCTGGGAGTGATCCACTGCCAGGTATTCGCCGGATTCAGTGGCAAGGCCTGCGGGGACAGGATGTGGGACTCTGAAAGCGAAATCCTGATCACCATGGATGCCTACTACAGGAGCGGCAAGCTCCTGAATCACAAGGCCAACGCTGACGAGGCTGTGGAGGCTGCCAAGAAGCAGGGCCAAAACGTGAACAAGGTTCTGGTCTGGAGACGTTATCCAGGCAAAGATTCGGCTTCCGCACCCATGATTGAGGGTCGGGACTTCTACATGGACGAGCTGTTGCAGAAGTACTGGCACCAGGAGGTCAAACCGGTCTCCATGCCTGCGGAAGGGGTGCTGTTCTTGATGTATACCAGCGGCTCCACGGGCAGGCCCAAAGGTTGCCAGCACAGTATTGGCGGCTATTTGTCCTACGTGGCCTGGATGTCCAAGTATGTGCAGGATATCCATCCAGAGGATGTCTACTGGTGTATGGCGGATATCGGCTGGATTACCGGGCATTCCTTCATTGTCTATGGCCCGCTGGCTGTGGCAGCCAGCACGGTGATCTACGAGGGGGTGCCCACCTATCCGGATGCGGGCCGTTGCTGGCGCATCGCAGAGGAGCTGGATGTCAACATCTTCCACACCTCGCCCACTGCTATTAGGGCCCTGCGTAAAGTAGGCGGGAATGAGCCTGCCAAGTACAACTACTACTTCAAGCACATGACCACTGTGGGCGAGCCCATAGAGCCTGATGTCTGGCGCTGGTACTACGAAGTGGTGGGCAAGAATAAGGCAGTGATCGTGGATACCTGGTGGCAGACCGAGACTGGAGGATTCCTGTGCAGCACCCTGCCCGCTATCCAGCCCATGAAGCCAGGCAGCGCAGGCACAGGGCTGCCCGGGATCCATCCCATTGTCTACGACGATGAAGGCAACGAGATCAAGCCTGGCGAGGGCAAGGCAGGCAACCTGTGCATCAGGAATCCCTGGCCTGGGGCCTTTCAGACCATCTGGAAAAATAAAGAGCGCTACATCAAGAGTTACTACGGCAAGTACAACAAAGATCCCAACAGCACTGACTGGAGGGACTGGCCCTACATGGCCGGGGACGCGGCTGTTCTGGAATCAGACAATTACGTGCGCATCCTGGGCAGGATAGACGACGTGATCAATGTCTCCGGGCACAGGCTGGGCACCAAGGAGATCGAGTCAGCTGCCCTGTCTGCTGAAGAGGTGGCTGAGGCAGCGGTGGTGGCCATGCCTGACGAGATCAAGGGCATGGTGCCCGACCTGTATGTCTCCCTGAAGCCTGAGTACGATGCCACGGACGAGCTGGCCAAGAAGGTTTCGGACGCTGTCTCCCAGGTACTAGGCAAGATAGCCAAGCCGGCCCACGTGTATATAGTGCCGGACATGCCCAAGACTCGTTCCGGCAAGATCATGCGCAGGATACTGGCTTCAATCTCTAACTATCAGGATGTAGGCGACGTGAGCACCCTGGCTAATCCCCAGGTGGTGGAGGAGATTAGGCAGCAGGTGCAAGGCTAGCTTCGGGTTTTCAATTGGCCTCCGGGCCTTAGGGCCCGGGGGCAAAAAACCAAAGGGGGGAAGCTATGGAAGGAGAGATTGCGGTTAATACTACGTGGGTCTGGGTCTTTCTCGGGCTGTACATCATTTATTGTTTCTACTGGGGGCTGAGGGGGTATTTCACTGAAAAGACCTCCTCTGGGTACACTATCGGCGGCAGACAGATCCCCATGATTGCCTTCATGATGGCTGCCACGGCGGCCTCCTTCAGCGGCTGGACCACTGTGGGCCACCCCGGGCTGATCTGGGCTGCAGGACTGGCCTACGCTTTTGCCTCTTTCTACGTGCTAACCATTCCCATTACCGGTACTTTCTTCGCCAAGAGGGTCTGGCTGGCAGGCAAGAGGTACGGCTTTGTCACGCCGGGTGACATGTTCGCCTACTACTACAACAATGAAGGCATCCGCTATCTGGTGGTGATCACAGCGGTACTCTACGGGGTGTTTTACTCAGCTGTGCAGCTCATGGCTGCGGCAGCACTGTTCAAGTGGGTTACAGGCATCCCTCTGGCCTGGGGGGCGATCATCATGGCGGCCATTGTCTGGTTCTACGTGGTGACAGGCGGTCTCAGGGCCAGCACCTGGGTGGGCGTGATCCAGTTCGTGCTCCTGGTGGCAGCTATTATTCTGGTGGGCTCCTTTACCCTGGCGGAGTTCGGAGGCTGGAGCAACCTGAGCCAGCAGGTCCACCAATTGGACAATGAGTATTTGAAGGTACCTTCCCTAATTGAATTCTCTGTAGGGGGTGGCACCTGGACTACTGCCATGATCCTGACCTATTTGTTCGCCCTGATGGGCATCCAGTCTTCTCCGGCATTCATCATGTGGCAGTTCGGGAACAAGAACCCCAGGCCTTTCGCCTGGCAGCAGGTGTTCATGTCCACATTTATCGTGGGCTTTGCCCTGTTCTTCTTTACTGCTTTCCAGGGCATGGGCGCGATTCTCCTGGAGCAGGAGGGTGTATTGGATCTGGCCAAAGACTCTGACGTGGTGCCCCAGCTGATGACCAACTTTGTGCCGGGAATCTTGCTGGGTATCACCTTTGTCGGGCTGATTGCGGCCATGCATTCCACAGCAGCCCCCTATATCGGCACAGCCGGTTCCATGCTGCTCAGGGACGTCTGGTGGCTGAAGATCAGAGGCAAAAAAGGCGGACACTCAGAGCAGATCTGGGTGAACCGGATATTCGTGACTATTATTACCATCATAGCCTTGACCGTGGGTCTGAATTCTCAGGCCGCATTGGTCATCCTGGGCGCATTGGCCACTGCCTTCGGCTTCGTGATGTACGTGCCGCTTCTGGGCACCTTATGGGGCTTCCGCTGGCCTTCCTGGGGATCCTTCTTCGGCATCCTGGCCGGCCTGGCCGCGGTCTACCTGACCTACGATGTCTGGCCCAGCCCCTTGACCATCCACAGCGCTGCCTGGGGGACTGGCACGGGTCTGATCGTGGCCTATATCTTCAGGGGCCTGGGCGTCAAGGACAGCCCAGAGACCGTGAACAGGCAGAGCGAGTTCCGGGGCTGGCTGGACAACATCGCTGCGCCCAGTCCGCAGGGGCAGAAGTGGCGCAACGCCATGAAGATCGTGGTCCCGGCCTGGTACGTCTTCGCCATTGGCCCAGCATGCATCCTGGGCAACTGGGCCTTCTCCTTTGCTGGATTCCCCAATCTCTGGTCCTGGCAGATCACTTGGTGGATCCTGGGTATCGTCATGATGTGGGCCCTGTGCTTCAAGGCTGAGATGTCCACCATCACTGATGAGACCATCCAGCGCGCGGAGACAGAGCAGAACATCGTGGTGGAAGAGGTCACCTAATAAGCCGATTTAGCCAGGAAAGGGAGGTTTGATTATGAAACCGGAAGATTTGTGGATGGTGATAGTGGTCGCATTCTCCATAATCTGGGTAATCCTGGTTGGGGCAGGCATACTCGGCTAGCCAGCAGGCACCCAGAATAGAATCTGCATAAACCAAGGGCTCCCGGGTTTTGCCCGGGAGCCCTTTTGTATTTGCAGGTTAAAACCTACGCCTGGGCATTGTAAGGAAGAGGTCATCAGTATCGACAGCGATTGCGACAACGACCACGATTACGATTTGCTGTGCCTCACCTCGCTATCGTTGTGGTGGTCGTAATCGTAATCGATACATCTGATCTCATCCGCCCCAGGTCTTAGCCGATACCGATGTCCTGGGTCAGCTCCATGCGCATCTTGCCCTGGGCGATCC
>JBKGXZ010000027.1:0-18076 GCA_046546355.1 Desulfohalobiaceae bacterium | reverse complement strand
TTAAAAGTATCAGTTGCTAAGGAGAGCAGATATCGGTTGTCGGTTGTCGGTTATCGGTTATCAGTTTTCGGGTCAGATTCTGAGTCCTTTTAACTAGTAACTGATAACTGTTAACCCTTCTCCATCTAGACCGCCCATTTGCTCCGCCTTTGCTCCAGCATCTCCTGCCTGGACCTGTTGAGCTCCTGGTGCAGGTATTCCAATTCCCTTTCCAGGAAATCTATCTGCTGCCTGCAGAGTTGCATATCCTGTTCCAGGTTCTGGCTGGCCTGATCTTGCTCCTGGTTTCTGTTCAACCTGCCCAGCTCCTGGTATTCCCTTTGCAGCCTGTTATGCAGCTGCCTGATTTCCCAGTTCCGCAGCCTCCGAATTATGCTCCAGTGCAGCTCGCTGCCCATAACCCGCAGGCCCAGGCTGATAGCTCGCAATATTGGCAGGTCCTGGGCCTGAATCTGATCCTGATAATGATCTTGCATTTCTTATCCCCTTTTTTTGCAAGCTAGACTTTGATTTCTGGGCTCCAGTCGTCTAGAGGAGCCTATAATGCCACGGGCACGTATTCGACTCCCTCGGGGGGACTCAGCTCCAGCTTGGATTGAGGCCAGTGCTCTTTTCGCAGCTTCAGCTCCCGGATTTTGAACAGAGCTTTGCCTTCCCTGCCCATATCCAGCTCCAGACTCCTGGCATATGTACCCGAGCTTTTGGAGTCCTGAAAGTTGTCCATGTTCAACTCCCATTGCAGGGGCTGTTTTCCAGTGGCCTGAATAATGCGCAGCTCAGGGTCCACCAATAAGCTCTGCAGCCTGCTGGAGTCTGCAAACTCAAACTCCCAGCCCTTGCCCTGTACAGCTTGGGCCTGAGCATACTCCTCAGGCAATAGCCCCGACCAGTGGCCAGTGAGTATCTCCCCTATCTCCTGAACAGTAAAGGGCAGATCCAATTCCAAGTGCCTCAAGGCTTGACTGGCCTCCTGATAGACAAAAACCTTGTCCTGTCTGGGATAGTAGGCCAATGTCTGATCCTGATCCAGACGCCAGTGGCTGAGACTGCTACCTATTCCCGCTTTCAGGTCCAGGCGCAGGGGCAGATCGAAATTGCCCCACAGGCTGAGCACCAGCCTGGAGCTGTTCCTGGCAGACTGGTAGTGCAGGCTGCTGCGCACTAGATAGCCCTGGTGCGGCCCTGCTTTCTGTTCCTGTTTTGCCTGCAGCTCTTGCCAGACCTCTGCTGGTTCCCTGTCCAGCTCTGCTGGGCTCCAGGACCTGGGGGCACAGCCCAGGACCAGCAGGGTGATGGCCAGCAAGGGCATCATGCGAGGCAGACAGGCTGATAGCCTTTTACTCCAAGGGATGGCAGAGATCACAACGAATCCAGCTTTTCCTCTAGTTCCCGGGGATTGTCCGGCTCCAGCTCCAAGGCCCTGGTATAGCCTTTCTCAGCCTGCTCAATCCTGTTGAGCTCTGCTGCTATGTCCCCGTAATGCTCCCAGATAATGGGATCGTCGTCCACCTGGTCCACTGCCTTCTGGATATGCTTCCAGGCCTGCTCCAAATTACCGGAGCGGAAATAAACCCAGGCCAGGGAATCCAGATAGAATCCGTTCTTGGGCTCCTGTTGCAGGGCTTTTTTGATCAGGATCAAGGCCCTTTGCAGATTCCGGCCCTGCTCAGCCAGGCTGTAGCCCAGGAAATTCAGAGCAGGGGCGTACTCTGGATCTTGGCTGATGACCTCCTCCATCAGCTCCAGGGCCTGCTCCTCCTCCTGCAGCTTGTGCTGGATAAAGCCCATCTGGTACAGCAGGTCGGAATCTTCCGGGAACCTTTCCAAGGCCCTGGATGTAAGCTCTTTGGACTCCTGCAGCTGGTCCATCTGTTGCAGGATCTCGCCTTCCAGCAGCCAGAAGCTCTGGTTTTCGGGAAAGCTGTCCCGGCCCTGTCTGGCTTTCTGCAAGGCCGCATCTTCCTGGTCCAGCTGAAACAGGAGCCTGGCCTGCAGGCTTAGCCCCCGTTCGAAGTATTCCGAGTCCTCTGGGATTCCCTGCAGAATCTGTAGGGCTTTCTGGGGTTCCTGATCACCTTTGTAAGCCAGGATAGCCTGCAGCAGGTCCTGCCTGGAGGATGCGTAGCCCTGGTCCTGCATTTCCTGCAAGACCTGCTTGGCCTGGCTGAAGAAGCTCTGCTGCAAAAACAGGTTGCAGGCCTGAAGCAGAAAGCGTTCGCTGTCCGGCCCTTCCCGGACTTTCTTCATGGCCTGCTCCGGGTCGTTTAGCTTGAGGTTGATGTCCACCAGCCGGATATAGACTTCCTGATTATCCATGCCTAGTTCCAAAAGACGGCTATAGCTGTCCCTGGCCTGGACATAGTCCCGGTTCAGCTCGTACTGGTAGGCCAGCTCAGCCCAGGCCCGGACAAACCCGGGGTCCAGCTCTGTGGCCCTTCGCAGGTGATCAATGGCCTCCTGGCGATCTTCCTGTTCCTGAAATGCCCGGGCCATTAGCAGATGCATTCTGGCATCCTGATCTTCCTGGGGCAGCTGTTTCAGGGTCTGCAGGGCCTGCTTGGGGAGTCCGTGCTCCAGCTGCAGCTCAGCCAGCCTGCTACTGACCCTGGGCTCCTGGGATTGCTCCTGGAGGAACAGACTTAAGGTATCCCGGGCCTTTTGTTCTTGCTCCTGGCTGTTGTAGAGCCTGGCCAGGGCCAGGGTCAGCCCGACATGCCCGGGGTGCTCTTGTCTGGCCTGGAGCAGAAGCTCCTTTGCTCGCTCTGTATCCTCCTGCCTCCAGTAGTACTGGGCCAGCTCCAGATAAAGCTCCGGGTGAGGATCGCTGTCCAAAGCCTGCTGCAGACTGTCCATGGCCTGTTCCGGATTCTTTTCCTGCAGTTGCAAATAGCGCAGGTAATGGAAAGTAGCCTGGGCTTGCTCAGTGATATGCTGCTCATCGCTCAGCGTATGCCTGAAGGGATCCTTGGGGGTGTGACCCTGGCTGCAGCCTGCAATCAGGAGCACAAGAAGGGCCAAAAATGCCAGAATGAATATATTTGTGCTGTGGTGCATGTTACTCCAGTAGCAGGATTGTTCCCTTGCCTGGTTGCAAATACAGGCAGGGGCATATATTAGGCGCAGAATTGCTTGATCCTGCGGTAGATGTAGTTTCCAACCTTTAGTCCGCATTGGATGAACTCCGGGCCGTAGATCTGCCCGGTACTGGTCCGAAAAGAGTCGCCTATGGAGCTGATGATCTGCATTCCCCTGGGGAAGCGTTCTACAATCTTCTCCAGGGGCCATTCCTGGTAATCGCAGATCTTCCACAAGGTAGTGGTGAAATTGTCCGGACCCCACCTGAACTTGTCAGCGTCGTACAGGGCAGCGCTGATCAGATAGCTGGAAAAGTCCGGGGCGGGGTCCGAGGAGTGGAAAGCTTCGTGGTTCCTGATGGCGAAAATCACCATTTCTTTGTCAGTATCAGAAAGGGGGTAGTCATGCAGGATTCTGGGAGCCAGATCCGCGCCCAGAACAGCGTGATTGTCCTCCAGTCTGCAGATGTCATGCAAAAGCCCTGCCAGTTGGGCCAGGAGCATTAAGTGCCTGCCCATGACCAGATCCTTCTGGTACAACTCCGCAAGGATAATGGCCCCGGACTCTATGGAGACGTTTTTGCTGTGCTCCACCCCATGGCCGAAATCATCATGCAGGAAAGGCAGGACATCCTCGGCGCAGCGCAGGATCAGGGGATGATCAAAAAAAAGCTCCCTGGAATAGGAAAGCTCAGGGCCGAAGTGGTCATAAAAGGATGGCCGGTACCTGCTGGCCATCTCACTGGCTTCGATCTTCAGGGTTTGGAACAGGTCATTCATGGCTGATCCATTCAGATGAGAAATCTTTGATTCTGGAGGCTAAATGGTCCTTTATTTTCTGCAGCAGCCTGGACTCGATCTGGCGTACCCTTTCCCGGGTAATGCCGTACTTGTCCCCGATCTCCCGCAGGGTTATCGGGCTGGAGGCCAGGAGCCTGGAATACAGGATGTCCTTTTCCTTCTCGTTTAACTGGGGCAGTATGCTATTGATGTTTTCCCTGAGCATCTCGGAGATCTCCTCCTGGGCCAGCTGGTCCTCGATGCTGGCTTCCAGGGCAGGCAAAAGATCCAGCCTGGTGGTGCTGGAATCTTCTCCAAAAGGGGAGTCCAGGGAGAGGTCCCCTTGGCTCATGCGCTGGGTCATCTCATTTATGTCCGCGCTGCTGACATCCAGGTTCTGGGACAAGGTCTCAGCATCAGCGTTGAAGCCTTGGCTCTCCAGTCGCTGCTTTTCTTTGCCCAGGTTGTAGAAGAGCTTCCTCTGGGACTGGGTGGTGCCTATCTTGACCATACGCCAGTTGTCCATGATGAACTTCAGGATGTAGGCCTTGATCCAGAAGGAGGCATAGTAGGAAAACTTGATGCCCCTTTCAGGGTTGAACTTCTGCACGGCTTTCATCAGGCCTATGTTGCCCTCCTGGATCAGCTCCAGCACATTCTTCATCCATTTGCGCTGGAACTCCATAGCTATCTTGACCACCAGCCGCAGGTGAGAGGTGGCCAGCCTGAAGGCAGCCTCCTGATCTCCATGGTCCCGGATCCGCCGCCCCAGCTCGAACTCCTCGTTCTCCTCCAGGGTGGGAAATCTGTTCACTTCCCGGAGATATAGACTCAAAGGATTGTATTGGGCACTATCCTTACTGCCAGGCGAAGGCGAGGGCAGAGGAAGATTTAGCTTTTTTGCCGGAGCGTGCAGATTTTGCTCCGAGTCCCCAAGACCCTGGACAGATTCCTGCGTGGAGGGTATGTCTTGGGTTTCGGCTTGTGTTTCCTGTTGCTCCTGCTTATAATCTTTGTCTTTCTGATTCATATGCAGTTTCCATTCCGGCCTCAGCACCGGGTTGGGAACGTTTTGGGAATGAAGGCCTATTTTAGGAAAGCAAAGGCCAAATTGGGAGCATAATCAACTAAGTGTCTTATGTCCAGCCTCGGTAATCAGCTCTGGCCGAGGGTTGACAATAAATACCAGCAGCGGAGGCTACTATGCGCAGATTTGCTAGCCTGCTCTGGATTATGCTGGGCTTGGTCCTGTTTCTGAAAGCTGGTCCAGCATATGCCCAAGAGCCTGAACAGGTCAACACCAGGGAGCTGCTGACTGCTATCCGCGAATCCAAGGGATCTGTAACGATTTTGAACTTTTGGGCTTCATGGTGTGCTGAATGCAAGAACGAGATACAGGATCTGGTGCAGATGAGGAAAAATTTTGCCAAGGATCAGCTGCATCTTCTTGGTGTATCCATGGATGATCAGCCTGCTGCCATGCAAAGGTTTATGCAGAAGATGGATGTCAACTATCCAAATTATCAGGCAAATGCAGATGTGGGAGAGACTTTCAACGTAACCGGAGTGCCCAAGACCTATATCTACAATCAACAGGGGGATCTGGTTCTCAAGGAGTTTGGGCATTTAGGCCGGGAAAGGCTGCAGGAGCTGGTCCAAGATCTGTTGCAGGAGTAATTTCTTGGCCAAAAGCAAGCAAGCCCTATTCCTGAGAAAGGCCCATATCCAGGATGTACCTGCCATACATGGCCTGTTGATGCGTTTTTCCCGGCAGGGACTGCTGTTGCCCAGATCCTACAATGAGCTCTATAGCCATCTGCGGGATTTTCTGGTCCTGGACAGGAGCGGAGAATCCCAGATCTGCGGCTGTTGCGCCCTGAGCATAGCCTGGGCCAATCTGGCGGAGATCAGATCCTTGGTGGTGGATGACGCCCAGCAACGGCAGGGCTGGGGAAAAAGGCTAGTGGAGGCCTGTTTGAGCGAGGCCTTGACTCTGGGGGTATATCGGGTGTTCACCTTGACCTACCAGACGAATTTCTTTGATCGCTTGGGTTTTGTCCAGGTCAACAAGGATGTTTTCCCCCAGAAGGTCTGGGCGGATTGTCTGCATTGTCCCAAGTTTCCTGAGTGCTGCGACGAGGTGGCTATGCAGCTGGAGCTTTGAGCCCTGACAAAGGAGCTGGAGATGGCGGAGCTAAAGGAGCTGGTCAGCAAGGAGCGAGTTGCTCAGCGGGTAAATGAACTGGCAGTGGAGGTCTCCAGGCATTACCAGGGAGCAAACGAGCCTGTGGTGGCTATCTGCGTGCTGAAAGGGGCCTTTATATTCTTTGCTGACTTGGTACGCAAATTGAGCATACAGCCGGAGCTGGACTTTGTGCGCCTGGCCAGTTATGGCCAGGACCAGAGCCCTGGTGAAAAGCTGTTGTTCAGCAAGGATATTGAGACCTCTGTGACGGGCAAGCATGTTTTGCTGATAGAGGATATCGTGGATACCGGCAGGACTATGCACTATCTGACCCGAGTCCTACAGGCCAGGGGACCCAGGAGTGTGCGCATCTGTGCCTTGGTGCACAAGCTGTCCAGGGCTGAAATAGTCATTCCGGTGGATTTTTGTGGCTTCTCACTGGAACAGGGATTTGTGGTGGGCTATGGATTGGATTATGCAGAGCATTACAGGCAGCTGGATGGAATTTTTGAGCTGGTCTAGGCCCGGTTTTGGAGGTGAAGGGATATGATCTTGAGCTGTCCCAATTGTTTGGCCCGCTTCCGCATTGCTTTGGACAGGCTGGCTCCTGAGGGCAGCAAGCTGCGCTGCTCCAAGTGTGGGCATATCTTCAAGGCTGCCCCCTTGGATGGAGAGGCAGAGGATCCCCAGGAAAGGCAGATCCAGGAGTCCCTCCAGGATGAGGCTCCTCTGGTAGAGGAAATAGAAAGGCCGAGCTACAACCTGGAGGAGAAGGTCAGCTTCAAAAGGCCTGGCAAGAAATTCTTCTGGGGGCTTTCGATACTGCTGGCTTTGCTGCTGGCTGGAGCCGGATATTATTTCTTCCCCCAGTGGCAGCACCTGTTGCCTGGCCAGGAGCAATCCCAGGAGGAGGATCTGGATCTGAAGCAGCGCGATGCGGATCAGACCCAGGATCTGGAGGAAATGGCCCTGCGGGACGTGCGGCAGTATATGGTGGAAAACGAACAGGTGGGCAGAATCCTGGTGGTGGAAGGCAGGGTGCTGAACAACTCAGAGCGGGCCAAGAAAATGATCAGACTGGAAGCAGTCCTCTACAGCCATGAGGACCAGGAGCTGGCAAAAAAGGAGTTTTATTGCGGGAACACGGTCTCGCTTTTCCAGCTGCAGGTTCTGGAGCTGGAGGAGCTGGAGTCCGCCCTGGAATCCAAGGTGGGCATCCTGACCCACAATTCCAATGTCCCCCCGGGCAAGAGCGTGGAGTTCATGCAGATATTTCCTGAGCCCCCGCAGGATCTGGAGGAGTTCAGTCTACAGGTGCTGCGGGCGGAGAATGTCAAAGATTCCTCTTCTGACTAGCAAGGCAGTCTTGCTCCCTCCAGCACCTAGCAGGGTGCCTGTAAACAGCTATGAAGAACAAAAACGGCTATATCTGCAGCAGTTGCGGGGCTAGAGTCTTCCAGTGGCAGGGCCAGTGCCCCAAGTGCAGGCAATGGGGCTGCCTGGAAGCGGAGATTCCTGCTGCAGGTCCTGGGTCCAACGGGGCTGGCAGGCAGGAAGCGCTGAAAACCCCGGTTTTTTTGCAGGAAATCCCGGGTCAGGAGCACGGAGCGTTCAGCATAGGTTCCTGGAGCGTAGATTCCTGCCTGGGCTCGGGTCTGATGCCAGGCTCAGGTATTCTGCTGGGCGGAGAGCCCGGGGTGGGCAAATCCACATTTTTGCTGCAGCTGGCCTCTGGCCTGGTCTCCAGCGGCAGGCAGGCTGTCTATGTCAGCGGGGAGGAATCCCAGAGCCAGATCAAGGCCAGAAGCGAGCGTCTGGGATTGGGAGAACAGGGCCTGCAGGTCCTGGCCAGCACCAGGCTGGAGGATGTGCTGGCTCTTTTGCGCAGCCAGGCCCCAGATCTTTTGATCCTGGATTCGGTACAGACCTTGGCCAGCGAGGAGCTCCAGGGTCTGCCAGGCAGTATTAGCCAGGTCAGGAACGCAGCCTCTCAGCTTTTGGAGGAGATCAAGCAGAGCAAGAGCGTACTGATCCTGGTGGGCCATGTAACCAAGGATGGTCAGATAGCCGGCCCCAGGCTCTTGGAGCACATGGTGGACACCGTGCTTTACCTGGAAGGGGACAAACAGCACATGTTCCGCCTGTTGCGGGTGGTCAAGAATCGTTTCGGGCCTGCAGACAACATTCTGGTGCTGCGCATGACAGCTAAGGGGCTGCAGATTGTTCAGGATCCCTCCACCTTTTTTCTGCAGGACAGGGACCCCCAGCTCTCCGGGACAGCCCTGGTCATGGCCCTGGAGGGACAAAGGGCCCTGGCTGTGGAGGTGCAGGCCCTGGTCACGGACAGCTTCCTGCCCCAGCCCAGGAGGACCGCCCTGGGCCTGGACTCCAACCGCCTGCCGTTGCTTTTGGCTATCATGGAAAAGAGGATGGGTTTGAATATGGCCCAGCAGGAAGTATACGCCAAGCTGGGGGCTGGGCTCAGGCTGCAGGAACCTGGGCTGGACCTGGGCCTGGCAGCTGCGATTCTGTCCTCGTTCCAGGACCAGCCCCTGCCCAGCAGAGCGGTCTTCTGGGGGGAGGTGGACTTGAACGGGCAGGTCAGGCCTGTGCTGGGTCAGGAACTGCGCCTGAAGCAGGCCCGCAGTCTGGGCTACCGGCCCATAGTTTGCCCTGCTGCAGGCCTGGAGCCCGGGGACCTTGGCCCTGATCTGCAGCAGGTGAGCAATGTCCTGCAGCTGCAGGATGTGCTTGCTGTCTCCTAACCCTGCCGCAGGGAAGGCGGCGTGGGGCGCATGATATTCAGCAGCTCGCTGTAGCTGAGGTCGTTGAGCCTGAATTCCGGGAGCTGAGAGCTGAGCCCTGAGTAATACTGCAGCAGGAGCAGATAGCGCCGCACCAGCTCCGGGATCAGGAAATGCTTGCGCACATGCTCCCTGGCCTTTTCGCCCATGCGACTGGCTTTCTCCGGATCGCTGAGCAGATCCTGGAGCTTGAGCACAACATCCTCCTCATCCAGAGGCTGGACCAGATATCCTGTCTCAGAGTCCAGGACCTGCTTGATGATGCCCCCCACCTTGGAGCCGATCACTGGAGTACCCTGCCACATGGCCTCTGTGACCACCAGGCCGAAGCCCTCCCTGGTAGACAGGTGCACAAAAACCTGGGCCAGATGCATCAAGGCCCCCACCACTTGATCGTTGTCCCGGACATTGACCCAGAATCTAATCTCAGGATCTTCACCTGCCAGGCTCTTTAGCTCCTGGAGCATGGTTTCCCCTTCCGGATCGTCGCTGGCGGTGTTGCCCAGGAAGATCAGGTATGGCGCTGGATCAGGCTTGAAGCGTTCCTTGTACATCTGAAAGGACTTGATGATGGTCTTTTGGTTCTTGTGGATATCGTAGCGGGATACAGCGGCCACTATAGGCCGGTCAGGATCAATATCATGCTCGTTGAACAAGGGCTGCAGGATATCCAGGGCCTGGCCCTGATCCAATTGCCTGTTCTTGCGGGCCAGGGGATTGATGCAGGGATAGATCTGATACAAGGGCACCTGCAGGCCCGGACCCACGAACTCCGGGATGGTAAAGATGGCCCCTGCGCACTGATTGATATAGGGCAGCAAGAAACGCCAGATGATATCATTGGGCGCTGAGGTATCTATGTGGCAGCGCCAGAGAATATTGCCGAAAATCAGACCATTCATGACCATGGCCGCTGGCTGTGGATCGTGGATAACCACCAGATCCGAGGCGATGAAAGTGTTCTTGGCGTTTTCGTCTATGGTGTTCAGATAGGCCTTGAAGATCTCTTCCAGGGTAATGGGGAGATCCATGCCCTGGAGCATATTATGGAACTTCTTGGTCACCTGGAAGAAGTTGTCATTGCCCCGGATCACATACCAGTTGGCATCCAGGCCCAGGCCCTGGGCCAGGGGTACTGCGCTTTGCAGCATCTCTGCCACTCCACCCCCGATCAATGTGGAGTTGACATTGGTCCAGCCCTTGCCTTCCAAGGGGGCGGCCAGTTTCTTGAGCTCCTGCACCCTTTCCTTGCCCAGAAAGGGCTCAAAGTCCTCTGCCTGGTAGATATCCCGGGCTTGGAACTTCTCCAGATTGGTGACTATGGTTTGTCCGTTGTTGGCCTGCATGCTGTACCTCTTGTCCTGAGAATTGGCTTATAAGGGCCTGAGATTTATAAAACGAAGCAATCATAACCAGCCTGTCTCAGTAAGGCAAGGAGATAAGGGTTTTCCTGTTCCGGTGGCAGGAGCAGTAGGCTTTCATTTTCCGTTTCTAGCTGCAGCAGGCGCAGGGCGAGGCTAACTCTGGCTCCAGCAGAGCCTCCCCAGCTGAGATGAATAGTCTTTTCTTGCAGGGAGGTCTGGTCTAGCAGCAGGCGCTCCAGGTACTCTTTGCGTGTTTCCCCTGTTCGCCTGGGTCTGGAAAGCTGCTGGGCAAATGGCTGCAACTCGCGCAATCGGGGCAGATAGATGTCCCGAGTCCGGGGAGGAGCAGGGGGGGCGAAGCTGTTCTCGCGGTCTGAATCCAGAAAGTGAAAGTAGATGTCCTGGCTTTGCAGATAGCCCAGGAGCAGCCCAGGCATGCCTTGGAGCTGGCCAGCCCCGGCCTGCAGGAGATGGTACTCCCTTTTGTCCGGCATCTGCATAACCAGGATAGTCTCTGCCTCCAGCTCCAGGACCCGGTGCTCGCGGCTCAAGATCAGGCCCTTATCCCTGTTCCATATCAGCAGCCTGCGCTCGGTGGTTTCCTGGAGCTGTGTCAGCACTTTGCTCAGGGACCAATCCTGTACGGGGCAGAGCCTGATATCCAGTCCCTGCAGGCTTGGCTCCTGCCCCAGGGAGCTTTGCCCCTGTGGATGGAACAGGATCTGAAATCCCCAAGGGGTTCTGGCCAGGGCGCTTCTTTCCAGGTTCAGCTGCAGCCATCCCCCATCAGACAAAGGCAAGAACATCTCCTGCCCAGGGGCGAAGCTAAAACCAAGCTGCTTGAGAAGTGAGAGCAAGAGTTGGCGCTGGGCCGGCTTATCTGTTTTGCGCTTGCTGCTTGGCTGGGCCTGAGCCTTCTTCTCTGTGGGCAAGCTGTCTTTGTCTTGCAGGCTGGGTTGGTCCTGTCCCGGGCCGATGGCATCAGCTCTGGGGACTGACTGGGGCAGCTGCAATTGGTCACCTGCCTGCAGCAGATCAGGATCCTCAAGGTCTGGATTCAGCTCCAAAACCAGATTCAGGTATTCATCAAAAATGAGCTTCTCAGACAACCCTAGCTTTTGACGCAGTATCTGCGCCAGGTGTTCCCCTGGTTTGACCTGATAGCTCCTGGTGGGTATCTGTTGGCCCAACTGGTTGGAATCCTGGTTGGCTTCTGGGGCTGAGCCCTGGTGCTCTTCCGGCTTTAGCCTGCCAGGCAAGGCGATCTCCTGGCCGGGCTGGAGGCGATCCAAATCCTGAATATTCGGGTTGAGTCTTTTTATCTCCTGCACAGCCTGGGGCAAAGCCCTGCCTTCCAGACCCAGGCCACGCAGGATGGAGTAGAGGTACTCCCCTTTGCCTACCTGGTATCTGTAGACCCCGGCTTCCTGCTCGGCAGGGTCCTTTTGCAGCTGCTTCTGGAACCAGAGCTTGGGCGGGGGGGAAGCCAAGGACCAGCCTGCGGAGAGAAGCAGCAGGCAAAGCAAAAGGGCTTTAGCCTTTGCAGGCAGCAATTGGCAGAGGTCATGAGGCTCAGAGCGATTTGTCATTCTGGTCTGCAACCTTGATGAGGCCGGGCTGCAATTAAGCCCTATTCAGCTTAGGGCATAGCTCAAACCCAGGATACAGAGCCCTTGTCTCCTGACTGGGAATACTCCTCAAGTCCTGCCTCGAACTGCAGGCGATACAGCCTCTGGTACAGGGCGCACCTCTGCAGCAGTTCCTGGTGGGCGCCTTGGTCCTGGATGCGGCCCTGCTCCATAACCAGGATATTGTCCGCGGACAGCACAGTGGAGAGCCGATGCGCAATGACTATGCTGGTCCTTTTGTGCATCAGGTTCTCCAAAGCCTGCTGCACAATCTTTTCTGATTCCGTATCCAGGGCGCTGGTGGCCTCATCCAGGATGAGCAGGGAAGGATCCTTGAGCAGGGCCCTGGCGATGGTGATCCTTTGTTTCTCTCCGCCTGAGAGCTTGACCCCCTTTTCCCCTATCTCCGTATCATAGCCCTGGGGCAGCCTGTTGATGAACTCGTGGGCATAGGCTGTCCTGCAGACCTCTTCCAGCCTGTCCTGGGGGACCTCTTGCAGACCGTAGGTCAGATTTTCCCGGATGGAGGTGTTGAAGAGCAGGGTCTCCTGGGAGACCATGCCGATGAAGCGCCTCAGGCTCTGCAGGGTGTATTCCGAGAGGTCCCTGCCATTTAAAATGATGTGGCCCTGCTGAGGTTGGTAGAAGCGGGGGATGAGATGCACCAGGGTGGTCTTGCCTGCACCGCTGGGCCCTACTATGGCCAGCCTCTGCCTGGGCTTTAGCTCCAGGTTGATGTCTGTCAGGGAGTTGGTATCGCAGCCTGGATAGCAAAAGCTGACATGCTCGAAGCTGAGATCCTCAAATGGGGGCTTAAGCTCGATCCTGCCTTGGGTCTCCTCCTGGATTTCCTGGGAGTCCAGGATTTCAAAGACCCTTTCCGCACCTGCCAGGGCTTTTTGGATGTTCAGATTGGATTTGCTGATGAGCTTCACCGGATCGTAGAGCATCATTAAGGCAGTGAGAAAGGAGAAAAAGGTGCCTGGAGTGGAATTGCCGGCAATGACCTGGCTGCCTCCGTACCAGATGACCACCCCCATGCCCAAAGCGCCGATGAACTCCATCACCGGGGAAGACAGAGCAGTATAGAATGTGCCTTTAAGGGCGATGCTCACCAGCTTCTGATTCTGTTCTCTGAACTTCCTGCGCTCCTCGCGTTCCATGGCAAAGGCCTTGACCACCCGGATTGCGCTGAATATCTCCTGCAAAAGGGTTGAGATATCCGCAATCTTGGCCTGGTTCCTGCGGCCTACCTTGCGCAGCTTCTTGCCGAAATATACCAGGGGGAAAAAGGCCAGGGGCAGGACTAATATGGCCCAGGTGGCCAAAAAAGCGTCCCTGTAGAAGGCTACAAAGATCAGAACCACCATGGTAATGGCCTGCCTGAGCAGGGTGATGATCTCCGGGATGCTGTTGCGCAGCAGATTTACATCGTTGATGATTCTGGACATGAGCATGCCCACGTGGCTGGTCTCGAAAAAGCCCACCGGCAGCCGGATCATCTTGGTGTACAGATCGTTGCGCAGCGCCTCCAGTACCTTGAGCGCGCTGAACTGCATGTGATAAATTTCCGTAACCCGAAAGAAGCCCTTGAGGGCAAAGACCAGTATAACCAGGGCAGGGATGGTCAGCAGGGCCTGCTTGTCCTTATTGATGAAGATATCGTCCAAAGCCGGCTGCACCAGGAAGGCGGCTGCCCCTGAGCAGGCACCGACAATGCCCATGGAGATCAGGGAAAAGACGATCCTCCAGGTATAGGGCCGGAAGTAATGTCCGGATCTCTTCAGGAAATACAGGCTGTTTTGGATAGCCTGTTTATCAACCTTGGTCTGGGACAGGCCTTGCTTGATTTTTTTGACTTTGCTTTGTGCGAGCATATTGTATTTTGGAGGCTTGGCTGTTTTTTATAACTGATTGAGGATCAGCGAGCAGGCTGCTGGCATATCCGGGACAATCCTGACTTCTGTTGCTTGATGCATCCCAGGCTTGAGGCTATTTGATATCTCGGACAGGCTTTTGGAGGGCCCCAGCATTATGCTGAGCCTCAGCCCGGCTTTGAGACCGAATTCCAAATCACTGGGCTTGTCCCCGAGCATGGCGCTTTGCTGGGGCAAAAGCCCCAGGTTACTGCGCAGGGAATGCCAGAGCAAAGTGCCTGGCTTGCGGCAGCCGCAACCCGCGAGGGGGCTGTGGGAACAAAAGAGCTCCGCCTCAAGGTGGAGTCCATAGGCTGCAAGCTGTCTGCGCAGCTCAGCCTGCACTGCCTGATAGTCCCGGAAGCTGAAGTAGCCTCGACCCAAGCCGGACTGATTGCTGACCAGGTAGAAGCTGACCCCTGCTTGATGCAGGGCCTGCAGGGAGGGAATCACTCCGGGCAGCAGCCTGACTTTCCTGGGATCGGCCAGATAGCAGCGATCCTGGATCAGGGTGCCGTCCCGGTCCAGGAGAAGGTTCTTGATCAGGCTTTGCACGGCTCCCTCTCGGTTCAGACAAGCAACGTATTTTTATCAATTGCATCAGGATTAGTAAAGCCTGCCTCCAGGCACTTCCAGATGAAGGGCAGAGAAATAATTGCTTGCTAGGGATGAGGGCATTTGCTATTTTGTTTGGAGAAGGAGCCAGCATATAACCCTTGTTTTGGATACTTAATTCGCCCATGGTTCGCGTTGCATGGAGACTTTAATAATTACGGTGCTCTTCGCGGTGGGGATCTCTGCTTTTTGTTCCCTGACAGAAGCAGTGCTCTATTCAGTGCCCTGGAGCCATATTGAAAGCCTGCGCAAGCAAGGCACAGCCACAGGACAGCTTCTCTACAAGCTGCGCAGCAGGGTGGATGAGCCCATCACTGCGATCTTGACCCTGAACACAGTGGCCAATACCGCAGGCGCAGCAGTGGCAGGAGCGGCAGCTGCAGCTGTCTTCGGCGACGATTCCATGCTTTGGTTTTCCCTGGTTTTTACCCTGATCATCCTGTTTTTTTCCGAGATCATCCCCAAGACCTTGGGAGTATTGCATAATCGCATTCTGTCGGTAATCCTGGCCAGGCCTTTAAACTTTTTGGTTTTGCTCCTGTGGCCGGTGATCAAGGCTATAAGCCTGGTGGTCAGACTGCTTAGCAAGAACAAGATGGGACCCCAGTCCACGGAGGAGGATCTCCGGGCCCTGGCCAGTCTGACCCGCAAGACAGGGGTCCTGAAGCGCTTCGAGGAGCTGTCCATACACAACATCCTCAATCTGGACACCAAGACTGTGGAGCAGGTCATGACCCCGCGCACGGTGATATTCTCCCTGCCAGCGGAGAGTACTGTAGCTGAGGTCTGGAATTCCAAGAATCTCTGGCCCCACAGCAGGGTGCCTGTATACAGCAGTGAGGATCAAGAAGACATTGTGGGCATTGTGTACAGGAGAGAGGTGCTGCAGGCCCTGGCCCAGGATGAGGATGAGAAGAAGCTCAAGGAATTGATGAAACCTGTGCATTTCATCCTGGAGAGCTTGACCTTGGACCGGGTTTTAGTCACATTCCTGGAATCCAGGCTGCATCTGGCGGTGGTGCTAGACGAATATGGAGGGTTGACAGGCCTGATCAGCCTGGAGGATATCCTGGAAGAGATCCTGGGCAACGAGATCATGGACGAGACCGATCAGGTGGCGGACATGAGAGAGCTGGCCCTGCAGCGTAAGATGAAGAAAATGGCCTGGCAGGAAAGCAGCGAATAGCTCCGGGAAAAGTCTGGATCAGGAGGTGCAAACTATGAACAAACAAAAAAGCAGCTCCAAGACAGTATACATCGCGGCCTTTCTGCTTTTGGCCCTTGGTGTAGGCTATCTGGCCATAAGCGGCATTCAGAGCGGAAGCGTATATTTCCTGAATGTCTCTGAGGCCTTGGCTAAGGGTATGAACAATATTGAGGATGCCAGGCTCTTCGGCAAGGTCAAGCCCCAAGGCCTGGAGCAGGACTCAGAGCAGATCGGGGTCAGGTTCCAGCTGGCGGACAAAGATGAGCCTGCTAAGAGCATATGGGTCAATTATCAGGGAGTGGTTCCAGACAGCTTCGAGCCCGGGGTAGAGGTAATTGTGGAGGGTTCTAGCTCTGGAGAGGGATTTGTGGCCCATTCGCTGATGACTCAATGCCCCTCCAAGTATGAGGAGCAGAGCCAGGAATAGATGTTTGTTCTGGTCTGACCAAGCACTGGGACAGGCCCCAGCCTTGAATCAGGCCGTGTACAGGAGCACAGGCGCTAGGTAGGCGTCTGTGCTTAGTTTTACCTAGGACCTGCCTTAAGGATTCCCGTTAATCGCAAATGTTGAAGCTATAGGTGCGCTGAATATGTATATGGTGGCTTACTGGGGCTTGTGGCTGGCTTTTCTGTTATCCTTATTCCAGGGCCTGGGGCTGATATATGCCCTGTGGAAGGGCGAGCATGGCTTCTGGCAGGGCTGGGTGGAGTGGGGGCAAAGGGCCTGTTTTTTCCTGATACTCCTGGCTTCGGCAATTTTGCTCCAGGCCCTGGTGGCTAGGGATTTTTCCTATGTTTACGTTCATAATTATACAGACAGTTTCCTTGACTGGTACTATGCAGTAAGCGCTTTCTGGGCAGGGCAGTCCGGATCCTTTCTGTTCTGGACCCTGTGTCTGGCCCTCTTCGGCATGTTCTGGAGTTTCTCCTCCAATTATCGGCAGCTGCAGATTCCTGCCAGGGCCTATTTCTGGCTTTTTTTCCTGGGCCTGCAGGCTTTTTTCCTGATCTTCCTCCTGGGCAGCAGCAACCCCTTTGAGCAGTATGCCCAGGCCCCGTCCCAGGGCGGCGGGCTGAACCCCCTGCTGCAGGATGTGGCCATGGTCTTCCATCCTCCATTGATGTTTTTGGCGTACGCAGGCTTTGCTGTCCCAGCTTGTGTGGCCTTGGCAGTGTACTTGAGCGGAGACAAGTTCAACTGGCTGTTGGGGGTGCGCAACTGGACCCTGGTGTCCTGGATTTTCTTGAGTGCAGGGATAATTTTAGGAGCCTGGTGGGCCTACCTGGAGTTGGGCTGGGGCGGCTACTGGGCCTGGGATCCCGTGGAAAACGCCTCGCTCTTGCCCTGGTTCGCAGCCACAGCCTTTATCCATACCTCCTTGGTGGGCAGAAAGCACAAGGTCCTGGGCAGGAGCAACCTGCTGTTGATTGTCTTGACCCTGATCCTATGCCTGCTGGCCACATTTTTGACCCGGGGCGGGATCCTGGATTCGGTGCATGCCTTTGGACAAAGCGGTGTGGGCAAGCCCTTGCTCTACGGGATACTCTTTTTCTGTCTCCTTCTGGCTCTCGTGGCAGCGCTTACCCCGGCCAGACACAACAACCCCCTTTCTGATTTGTTCAGCAGACAGGGGGTGGTGGTCATGTTCAGCTGGCTTTTGCTGGCCCTGGTGTTGATCATTGCCGCAGGCACCAAGTGGCCTTTGATCAGCAGCCTTTGGTCTCAGGACACTACAGGCCTGACAGCTGACTTTTATAATCGCATCTGTTTACCCTTATTTACTGTGATTTTGCTTTTCCTGGCTATTTGCCCCTGGCTGGGCTGGCGCTCCGGCAAGCCTGGCCAGAAACAGCTCTTGGGTTTGGGCGGCTTTTTCCTGCTCTCTGGCACAGCTCTCTGGCTGCTGGGCATGCAAAACCCCCTGGCCCTGTTTGCGGCCACCCTGGCCTTGACAGTCTGCGCCTCTATTGTGCTGCTGTTTGTGCAGCAAAAGGCCATTCGCTCCCAGCGCAGCATGTGGTCAGCCTACGGGGTACATCTGGGTCTGGCCTTATTAGCCCTGGGCATAGCCTTTTCCGGGCCCTACAAGCAGGAAAAGGAAGTGGTCCTGGAGAAGGGCGAAAGCGTGCAGCTGGGCAGCTATGAAGTGGAGTACCAAGAGCTTACTTCCTATTCCACACCAGGATTCCAGGCTGTACAAGCCAGTCTGCAGGTAAGCAAAAAAGACCGGGTCCTGGGCAGCCTGACTCCGGAAAGGCGCAGCTATAAAACCATAGACCGGCCCTATGCCGAGGTTTCCACCCTGCCTAGCCTGGGTGTGGAGCTGTACTCTGTGCTGCATGGCTTTGACCAGGAAGAGCGTATCCGGCTGGAGCTCAGCTCCCATCCCCTGGTGAACTGGATCTGGATTGGAGGCAGCCTGCTGTGCCTGATAGCCTTTCTGGGCCTGGGAAGTGGCAGAAGACAGAAGATAGAAGACAGAGGACAGAAGGCAGAGGACAG
>JBKGXZ010000026.1:0-18694 GCA_046546355.1 Desulfohalobiaceae bacterium | reverse complement strand
TAGAGCCAGATGTCCTGCTCCTGCTGCAGCAGAGCCTGGGCGGTCTTTTCACTGTCCGGCTCATAATCGCCGTTTTGCACCATTTGCTTTAGCGCTTCCACCTTTTCCTGGCGTATCTCAGGGCCTTCCTCAGCTCCCTTATGGACCTGGCTCAAGGCCTGGGCCTGGGAAGAGAGCTGCACCTTGTCCTGCTCCTGGCCTGCATCCTGTTGCTGGGATGGGGCCCGGTTCTGATCCTTGCCCTGGATCTTCTCCTGGTTTAGGGTGTTCAGTTTGGCCAAAAGGTTATTTATCTGCATGGCTTGCTCCTTGTTGAGCTGTTTTGCCTGCTGGGGCTAAAGCATGGTCTGGTCAACTTTGTTCCTGGTAATTGTCCAGAGTCTATGCAAAATATGTTCCTGTTCCTGGGCGTCTGCTGGCTGTTGATTTTCTTTTCGGATGTAGACCCGGTTTTCTTTAGGTAGAAATTCAAAACAAAAAGTAGTATCAAATTCCAGCTCCAACTCCCTTTTGATTTCCTGGACTACTGGATTTTGACTCTGGGAGGTCAAAAGATTGTTGACTATCTCCTGGGAGATGTTTTGCACAAGTCTTTCCCTTTTGTTTGAGCCTTGGTCCTGGGTTCCTGTCTCGCCGTGCAGGGCACTCTCCACCCGGGCCAATTGCCTGGTTTTGTTCAGCTGCTTGTCATAGCTGCGCAATACGCTCTGCAGCTTGGGATTTTTGGTAGTCACAAATCACCCCTTGTAACAGGCATATCGGAAGGCTGCAGGGAAAACTTTAGACTTTTATCTAAAGTCAGTTTAGGGTTTTGCGCTCAATATGTAAAGTGTTGTTAAAGGACTAGTTTTATGGGCTTTTCTATCCGACATGCGCTGATCCTGACCAAATCCGGACAGGCGCAGGCCTTTGAGCTGGGCAGGGAGATGCTGGACTGGCTGCAGTCCAGGGGGGTGCAGAGCAGGATTCTGGATCATGAGCGCTTTCGGAACCAGGTCGACGCGGAGCAGGAGCGCCCAGATCTGATCCTGGTCCTGGGCGGTGACGGGACTATGCTCAGTGTGGCCAGAAAAATAGGTGTCAAAAGGATTCCTATGCTAGGTCTGAACCTGGGCCAGGTGGGCTTTCTGACCGAACTTTGCACTACCGGCTGGGAGCCTGCCCTGCAGGAAGTCCTGCAGGGCAACTTCTTCCTGTCCCCCAGGATCCTCCTGGAGTACCAGGTGCTCAGGCAGGATGAGCTTTTGGAGCAGGGCACAGTGGTAAACGATTTGGTGGTCAGCAGGGGCGGCATGGCCAGGCTGGCCAGCCTCAGGGTCAGCTACAGCCAAAAGGAAATATCTGTTTTCCGGGCTGACGGTTTGATCATCAGTACTCCCACAGGCTCCACAGCCTATGCAGTGGCAGCTGGCGGGTCCCTGCTCAGCCCGGAGCTGGAAGTGCTGCAGGTGTGTCCTATATGCCCGTTCCTGAGCGGGTTCAAGCCTGTGGTGCTGCCCAGCAGGGAGTCCCTGGAGGTGGAGATTCTGGGGCACTCTCCGGACATGTTTCTGACCCAGGACGGGCAGTCCGGGCTGCCCCTGGAAGCGGGGGACCTGGTCAGAATCAGCCAATCCAGTCAGCGGCTTTATTTCGCCCAGCCCTTGGACAGCAGCTATGTAGAGAAGCTGAAGCTCAAGGGCTACCTTTAAACAAGCAGGAGCTCAGTCTTGAGGACATTGCCCGCTTTCAACTCTGCCCTGGAGCTGCAGTACAGACAGGATCCCTACCTGGATGCCTGGATCCTGCATTTTATGACCGAAAACAACCTGGACCACCAGCTCAATCCTCAGATAAACGCCTCACCGGAGCAGCTGCGTTTCATGGTGGCCATGCAGGAGGGACAGGTGTTCGTGCCCTGCCCTGATGAGGAGTTGCGGCAGCTTTTTTCCCCCAGGGTGACCTCTGAGCTGCAGAGTGCCTACAACAGGCAGTGGCGGAGGCTGGCAGGCTTTGTGCATGAGAATGTACAGGACCGGTATCTGTGGCGCAGGATTATAGCCCTTTGCAGGCACAAATACCGCATGGTCCTGGCTTCGCCATTCATGATTCCTTCCAGGCTCATGAAGCGCTTCCTGGACATCTTCCTGACCCAGACTAGTCTCACGGATCCCATGCAGGAGACAAAAGCCCTTTACAATCAAAGGGCTCATGAGTTCACGCATTCCGCTCTCATGCAGGGCCTTATGGATAGCTGTCCCCAGGAGGCCGGCAGCTGCGGCTCTATGCAGAATCTGCGCAGGGTCCTGGACCTGGAGGAATTGCGCAGGCTGATGTGCCTGGCTACCTGGAAAGGGATCTGGGAGAATCCGGCCTCGGACTTAAAGCTGGAAGCTGAGGCAGTGCTGCAGAGCTGCTGCGAGGCTACAGCTGTTCTGGAGGGAGCTCTGCCAGCCAGGGGCAGCAGGGGCCAGGGGCTGAAGATCCTGTTTTTGCCGGACCAAAGCGGTGGCATCATGCTGGATCTGATGATTGTGGATTCCCTGCTGCGGCAGGGGCACCAAGTGGTCCTGGCCCTGAAGGAGGGCTTTTATTTCCAGGCCCCGACCTTCTGGGACTCTGAGCAGGATCAGGTCCTGGCCCATGGACTGGAGGGCAGCAGGCAGATCGCCCAGAGCCGGATCTCTAAGAATGAGCTTTTGCAGCAGTTGCGCAAGAGCAGTTTCCTGGTCATCTCGGACGGCACCAGGGAGAGGCTGAACCTGTACCGGGTCAGCGTGACTTTTGCCAGGGCCTGGAAGGAATCCGATCTGGTCCTGGCCAAAGGTCTGGATCACTATAAACAGCTGATACTCAACAGCCACGAGTTCAGTAGGGACATCCTGTGCTTCTACCGGGAAAATGGCCACCTGCAGCTGCACTTCAAGGCCAAGAGCAGCCTGGCAGTACATTATACCGAGGCCCAGATCCTGGCCAAGGCCGAGGAGATCCTGCAGCAGATGCGCCAGGCCAAGGCTCGGGGCAACAAGGTTATGTTCTACAGTGCGATTATCGGCAGCATACCCGGCCAGACCAGCACAGCCATCCGGGCCCTGAACGTATATGTGGACTATCTGCGCCAGAGGCTGCCCAAGACCCTGATCATCAACCCGGCGGAGTACTTTGAGCCCGGGCTGGATGCGGATGACCTGATGTATATGTGGGAAAGGGTGCAGCGCAGCGGTCTGATAGATGTCTGGCGCTTCCAGAGCGTCCAGGATATCGAGAAGAGCTTTGAGCTCCTGCAGGAGGAGATGCCCACGGCCTGGATAGGCAAGGACGCCACCTTTTCCACCGGCTGCACTAAGGAGATGCGTATTGCTTTGGAAATGCAAAAAGTATATCCTGAGCTGCAGATAATAGGTCCGGATCCGGCCAAATTTTTCAGGCGCAGGGAGTACGGGATAGGCAAATTCTTTGATGCTGCCATTTCCGGGGAAAACCCCGGCAATTCCGTGGGCAGCAAAATCGGGGGCAGATAGGATCCCTGGCTTATGAGGCTGCAAGGATTCCCTGTATTTGTATTGCCTGTGCTGCTGCTTATGCTGCTGCAGGCCTGCGTTCCTGAGGCCCCTGAGCCTGAGCCTGAGCCAGAAGGCTATCTTGAGCTAAGCAGCAAGCAGGCCCTGCAGGTGGTGCAGGACCTGGATCCCCGATCCCAGGGGCTGGATTCCTGGCAGGACCTGGCCCCTGCTCTGGAGAACAGTCTTGATTATGTCCGAGCCAAGCCGGCAAGCGATCCGGCTCTAAAAACCCAGGGCCTGGAGATCACCTGGGGCAGGCTGGAGCGGAGCCTGGGGCTCTTGCTGGAGCTTTTGCCCAGGCTGGATCAGGAGCCGGAGCTCCTTGCTAAGCGCTTTGACTGGTACCAACTGCGGCCCAGGCCCTTGTTTACCGGGTATTTCCAGTACGAGCTGCAGGCCAGCCTGGAGAAGAGCCAGGAATACAACGTGCCTTTGTACGGGCCCCCTGAGGATCTCAAGACTGTGGATCTGGGGGAGTTCCATCCCAGATGGCAGGGACAGACCCTGGTTTACAGGCTAAGAGACGGCAGTGTGGAGCCGTATCCGGATCGCGAGAGCATCCAGGAGGATGAAGACATGCCGGACAAGGCTCGGGTCCTGGCCTGGGCTAAAGACCCGGTAGATGTCTTTTTTCTGCAGATCCAGGGCTCTGGCAGGCTCAGGCTGCCTGACGGCAGGGTACGCAATATCGGATACGCAGCCAAGAACGACCGGGGGTATGTTTCCCTGGGCCGGGTCCTGGCGGCTGAAGGCCATCTAAAGCCTCATAACCTGGGCATGGATTCCATTCAGGACTATCTGGCAGATAATCAGCAGCTTTTGCCCCAGATCCTGTACAAAAACCCCAATTATGTATTTTTCAGGTTTACTGATGGCGGCCCTTACGGGGCCATGGGCCGGGAGTTGACCCCCCTGGTCAGTCTGGCCACGGACAGGCAGGTTCTTGCCCTGGGCTCGATTTTGGCCTATGCAGTGGATCTCCCGGAAACAGCTGAGCAGAGGCAGAGTGTCAGCGGCCTGGGCCTGGCCCAGGACGTGGGTGGGGCAATCCAGGGCCGACATCTGGATCTGTACTGCGGAGCAGGGGAGCAGGCCATGAGCATGGCCTCCAGGCTGAAGTCCAGGGGGAAAGTGCATATCCTGATCAGCAAGGAAGAAGGCTCAAGCAAATAAGCCCTGCCAATTTCCGGACAATTCACATATGACGCGGTACTAATACCAGGCTGGAGATCGTTAGAGGAGAGTTTTTCAATGACAGAATACGAGGCAGTGATAGGACTGGAGGTGCATGCCCAGCTCAAGACCAGATCCAAGCTCTTCTGTGCCTGCTCCACCAGCTTCGGCCAAGAGCCAAATACCAATGTCTGCCCGGTGTGCACAGGCATGCCCGGTGCTTTGCCGGTGCTGAACAAAAGAGCTGTGGAGTACGCCACCAAGATGGCCCTGGCAGTGGACTGCCATATCAACCAGGATTCGGTGTTCGCGCGCAAGAACTATTTCTATCCTGATCTGCCCAAGGGGTATCAGATATCCCAGTACGAAAGGCCCCTGGCCCGGGAAGGCAGGCTCAGGCTGCGTCTGGAAAACATGGACAAGGAGGTGCGCATTGTGCGCATCCATATGGAGGATGATGCTGGCAAGTCCATCCATGCCCCTAGCGAGGGCTTGAGCTACGTGGACCTGAACCGCACCGGGATTCCCCTGATAGAGATTGTCAGCGGCCCGGATATAGGCTCTGCTGATGAAGCTGTGGCCTACCTGAAGATGCTGCGCAGCATTTTGATCTACCTGGACATCTGCGATGCGAACATGGAGGAAGGCAACTTCCGCTGCGATGCCAATGTTTCGGTCAGGCCTGCGGGCAGGGAGGAGATGGGCACCAGGACAGAGCTTAAGAACCTGAACTCTTTCAGGTTCGTGCACAAGGCTCTCAGCTACGAGATAGACAGGCAGATAGATTTGTTGCAGGACGGAGAAGAGGTGGTGCAGGAGACCAGACTGTATGACGAAGCCCAGGGCATCACCAAAACGATGCGGGGCAAGGAAGAGGCCCATGATTACCGCTACTTTCCGGATCCTGATCTGGTGCCGGTGATGATCCGGCAGCAGGAGCAGCAGGCCTGGGCCTCCCAGCTGCCTGAGCTGCCCCGGGCCAAGCTGGAGCGGTTCATGCAGGATTACCAGTTGCCTTTGCAAGACGCGGAGATCCTGATAGCAGATCCTGCCCTGGCTGAGTATTTCGAAAAGGCTGTTGCAGGGTTTTCCTGCGCCAAGACAGTGGCCAACTGGATCCAGAGCGAGATGCTGCGCGAGCTGAAGGAGCAGAATATCCAGGTCCAGGAATGCGCTCTCTCTCCTGAATCCCTGGCTAAGCTGCTGGAGTTGATCCAGCAGGATAAGATCAGCACCAAGATAGGCAAGCAGATCTTTCCGGAGCTGTTCAAAACCGGGCAGGAACCGGAGCAGTACGTGCAGGAAAAGGACCTGCTGCAGATATCCGACCAGGGCAGTCTGCAGCAGGTGGTACAGGAGGTGGTGCTGGAGCACCCCAAGGAGGCCCAGAAGTACAAGCAGGGCAAAAAGAAGCTGCTGGGCTTTTTCATGGGCCGGGTCATGGAGAAGACCCAGGGCCAGGCCAATCCGCAGCTGGTAAACGAGCTGCTGCAAAAGGAGCTGCAATAGCAGGCTAAGTAGAGAGATGAAAAGGCATATCCGTTACTCAGAGAGCGAGAAGGCCCTGTTCCTTTTGGATCAAAGACGCCTCCCGGCAGAGGAGAAGTGGTTCGTATGCCGCAGTGTCCCGGATCTGGTGCAGGCCATGCAGAAGATGGTGGTTCGCGGTGCTCCAGCATTGGGGGTCTGTGCTGCCTACGGCTGCTGTCTGGCCCTGCAGGGGCTGGAAAGCCGGGAACAGGAGTGGAAGCAAAAGCTGGCCCAGAGGCTGGAGTTTCTGGCCAAGGCCAGGCCTACCGCAGTCAATCTGGACTATGTGGTTCGTAGGATGCAGGACGCCTGGCTGGCGGACACAGAGCTGCAGCCAGAGGACTTGGGCTGGATGTGGACCAAGATGGCCAAGGAGATCCACGCCGCAGACATAGCCGCCAACCAGAGCCTGGGCAAGTTGGGGGCAGAGCTTTTGCCTGCCGGGGCCAGGGTGATGACCCACTGCAATGCCGGAGCCCTGGCTACTGGCGGCTATGGCACAGCGCTGGGGGTGATCAGGGCAGCCAAGAGCCAGGACAAGCAAGTTCGAGTGATCGCCAATGAAACCAGGCCACTGCTGCAAGGGGCCAGGCTCACCGCCTACGAGCTGCAGCAGGACGGCATCCAGGTGGCTTTGGCCTGCGATAATGCAGCTGCCCTGCTCTTGAGCCGCGGAGAAGTGGATGCCGTGATAGTCGGAGCGGACCGCATTGCTGCCAACGGGGATACTGCTAACAAGATCGGCACCCTGGGGCTGGCGGTCTTAGCTAAGCATTACCAAGTCCCGTTCTATGTGGCTGCGCCTGTGTCCACCCTGGATGCCAAGGCCCTTAGCGGGGAGGAGATCCCCATAGAGCAAAGGCAGGAGCAGGAAGTGACCAGGCTGGGAGGGCAGGCTATCGTCCCGGATGGCGTGCCTGCCTACAACTTCGCCTTTGACGTGACCCCGGCAGGACTGATTCAGGCTATTATTACGGAAAAAGGTCTCTTGGAGCCTCCTTTTGAGCAGTCCATCGCTAGGGCTTTGGCCCAATAATCTCCATGGGCTCAATCGGGCATAATCTAGCATGGAAAACTCAACTCCCAAGGGCGAGGTGGTGGGAGCCAGTAACTGCTAACCGTTTCCCATAGAAATATAGTGTGTTGCGGGAATCCAAATCTAGCTATGCTACTTTTGTCGTTTATCAGCAAGACATTGTGCTGGGCAAGCACTTGCCGCACAGAGGGATGCAGGGTATGAATCTATTAGGGGTCCTATGCTGCCGCTGGTAGCCATACTGGGCAGGACGAATGTGGGCAAGTCCACGCTGTTCAACAGGCTGTTGCGGGAGAAAAAGGCCCTGACCCACGACCGGCCCGGAGTGACCAGGGATCGGGTCTACGGCGAGGTGCAGGGGGAACGGGCCTCATTCGCCTTGGTGGACACCGGTGGCCTGGAGCCTGATTCCAGCCAAAACCTGGATCAGGAGATCTATACCCAGGCCAGGGAAGCCCTGGAGCAGGCCCAGATGATACTGCTGCTGGTGGACTGCAAGCAGGGTCTGACTGCTGTGGATCAGGAGCTGGCTCAATTTATACGCAAGACCAACAAGCCCCTGCGGCTGGTGGTGAACAAGGTGGATGGTCCGGAACAGGAGCAGGACTGTCTGCAGGATTTCTACAGCCTGGGCCTGGAGATGACCCCCATCTCTGCTGCCCATGGCTACAATATGCCAGTTTTGGTGCAGCAGATCCAGGACTGGATCCTGGATCTGGGCCTGCAGAGCCAGGAGCCTGCTGAATCAGGGCTGGCCCTGCAGCTGGCGCTTCTGGGCAGGCCCAACGTCGGCAAGTCCTCGCTGATCAATGCTTTGCTGGGGGAGACAAGGCTGATAGTCAGCCCGGATCCAGGCACTACCAGAGACAGCGTGGATGTCATTTTGCACAAGGAGGGCAAGCGCTATATATTCCTGGATACAGCCGGAGTGCGCCGGAGGACCAGGATCAGGGATTCCCTGGAGAGGTTCAGTGTGCTAAGGGCCCTTAAGAGCAGCAAGAGGGCCCAGGTGACCATCCTGGTCCTGGATGCTCTGCAGGGCCTGAGCCAGCAGGACAAGAAGCTTTTGTCCTTCCTGGAGCAGGAGAAGGTGCCCTTGTTGATAGCTGTGAACAAGGTGGACCTGGTGCCCAGGAAGGACCGGGGCAAGCTCAAGGCCTTCTTTGAGCAGGAGCTTAGGTTCTGTCCGCATGTGCCCAGAATCTACACCTCCAGTGTGACCAGTGCCGGATTGGGTGGGCTGCTGCCCCTGGCGGAGAAGCTTTGGCAGGAGTGCAACCGCAGGGTGGGTACCGGGGAGCTGAATCGGCTCCTGCAGCAGGCTGTGGACAGGCATCAGCCCCCGGTGGTCAAGCAGAGGAGGCCCAAGTTTTACTACTTGACCCAGGTAGAGAGCGCTCCGCCCACTTTCGTGTTCTTCGTTAACGATCACACCCTGATCCAGCCTGCCTACGCCAGGTATCTGGAGAAGCAGATCCGCAAGATCTTCGGGTTCTTTATGTCCCCGATTCAGCTTGTGTTCAGGACCAGCCAGGGCTAGGGCGCAGTGTTTTTCTGGACTCTGCCGCCCGGATAGGCAGCAGTGAAGCAATGAATAAAGGAGTGCCAAGATGCTGGAAAAGACGAACATGATCTGGTTTGACGGCCAGTTTGTGCCCTGGGATCAGGCCCAGGTGCATGTCCTGACCCACACCCTGCACTACGGGGCTGGGGTTTTCGAGGGCCTGAGGAGCTACGAGTGCTCGGATGGCACCTCTGCCGTCTTCCGCCTGGAAGAGCACGTGGAGAGGCTGTTCGACTCCGCGCGTATCATCCAGATGGAGATCCCCTTCTCTCCCCAGGAGGTCCAGGAGGCAATAATCAACACCCTGAAGACCAACAAGCTCAAGGTGGGCTATGTCCGGCCCCTGGCCTTTATCGGCACCGGGGGCATGGGGGTCTATCCCGGCGGCAACTCTGTGCATCTGATTATTGCGGTCTGGCCCTGGGGTGCATATCTGGGGGAGGAGGCCCTGCATAAGGGCATCAGGGTCAAGACTTCCAGCTTTAACAGGCACCATGTGAATGTAATGATGACCAAGGCCAAGATATGCGGCAATTACGTCAATTCTGTGCTGGCCAAGAACGAGGCCCTGGCTGACGGCTATGACGAGGCCCTGCTCCTGGATACTCAGGGTTATGTCTCCGAGGCCTCCGGGGAGAACCTGTTCATTGTCAGTAAAGGGATGCTCAAGACCCCACCCCTGGGCTCTGTGCTGGCCGGGATCACCAGGGATTCAGTGATCACGCTGGCCAGGGATATGGGCTATCAGGTCCTGGAGCAGAACTTTACCCGGGATGAGATCTATACCGCGGACGAGGCCTTTTTTACTGGCACAGCTGCGGAACTGACCCCAGTTCGGGAGCTGGACCACAGGAAGATAGGCGCAGGCAAAGCCGGTCCAGTGACCCAGCTCCTGCAGCAGGAGTTCTTTAGCGTGGTCCGCGGAGAGAACCTGAAGTACGCTGGCTGGCTGGAAAGCTTCCAGCTGTAGCTCGCAAGCCAAAATGTCCGGCAAGAACCTGACCTCCAGCCACAGGCCCCAGACCTTTGCTCAGGTCCTGGGCCAGCAAGGGGTGTGCAACATCCTGTCCAGGGCCGCGGCCCTGGATAAGTTGGCCCCGGCCTATATGTTCAGCGGTACCAGGGGGGTAGGCAAGACCACCGTGGCCAGGATCCTGGCCAAGGCGGTGAACTGCAGACAGGCCCCGGCTGCAGAGCCCTGCAACCAGTGCAAGCTCTGCCGGCAGATCACCCAGGGCATCAGCATGGATGTGCAGGAGGTGGACGGGGCCTCGCACACCGGGGTGGACCATGTGCGCAAGCTAAATGAGGAGGTGGGCTACTCCCCTCTGGAGGGCAGGTACAAGATCATTATTATTGATGAGGCCCATATGCTCTCCAGGTCCGCCTTCAATGCCCTGCTGAAGACCCTGGAGGAACCCCCCGGGCATGCGATGTTTATCCTGGCCACCACTGAGCCGCACAAGTTCCCGGCCACCATAGTCAGCCGCTGCCAGCACTTCAATTTCAAGCTGGTGCCGGCCCGGGACCTGGTCAGGCACATGGAAGGCATCCTGCAGCAGGAGGACCTGGGCTGGCAGGAGCAGGCCCTGGAGCTTTTGGCCAGGAAGGCAGCAGGCAGTGTGCGGGATGCTTTGTCCATGTTGGATCAAGTCCTGGCCCTGGGGGACAGGGAGTTGCAGGCAGAGCAGGTCAGGGGCATCCTGGGGGTGGCCAGGCAAAAGAGCCTGCAGGATCTGTTCAGGGCCTTTGCGGACCAGGATTGCCTGGCTGTATCCAGGCTGGTGCAGGAGCTTTTGCAGCAGGGTTTGGATCTGGGTTTCTTCCTGCAGGAGTTGTCTGTTGCCTGGAGAAATCTGTTCATCCTCAAGCAAACCGGAGAGAAAGGGGCCGAGTTCCTGGGGCTGCCCCAGGAGGAGCTGCAGGTTTGGCAGGAGCTGGCCTCACGGTTGCCCTTGTCCCAGATCCATTCCGCCTGGCAGATGACCCTGGAAGGCCAGAGGCAGGTGGTGGGCAGCGCTGACCCTGGGCTGGCCCTGGAGCTGCTTTTGTTTAACATTGCTTATCTGCCGGACCTGCTGCCCCTGGAGCAATGTGGGGCAGCTGCAAGCGGCGGGGCTGCTGGTCCCGGACAGCAGGCTGCTGGCAGCCAGGAGGAGAAAAAAAAAATAGCGCAGCAGCCTGGGGCGGCCCTGGGAAGCCAGGCCCAGGCCAGCCTGAAGGAGGCTTATAGCAGTCAGAAGGAGCAGCCCGTGAAGTCCAAGGACTGGACGGGCTTTGTGCAGTATCTGAAAAAAAATTCCTACCAGGAGCAGCTGCCCGGCATGCACCTGGTTCAGGGCCAGGTGCGGGAGCAAAAGCTGCAGCTCTATTGCTCCTCTTTCTGGAGGGAAAGACTGCAGGCCAAAGGCGGAGAACGCCTGCTGCAGCAGGCAGCCCAGGAGTATTTCCAGGACAGCCTTGAGCTGGAAGTGGTGCAGGAGAACAACCAGCGCCCCAGCAAGGACAATGGCCGGGATTTGGAGCAAAGGATACGCCAGGAGCCTGTGGTGCAAAGGCTGCTGCAGGAGTTTCAGGGCAGTATCCTGCAGGTCAGGGCCAAGGGCAGTCCTAATGGGGATTGACAGGCTACTGATCCTGTTCCTGTATAGTTTGCAGGCTTTCGGGCTAAAGGCAGACTGAACAGGATATGCAGCTTTCGGCTTAACGCCCTGTTTTCGGCTGTGAGATAAGCATAACATGTGGTAGCTGTTCACCATAATAACAACACGTTATCCAGCGATCCCTTCCCAGTTTCTCAGTTTCTCCGGGCAGAGCAGGTGGTGAATAGCTGTAAAAAGTCTAATTCCGGCCCCTGGGGCTGGAAAATGGAGGTAAGAAAGGTATGAGTATGCAGGAAATGATGCGCCAGGCCCAACAGCTGCAGAAGAAGATGGCCCAGATCAAGGAGGATATGGCCAATAGCACAGTGGAAGCTAGCGCAGGCGGGGGCATGGTCACGGTTACGGCCAAAGGCAATATGGAGATCTCCGCGGTGCAGATAGATCCTTCAGTGGTGGATGCAGAGGAAGTGGAGATGCTGCAGGATCTTATACTGGCCGCGACTAACGAGGCCTTGAAACGGGCCAAAGAGATGATGGAAAGTGAGATGTCCAAGGTGACCGGCGGCCTGAATATTCCAGGCATGGGCATGATGTAGGGCAGCTGCAAGGAGGAATGCAATTGCAAAAGTTGCCTCAAGCCCTGCAGGATCTGGTGCAGCAGCTGTCAGAGCTGCCTGGAGTGGGCCCTAAGTCTGCCCTGCGCATGGCCTTGACCCTCTTGCAGTGGCCTGAGGACAAGGTGCGCAGCCTGGGCAGGAGCATCGAGGGCTTGAGGGATACCCTGACTCTGTGCAGCGAATGCGGGGGGATCTCGGACACAGATCCATGCCTGCTGTGTTCTGATCCTGGCCGCAGGCAGGACATCCTGTGTCTGGTAGCTGACTGGGACGCTTTGTTGGCTATTGAGCAGGCAGGGTTTTTCCAGGGCAGGTATCTGATCCTGGGAGGCCTGCTGTCCCCCTTGGACGGGGTGCAGGCCAGCCAGCTGGATCTGCAGCGCCTAAGGAGCAGGCTGGCCTCAGGCCAGGTTCGAGAGCTGGTCCTGGCTTTGGGTAGCACCAGGGATGCAGAGGCCACGGAATCCTATATCAGCAGCCTGGTGCACAAGGAATACCCGGGCATAGAGATCAGCCGGCTGGCCCAGGGGATCCCGGTGGGCTCTGACCTGCGCTATGTGGATCAGGAGACCCTGAAACAGTCCCTGCAGCACAGGCAGCGTCTGTGCTAGCGGCCAAGGCGGCAGCCATCCAAGGGTCCTGGTTATGGGCAACAGTCTAGAGGGCGAAATCCAGCACATAGTCTACTACAATCCCCAGACCCAGTATGTGGTGGCCAGGCTGAAGAGCCCCTCTGAGCCGGCCCAGGTTACAGTGGTGGGCCTGCTGGGGCAGCTGGCCCCTGGGGAGAGGGTGGCCCTGAGCGGGAGTTGGCAGGAGCATCCCAAGTTCGGCAGGCAGTTTGCAGCAGACAGCTGCGAGCAGAAGCTCCCGGCTGGCGAGAACGGGATCAGGCGCTATCTGGGCTCCGGGCTGATCAAGGGCCTCGGACCTGCTCTGGCCCAAAAGCTGGTGGACAAATTCGGCTCCGCGGTGCTGGATATCCTGGACCAGGAACCGCAGAAGCTTTTGCAGGTGGAGGGAGTAGGCCACAAGAAGTTGGAAGGCATCAAGGCTTCCTGGGAGAAGCAAAGGGAGATCCGGGAGCTGATCCTGTTCCTGCAGGAACATGCGGTACCCGCCACCTTCGCAGAGAGGATCTTCCAGCACTATGGCCGGGAGTCGGTGCGCAAGCTGCAGCAAAACCCCTATGATCTGGCTTATGAGATAAGGGGTATAGGCTTTAGAACCGCTGATTCCATGGCCCAGAAACTGGGTTTTGCTGCGGACAGCCCCCAGAGGCTGGAGGCGGCTATCGTATACTCCTTGTTCCAGGAAAGCGAGCAGGGCCACCTGTTTTGTCCCCAAGGGGAGCTTCTGGGCAAGGTGGCCAGGATGCTGGAGTTGCAGGATGAAGCCCCTTTGGAGCAGGCACTGCACAGCCTGCAGGAGAAGAAGAAGGTCTTGATCCAGGACCTGCCGGAGCAGCAGATCAGCTGCGCAGTCTTTTTGCGCCACTTTTACCGCTGGGAGGTGGAGATTGCCCGCAGGGTACAGGAGCTTTTGCTGCATCCAGGCAGTGTTCAGGAAAAGAAGCTGCTGCAGGTGATAAGCGAGCTGCAGAGTCAAAAGGGCCTGAGCCTTTCTAAGGAGCAGCAGCAAGCAATAAAGGAATCCTGTCTGCACAAGCTGTATATTATTACCGGAGGCCCGGGTACAGGCAAGACCACCCTGACCAGGTTCATTGTTAAGGCTCTGGGCAGGCTGAAGCTGCAGGTCAAGCTGGCTGCCCCTACCGGAAGGGCCAGCAAGAGGCTGGCAGAGGCTACTTCCAGGTCTGCCCAGACGATCCATCGCCTGCTGGGCTTTAGCCCAGGGGAGGGCTTTGAGAAGGGTGCAGACAAGAAGCTCAAGGCAGACGTGCTGATCCTGGATGAGGCCTCCATGCTGGATTGCCATCTTTTCCTGCAGGTCCTGCGGGCTATGCCCATTAGCGGCAGCCTGATCCTGGTCGGAGACGCCAACCAGCTGCCTGCGGTGGGTCCGGGCAATATTCTGCAGGACTTGTTGCAAAGCCGGGTGGTTCCCAGTTTGGAGTTGAAACAGATCTTCCGCCAGGCCAGGGAGAGCATGCTGGTGGTGAATGCGCACCGCATCAATCAGGGCAAATTCCCGGTTACGGGCTGCAAGCAGGCTCCGGAAGCGGATTTTTTCTGGGTGCAGCAGCAGGAGCCGGAGAAAGTACAGGAGATGATCCTGCATCTGGTTTGCCAGAGGATTCCTCAGGTGTATGGACTGGATCCCCTGCGGGATATCCAGGTTCTGAGCCCCATGCACAAGGGCCAGGTGGGTACCGGTGAGCTGAACAGGCTGCTGCAGAAAAGGCTGAACCCTGGCCCAGCCACGGGACTGTTCAGCAGGGGCATGCAGCTGCGCAAAGGAGACCGGATTTTGCAGATCCGCAACAACTATGAGAAGAATATTTTCAATGGCGATCTGGGCTGGGTCCTGGAGGTTGACGAGCAGGCCGGGGAACTGGTGGCCGGGTTTGAAGGCCAGCGCATCAGTTACGAGCAATCCGAGCTGGATGAGCTGACCCTGGCCTATTGCTTGAGCGTGCACAAGGCCCAGGGCAGCGAGTATCCTGCGGCTGTGATCCCTGTGATTACGCAGCATTATCTGCTCTTGGAGCGCAACCTGATCTATACAGCCTTAACCAGGGCCAAGCAACTGGCTGTGCTGATTGGCGGTAAGAAGGCTCTGGGCATGGGTATCAACAACCAGAAATCCCACCTGCGCAACACCCATTTGCAGCACAGGCTGAAAGAGCTGCTGCAGGAAACGAGCAGCCAGGCTCAGGCCGGGCTGCTGCCCTAGGGCTTTGCAGTTGACAAGCAAAGAGCCGCTGTTTACTCTCACAAAGCACAATAATAGCGAGAGTGGCGGAATTGGTAGACGCACTGGACTTAGGATCCAGCGGCCAGAGGCCGTGGGAGTTCGAATCTCCCCTCTCGCACCAGAGTACGGTTTACCGGCCTGGATTCCTCCAGGCTTTATTATTTTTGGCAGGGGCCTAGCAGGCTGCGAGCTTTTTACTGCACAGGCCAAGCATACATCAAGGAGGCAAAGCAAAGATGGAATACCAGGTGCAGGAATTGTCCCCGGTGAAAAAAAAGGTCCAGGTCCAAGTGCCTGCAGAAGAGGTCAACGCGGCATTGGAGGCCACAATAGCCTTTTTCCGCAAGGATCTGAAAATCTCCGGATTCCGCAAGGGCAAGGTCCCTTCCAGCGTGGTGGAGAGCAAGTTCAAAAAGGACATCTACCAGCAGGCCAGTCAGGATCTGCTCAATGTCCATTTCAGCCAAGTGTTCGGGGAGCTGGGCGTGGAGCCCTTGTCCGGGCTGGAAGTGGATGAGATGGACCAGATGGAAAGGGATCAAAATTTCAATTATGCTTTCAGCTTCGAGGTTCGGCCCGCAATAGAGCTTCCGGAGTATCACGGCCTGCAGGCCAGCCAGAATACAGTACAAGTCACTGAAGACATGGTGGACAACATGCTCTTAAGGCTGCAGCGTGAGCAAAGCGAGCTGGTACTGAGCGAAGAGGACCGCCAACCCAGGGATGGAGAAGTGGCGGTGATCAACTTTGCTGCCTATAAGGACGGACAGCCCCTGCCCGGCGTCCAGAGCGACAATCTGGAGCTGCCTCTAGGTGAAGGCCAGGCCCTGCAGGAGTTCGAGGAGATAGTCAAGGGCCTGCAGCCGGGACAGACTGGACAAGGGGAGATCACTTTTCCCCAGGATTTTCTGAACCAGGATCTGGCGGGTCAAGCTGCTCAGGTGGAAGCCACGCTGAAAGTGATCAAGCAAAGGCAGTTGCCTGATCTGGACGATGATTTCGCAGCCAGCCTGGGCTTTGAGAACCTGCAGCAGCTAAGGCAGGCTGTGCAGGACAGGTTCAAGAACTACTTTGAGAGCATGGAGCGATCCAAGACCCAGAAGCAGCTGCTGGACCAGGTTGTCTCCCAGGTGGAGGTGGAGCTGCCGGAATCCATGGTGCAGTCCCAGCTGAACAGAATGCTGGAGGACAAGAAGTCCAAGCTGGAACAGCAGGGCAAGAGCCTGGAGGCAGAAGGTACGGAACAGGATATTAAGGCCAGGATGGAGCCGGAGGCAAAAGAGCTGGTCAAGGCCCATCTAGTGCTGTTGGAAGTGGCCCGCAGGGAAGATCTGTCTGTGAGCAATCAGGAAGTGGAACAGCATCTGTATCGCTTGGCTATGGAATCCGGGCAGGATCCCAAGGATCTCAAGGACTATTATGAGCAAAACAACTTGATGTATGCGCTGCGGGACAGTCTGCTGGCGGACAAGGCCATGGAGGCCATCTATGAGCATGCCCAGATCCAGGAAGTGCAAGCTTCCGCTAACGAGGAGGATGCAGACCAGGATTCCCAAGTCGCAGGCAACGATGAGGCTAAGGAGAAAAATGAGGAAGATTCGGAAAATTAGTCCTGGCTGAGCTTTGCTATACAGCCAGGGTTTTGCTACTCTAACTATTCTAGAATCTGCATCTGGATCAGATCGGCAAGGAGGCTACATATGGCCAGTGCGAACATACCTATTGTGATCGAGACTACAGGCCGCGGGGAGCGGGCCTATGACATCTATTCCAGGCTCCTGCGGGACAGGATCATCCTGCTGGGCACACCCATAGACGACTATATCTCCAATCTGCTCAGTGCCCAGCTCCTGTTTCTGGAATCAGAGGATCCGGAGAAGGAAATCAATTTTTACATCAACAGTCCAGGCGGGTCAGTGACTGCTGGCCTGGCTGTGTACGACACCATTCAATACATATCCGCACCAGTGGCCACACTTTGTCTGGGACAGGCAGCAAGCATGGCGGCTGTCCTTCTGGCAGCTGGCAATCCGGGCATGCGCTATGCCCTGCCCCACAGCAGAGTCCTGCTGCATCAGCCTATGGGCGGATTCCAGGGCCAGGCCACGGACATTGACATCCAGGCCAGAGAGATTATCCGTTTAAAGGGCAAGCTCAATCAGATTATCTCCGAGCACACAGGCCAGAAGCTGGACAAGGTGGAGCAGGACACTGATCGGGATTACTTCATGGTGGCTGAGGAAGCCCAGGAATACGGTGTGATCGATCAGGTTCTGACCTCCCGCAAGGAAGCCCAGTAAAATGCGCTAGGCCTTGGCTGCAGCCTCGGCGTGAATCAGCTGCAGGCCTAAGCAGGCAATGTAGACTGCAGCTGAAGCAATCTTGCAGGCCATAGAGGAAAATTATGAGCAATGAAAACGATGCCTATAATCAGCTTTGCTGCTCTTTTTGCGGCAAGGACCAGGACAGTGTGCAAAGGCTTATTGCAGGGCCTGATGTATATATCTGCGATGAGTGCGTAAATCTCTGCAATGACATTCTGACCCAGGACAAGCTGAGCGATCAAGGCGCTGAAGGAGGGCTGATGCCGCCCTCTGAGATTAAGGCTGCCCTGGATGACTATATAATGGGCCAGGAGCAGGCCAAGCGCATCCTGTCCGTGGCGGTGTACAACCATTACAAGCGGGTGCAATACCAGGAGTCCTCCGCCAAGGATGTCCAGCTGGACAAGAGCAATATTCTGCTCATCGGGCCCACGGGATCGGGCAAGACCCTGATGGCCCAGACCCTGGCCAGGATCCTGAATGTGCCCTTTGCCCTGGCTGATGCCACCACGCTGACTGAGGCCGGATACGTGGGAGAAGATGTGGAGAACATCCTGGTCCAGCTTTTGCAAAACGCGGATTACGACCTGGAGTCTGCTTCCAGGGGGATCATCTATGTGGACGAGATCGACAAGATCTCTCGCAAGTCTGACAGTGCATCCATTACCAGGGATGTCTCAGGTGAGGGTGTGCAGCAGGCCCTGCTGAAGATAATCGAGGGCACCATGGCCAACATTCCGCCCAAAGGGGGACGCAAGCACCCCCAGCAGGAGTATATCCGTATGGATACCTCAAATATCCTGTTCATCATGGGCGGGGCCTTTATTGGCCTGGAAAAGCTGATTCAGCAAAGGGTCCAGGGCAGCTCTATGGGCTTCGGAGCAGAGATCGGCAACAAGAAATCCCAGAAGCTGGGCGTGGTCCTGCGTCAGAACCAGCCCGAGGACTTGATCAGCTTTGGGCTGATCCCGGAGTTTGTGGGCCGCATACCTGTGGTTTCCGCCTTGGATGAGCTGGAGGAGGAAGATCTGGTGCACATCCTGACTGAACCCAAAAACGCATTGGTCAAGCAGTACCAGAAGCTGTTCGAGCTGGATAACGTGCGCCTGCGATTTACCCAGAACGCCCTGAAGGCCATAGCCAGAGAGGCTATGCAGCGCAAGACCGGGGCCAGGGGCCTGCGTGGAGTGATGGAGAGCATCATGATGGAGATCATGTATAAGCTGCCCGCCATGCAGGATGTACAGGAGTGCGTCATCAACAAGTCAGTGGTAGAGAACGACGCAGAGCCGCTGATTTTTTATCAGCAACAGGCCAAAAGCGCTTAATGCTGCTAGCCTGCTTAAGTTCTGATAATCTCAGCAGACAGCAGGTGCTTACAGGCAAGCAGGGCCGAAAACGCTCTACGCTCCTGGCCATGAAGGCCTG
>JBKGXZ010000025.1:0-18988 GCA_046546355.1 Desulfohalobiaceae bacterium | reverse complement strand
CTGGGCCAGGACCTGGTCAAAGATCTGTTGCAGCTCCTGGGCGATACTCTCCCTGTTCTCCGGGGTCAGGGTATCGTTGGCAGCCTGCACCGCCAGCTCCTTGCTCCTGGAGAGCATGTCCTGGGTCTGCTGCAGGGTATCATCAGTCAGGCCGAGCCTGCTCTTGGCCTGGGAGATGTTGTCCTGGAACTGCTGCAAGGCACTGATGGAGTCCCGGTAATTCAAGATCCTGGCTGTGCCCACCGGATTGTCCGAGGGCCGGTTAACCTTCTTCTGGGTGGCGGCCTGCTCCGAGAGCTCCTGCAATCTGGAAGTGGACTTGTTCAGCTGGCTTATATAGCTCTCGTAGAGCATGTTGTGGGCCACACGCATGCCTGCTTGCCTCCTTTGACCGGACCCAGGGGTCTGGTGCTGGTGGATCCCGCCTGTCTACTGCTTGATCTGCATCAAGGTATTCATCATCTGCTCCGCGGTGGTGATCAGCTTGGCTGCCGCGGTATAGGCCTGCTGCTGCTTGATCAGGTTGGCCATTTCCTCGTCCAGGTTGACCCCGGACTTGGCATCCTGCCTGGCTTTCACATCATCCGCCAGGGTCTGGAAATATTCCTTGTTGTATTCCGCCTGGGAGGTATCCGAGCCTGCGTCAGCGCTCAAGGAGTTGAAGTACTCCTGCAGGGTCTGGTTTGTCTCCCCTTCCTGCAAGGTATCGAATCTTACCTTCTGGGACTGCAGCTCCGCAATGTCCCGGGCGGTTTGGTTGTCCCCGGGGTTGACCTCCCCAGCCCCGTTGACCCTGGCGGCATTGATAAAATCCTGGTTGTTGGCCACCCTGCTGTTCAGGGCCAGATCCTGGGCATTTGTCCCCTGGAAGAAGGTATTGATGCCCAGGCCGGCCAAAAGCCCGCTGGAATCAGAGCCGAAAGCCAGCTCATAGCCATCATCCCCCGAGATCTGCAGCTGACCATCTAGAATAGAGGCTGAAATATGATCTAGGCTATCAATATTATTCCGCACATCCTGCAGTGAATCATTCTCTGGATCAAAATTCAAAACCTGAGGGCTATCCACGAGCTCCCCTGTATTTCGCTCATAGACATAAAGCTCCGCACTCCCCTGCTGCAGCCTATTCGCAACATCCAGCCCTGCCCCGGCCTCACCTAGAGGCTGATCTGCATTCTTAATTTTCTCCGTGCCCAGGACCTCAGTGAATTTCTGCAGACCGGCTCCCTGGCTGTGCAGTCGGTTTACCTCCCAGCCCAGGACCTGGCTGAACTCGTCCAGCTTCTCCTGGTATCCGCCGATATAGTGATCCCTGAAACCGAACTCCCCTGCCAGGCTGCCTCCTGAAAGCCGCCTGGAGTCGTCTTCCCCGTTGGCCAGCTTCCTGGGGGTGATGTTCTCCTTGGAAGATGTGGTCTCATACCAATAAACTCCGCTCTTGGGCATCACCTGGAACTGGTCCCCTTCAGCCAGATCATTATTGCTGCCTTCCTCGAACCAGACCTCCAGATCCCGAGCCTGGGGCAGGGACTGTGCGCTGTCTTCTGCTGTAGCATCTATAGTTTGCAGCTCCCCTTCCTCATCCCTGAGCCAGGTCCTGCCCCCATCCATGGAGATCTTGAGTTTTGCCCTGTCATCCGCATCCTCTGCACCCGCTTCACCTTCCTGATGCACTTCCAGCAGGTACTCATGGCTGGAGGAGCCCCTAAACTTGATTTCCCCGTCAAATTCCGAATTTGGGCTCAAACTGCTGTGAGCCTGGGCTGACTCAAAGGCCAGCTCAAAGTCCTTAGTCCCATCCACCAGGGTCTGCCCGGCTCTGGTGGAGACCATCATATCCCATTGGCCTTTCTCATGGATCTCAATATCCATTATTTTGGACAAATCCCTGAGCAGGGTATTCCTCTTGTCCAGGAGTTCGTTGGGATTGTTCTTGCCCGGGATGCCCTTCTCCTTAATCTGCTGGTTGATCTCCGCGATCTGACCCAACAGGTCATTGGCCTCTTGCACGTCCTGCTGGATGAAATCGTCCATCTGCTTTTGCAGTCGACCCATGTCAGTATTAGTGATCTCCACAGTATTCAGCAGATTCTGCGCCTTGCCCAAAAGTGCGCTCCTGACCCCGCCGTCGTCTGGATTGTCCGCCAGCTCCTGCCAGTTCTCCCAGAACTCTGCCAGGGCCTGGTTCAGTCCAGAGCCCTCTGCATTGTTGAACAGGGTTTCCACGCTCTTCAGGTTTTCCTCCAGGGCTGACCAGCGCTCCTGATCTGTAAGCTTAGTCAGATACTGTTTCTCCAGGAAGCTGTCAAAATGCCGTATAACCTCCTTGGCCCTGACTCCAGTGCCCATCTGGCCAGGGGCTTTGTCTATGGCCGGACCTTCCTCCAGGGTCACGCTGCGCCTGCTGTAGCCCGGGGTATCCACATTGGCCACATTGTTGCCAGTGGTTTCCAGGGCACTCTGGGAGCTAAAAAGGCCCCAACGGCCTATGTCCAGGATAGAGCCTATCCCTGTCATTACAGGCTCCCCTTGAGCACCGAGGGCTCCCGCGCAGTAGGCTTGCTCCAGGAACCCTTGGGGCTGTAGACTTCAGGACGATCCTGCCTGATCTCCTGCTGCAGGAAATTCAGAAGCTCCCGGTTTTGCTCCAGCAGGGCCAGGCTCAGGTCAGCGTTGATCCTGGCCTGTTCCCTGCAGCGCTTCTCCCAAGCCTGGATCTGACGGCTGCTAATCTGCACAAAACCCGCCTGCTTTCCGGGCAGGGATTCGGCCAGCTGGCGCAAGTTCTGCCTGGGGGGCTTAAGTCCCTGCAGCAGGTCCTGCAGCTGCACCTTCTCTGCAGCCAGTTGCCGGATCAGCTCCTGGATGCTCAGCTCCATGCCTGCCAGATCCTCCTGCTCCCTGCTTTTGAGCTGCGAGAACTCCTGCTGCAGGAGATTACCCAACAGCTGCAGCCCTTTTTTCTGCCGGATCAAGTTTTCCGCGATCCTGCGCATTGCTTTACCTCCTGGCTGGAGCCCGCAATTCCCTGACTTGCCTGTATAGGAATTCGGTCAGTTTCCTGAAAAACTTAATGCCGCAGCGCATATCGCTACAACATCCGGGCCTTAGGCCTTCCTGCCCACCTGCAGACCGGCCAGGATCCTGCCTTTGATCTGCTGCGGATCCCAGGCAATATCCCCCTGCCTGAGCTCAAAATGCAGATGCGGACCTGTGCTCCGGCCGCTGTCACCCACCCGGGCTATCTCCTCTCCTGCCTGGACCTTGTCCCCAGGGCTGACCAGGTTTTCGCTGTTATGGGCGTACACGCTCTGCCAGCCCTGCTCGTGCCTGACCACCACCTGCTTGCCGTAGCCCTGGTTTTCCCCGGCAAATACTACTTCCCCTGGCCAGCAGGCCTTCACCGGGCTGCCCTCTGGGGCTGCATAGTCCACTCCGCTATGCCAGGCCTTTTCCCCGCTAAATGGATCCTGTCTCCAGCCGAAGCCTGAGCTGACCTCTCCCTGTACCGGATCCACCGGCTCGGGCATCCTGGCCGGGCCGGCAGCATTTTCAGCCCCTGCCTGCTGGGACTGCTGAACGTTTTCCAGCTCCTTTTCGTCAGCTGCTTTATACAATGCAGAGTTCCGGCCCACTATCTCCCTGGCCAGGGCCTCCACCTGCTGTAGAGGATCCTCTCCAGCAGACCTCCAGTCCTGCTTCTGGGCCTGCTCTGAGGCCTCTTCCTCCTGATCCTCCGGGAGCAAAGGCCCCTGCTGCTCTGGCCAGGAGATCTGCCCGGAATCCAGCGCAGTGCCCTGGGCTCCCTTATCCAGACCCTGATCCAGGTTCTGCATGATCATCTGGCTCAGGCCTATGCCTCCGGCCTCTGTCATTTTCTTGGAGAACTCCTGGTCAAACATGGACAGGTATTTTTCCTGCATCCCAGAGCGCATCATGCCGTCCTCAGGCAGGGTCTTGCGCATCTGCTGCCAAAGCTTTTGAATGAACAGCGCCTCGAAATCCTTGCTGGCCTGCTCCAGCTCAGCCTTGCTGGAATCTTGACCCTGCAGATTCTGCAGCTTCTGCTGCGCATTTTGCAGCTCCGCCTGGCCAGAGGCCTGTCTGCCTTTTTGCAGCTCGGAATCCAGCCCATAGCTTGAATTAAGCATCTTAGTTCACCTCCAGCTCCGCATGCAGAGCACCTGAGGATTTCAAGGTGCGCAGGATGGATATCAAGTCCCTGGGTGAGGCCCCTATGGCGTTCAACCCATCCACCAGCTCCTGCAGCCTGGCCCCGGACAGCATGGTCAACTTCTGCTCCTCTTCCTCCACCTCTATATCGGTCCTGGGCACTATTGCTGTCTGTCCAGGGCTAAATGGCGCAGGCTGGGACACTTCCGGCTGCTCCTCCACTGTCACCTGCAGGTTGCCCTGGGCCACCGCCACCGGAGACAGCCGCACATTGCCGCCCATGACCACAGTCCCTGTCTTCTCGTCTACTACCACCCTGGCCTTAGAGTCAGGGCTCACAGTAAGGTTTTCCAAAGAGGCCATCATGGGCACCAGATTGCCCTGAAACTTATCCGGGATCTGCACGCTTATGGTGGAAACATCCTCAGCCCTGGAAAAATCTCCGCCCAGGGCCTGATTTATCTTCTCCACAACCCGCTGAGTGGTGGAGAAGTCCTGGACATTTAGATTGATGCTCATCTCCTGCTGGGTATTGAACTCAAAAGGCACCTGCCTCTCCACCACAGCCCCTTCCGGAATCCTGGCCACGGTGGTGCTATTCTGAGTTACTTCCTCGGCCTGGCCCTCTGTCTGGAAGCCGCCCAGGGTAAGCTGGCCCTGGGCCAGGGCATACACCTCACCATCAACGCCTTTCATGGGAGTCATGAGCAGGGTGCCTCCCTGCAGGCTGTCCGCATCCCCGATGGAGGACACAGTCACATTCAGGCTGGATCCAGGCTTGGCAGAAGCCGGCATGCGGGCGGTGACCATTACCGCGGCCACATTCTGAGGCCGCAGCTCATCCTTGTCGACCCTAACCCCCATGTTCTCCAGCATGTTGGCGATGGACTGCACAGTGAACTGCGAGCCCCGCTGGTCCCCGGTGCCGGAAAGACCAACCACCAGGCCATAGCCCGCCAGCTGGTTGCTGCGCACCCCGCTGAAGGAGGCAATGTCCTTGAGTCGTACAGACTCCGCATGTCCTTGCCCGGCACTAAGCAAGAGCAGCGCCAGGCTAAGGGCAATCGCGCATACCCAGTTTCTGTAGCCTGTTTTGCTAAGCAGCATGCCTGCTCCTTTGTCTCCAGTTTAAGTTTCATTACAGCGACACTTACACTGACTAAAATTCGTCTTGGTTCCGTCCCCTAAAACGGCCAGACATTGTCCAGGACCCTGGTCATCCAGCCTGGTCTTTGCTTGTCCGCAAGCACCCCGCGGCCAAAGAACTCTATCTTGGCATCAGCCAGCTGATTGGAGCTGATGGAGTTGTCCGCTGCAATGTCCCTGGACCGAATCAAACCGCTCACACCTACAATCTGATTCTCTCCGTTAACCCTGACTTCCCTGGCACCCTGAACCTGCATCAAGCCATTGGGGGTCACATCCACCACCCTGGCGGCTACAGTGGCGGTCACTGAGGTCTCCCTGCTGGTGGAGCCCTCGCCTTCAAAGTCATTGTTTGCACTGCCTTCAATAGCGGAGGCCTGGCCAGTTCCTGGCACGCCCAGGAAGTCGCTCTGGTCCAGGAAACTGTCCACTCCCACACTTGCGCTCGAATCCCGATTTGCTTCTGTTTCAGCCCCACTCTCAGCAGAGGAGTCCTCCACGATGTTCACCAGCACGATGTCCCCGGTGCGCCTAGCCCTGTTGTCTGCGAACAGGTATTCTGACTGGCCCTTTTGAAAAAGCGAGCCCGGGCTGCTCTCTTCTGTAATCTCCTCTTCCTGTGGCGGTTCTATGTCCGGCATAGTGGAGCTGTTTTCGTATTTGGGCGCGCAGCCCAGGCCCAGCAAGCCCAGAACCAGGATCAGAGCCCATAAAGTATGTCCAAGTCGCATTTGCTGCTGCCTCCCCGTCTCCTGCCGGTTTACTGCACAATCACAGTCTTGCTGTTTTCCACCCTGGCGTGCACCCTCTCCTGGCTCTGCAGATTCTGGACCAGCACAGTCTCCCCCGCCCCAGCGTCCTGCAATGCCCGGGCAGGGACCCTCAGCCTGACCAATTCTCCTGCAAATACCAGGCTCACCTTCTCACCCTTGCTGATCAAAGGCACAGGCTCCAGATGGCGCTTGTAGATAACCTGTCCTCGGCCGATGGAGCGCACCAGCCTCCAGGGCCCTCCCTTGCCGTCCCAGACCTCGTAGGACTGCTGGGCCAGGTTCTTGCGCTGAAAGCTCACATCCTCGGGGGTCAGCTCCTCCCTGCGATTCAGGGGCCTGTCAGCGCAGGGCACAGCCTGCCAGAGGTCTATGAACACGGTCGCGTTCTTTTGCTCCTGCAGCTGCCCCTCCTGGTCCAGAACCTTGATGCGCAGGGAATTCCTGCCGGGCTCCAGGTCCCGCACCGGCTCAAAGCTGATTTCCCCCTCCCTGGGCAGGAACAGATAATCCGGCAGCCTTTGCTTGCGGTACTCCTTGTCCCCGGGCCAGCCTGCAGTCTGCTGGTCCAGGAACTTTCTCATCCTGCTGGCTATACCTGACTTGTCCAGGACCTGAGACCCTTTCTTGAGCACCAATCTCTCCCGCACCAGGCATCTCTGGGCTAAGGCCCCCAAATGCTTCTGCAACAGCCTCTTCAACCTGTTGGGCCCCAAAGAAACCCGCCTGCCCGGCTCAGGCGCTTCCCAAAGCTCAATGCCCTGCAGCTGCAGCCATTTCTCCTGGGAAATGCTGGAATCAGGCTTGACTATCTCCCCCAGCTGGACTTTAGAGCCCTGAATACCTGCCGCCTTTTTCAGGTGCAGCACAAAATCCCCTTCTGCTTGAATGGGCTGCACATTCCAGCCCAACAGGCAGAAAAAGAGCCCCAGGACCAGGACCAGCCTCCGGCCTTGGGCAGGGAAGATCTTGCTGTATTGCTGAATAGGCATAACCGGAAATTATTACCTGCTTATCTGGTTGGCTGTCTGCAGCATCTCATCCGCGGTAGATATGGCCTTGGAGTTGCTCTCATAAGCCCTTTGCGCGGTGATCATATCCACCATCTCTTCCACCAGCTCCACATTGGATTTTTCCAGAAAGCCCTGTTCCAGCTGCCCGGCGTTGTTCTCTCCAGGAATCTCCTCCTGGGGCGCGCCTGAGGCCTCGGTCTCCCGGTACAGGTTGCCGCCGATGCTGTTGAGTCCAGCAGGATTCACAAAGGTGTAGACCGGGATATCCGCCCCTGCCAGCTCTTCTCCTGACGCGTTCAGGGCTGATATACGGCCGTCACTGGTGACTTCGATGTTCTCTGTCTCCGGGGGCACGTTGAAAGGGGGCTGCAGGGGATAGCCCTTGGAGGTAACTACTTGTCCATCATTATCCAGCTTGAAATTGCCGGCCCTGGTATAGGCCAGCTCCCCGTTGACCTCAACCTGGAAAAACCCTTCTCCTTCAATTGCCAGATCCAAAGGATTGCCGGTGTTCTGGAAGTCCCCTTGCTCAAAGAACTTGTGCGCAGACGCGGGCTTGACCCCCATGCCCACCTGCAGACCCGTAGGCAGCCTGTTCCCGGCCTGGTTCTGCCTGCCTGCTATATTCAAGGTCTGATACATCAGATCCTCGAACTCCGCCCTGCTCTTCTTGAAGGATGTAGTGTTCACGTTGGACAGATTATTGGCTGTGGTGTCAATATTCAGTTGCTGGGCCGCCATGCCTGAGGCGGCTGTCCACAGAGAGCGCATCATGGGCCTATTCCTCCTTTTGCATTAACCGATGCAGATTAAGCTGGATTGCCCACCCTGCTTATCAGGTTCCGATCCAGCTCATTGCTCTTCTTCATTGCCTGCTGACAGGCCTCAAAAGTGCGCATGGTCTCGATCATGCGCACCATCTCCTCCACCACCTGCACATTGGATTCCTCCAGGGCGCCCTGCACGACCTGGGTGTCTTCAGGCGCAGCCATCTCCTGGGCCTGGGTGTCTTCTTTCAGCTGCAGCAGATTATTGCCCCTTTTTTCCAGCTGGCCCAGATCGCTGACAGTGACCACATCTATCTGGCCCACCTGCTCCTGGTTCACAAACACCCTGCCGCCACCGTCGATCTCCACCCTGCCCTGCTCAGGCAGCTGGATCTCCCCTCCCTCGCCCATCAAAGGATGCCCCTGGCTGTTGACCAGCTGACCCTGATCATTGACCTTGAACTGCCCGTTGCGGGTATAGAAATCCCCTTCCGGGGTCTGGATTCGAAAAAAACCCTCACCATCCAGGGCCAGATCCAGCTGATTCCCGGTCTGGTTCAGGGCCCCCTGCTCAAAGCCGATCTCCGAGACCCCGATCCTGGGCTGGGTCAGCTGATTGCCCTGGGGCCAGATCACTCCGCCGCTCAAACCAAAGTTGGGATCCAAAAAATCATGGGCGTAATGGGTCAGCACATCCTCGAAAGCCATCTTGTCCTGCTTGTAGCCCACGGTGTTCAAGTTAGCCATATCGTTGCTGATCTGATTCAAGCGATATTCCTGGGTCATGGCCCCGAAAACCGCATTGTATACACCGTCCTGCATAGGAAAATACCTCCCTTTGCCCTTTGCCAATGCAAAATCAGGACCAAAGCCAGCACACGAGCCTAGGAGCGAACAGCTCCCAGCTGGAATAAAAGCTTTGATGCAGCCCCTGGCCTCAGTGAAAAATCCAGGGTAAGCCTTGACAACAGCCTGGCCTTCACCTAATATTATCAATTCCAGAGCGGGTGTAGCTCAGCTGGTAGAGTACAAGCTTCCCAAGCTTGGTGTCGCGGGTTCGATCCCCGTCACCCGCTCCACTCCTCAAATTTCGTCTGGTATGCATAGGGGTGGGCCCTGAGGTCCACCCTTTTTTTGCAGCCCGGGCCAAGAAGGTGCCTATGTCCCAGGAAAGTCTCCATGCACAGTTGCAGGAGCTGATACAGCCCCTGGTGCAGGGCATGGGGCTGGAGCTTTGGGGGCTGGAGCTCCCGGCCGCGCCCAGGGGTGGCGTGTTCCGGGTCTATATAGATTCCCCTCAAGGGGTAAGCGTGGAACAGTGTGCTGAGCTGAGCAGGCACCTGAATTACCTTTTGGATGTCCAGGATCCATTCCCGGGCTCCTATACCCTGGAGGTCTCCTCCCCTGGCCTGGATCGGACTTTTTTCAGCCTGCAGCAGATGGAGCCCTATCAGGGCAGGGAAGTTTTGCTCAGGCTGAAAGAGCCCCTGCAGGGCAGGAGCAAATGGCAAGGCAGACTGCTGGGGATCCAGGCAGGCGAAGTGGCCCTGGAGCCCACCTCTGGAGAGCGGGTGAGTATCCCCTGGCAGGACATCAAAAAGGCCAAGCTGGTCTACAGGCCTGAATAGGGCAAAAGCATTTATACTTAAGCCTGCTTGGGCCGCTGGAGGCAATCAAGCGGAGGTTAGACATGAGTCTGGAGCTCAAGAAGTCCATTGACCATATCAGCAAGGAAAGGCGCATAGACAGGGATGTCCTGGTGGACACCCTGGAGGAGGCGGTGCGCTCAGCTGTATACAAGAAGTTCAGCAACAAACTGGATATAGAGGTCAACTTCAACGAGGAGACCGGAGATATAGAGGTCTACCAGTTCAAGGTAGTCCTGGAAGAGGTGGAGGATCCCAACACCGAGATCAGCCTGCAAGAGGCCCGCAAGATAGATCCCAACGTGGAGCTGGAGGACGAGCTGGGCTTCAAGCTGGAGGTGGCGGAACTGGGTCGCATTGCAGCCCAGTCAGCCAAGCAGGTCATCATCCAGAGGATGCGCGATGCCGAGCAGGAGATCATCTATGAAGAGTTCATAGACCGCAAGGGAGAGATCATCAGCGGCACCATTCAGCGCAGGGACCGGGCCGGCTGGATCGTGAACCTGGGCCGTACCGAGGCCATCCTGCCCAAGGAGGAGCAGATCCCCAGGGAGCACTATCGCCGGGGAGACAGGATCCAGGGCTACATTATAGATGTGCTCAAGGAGAGCAAGGGGCCCCAGGTCGTGCTCTCCCGCTCCCATCCGGACTTCATGGCCGCTTTGTTCAAGCTGGAGGTGCCTGAGATCAGCGACGGGACCATCAAGATCATGGGCGTGACCAGGGACCCTGGCTTCAGGGCCAAGATCGCCCTGCTCTCCAGGGACCGGGATGTGGACCCTGTGGGCGCCTGCGTAGGGGTCAGGGGCTCCAGGATCAATAAGATCGTGCAGGAATTCAAGGGAGAAAAGATAGACCTGATCCTCTGGAGCCCGGACATCACCACTTATGCGGTCAACGCCCTGTCCCCGGCCAGGATTTCCAGCATCACCGTGGACGAGGAGGAGAACAGCCTAGAGGTTGTAGTCCCGGACAACCAGCACCAGCTGGCCATTGGACGCAGGGGGCAGAATGTCAAGCTGGCCAGCAAGCTGTTGGGCTGGAATATTGATATCATCACCGAAAGCAGGTACGGAGAGCTGCACAACCAAGCCCAGGACCTGGAACAAGCCAGCAACGTGACCGGAGTGCCCCAGGACAATTTCCTGGAGGCCGGCTACAGCAGTTTGAAGCAGCTGCAGAACGCCTCAGACACCGATCTTGCCGCTGTTCAAGGACTGTCCCAGGAAAAGATCGCTGACCTGCGCTCCGCCATCAATTTCCTGACCGAAAAGGGAACAGGGCAGGAGTCCCAGGGCTAGAAAATCCCCTTGGAGCCCTGCCCGTTATGGACAAGAAAAAGCACGTCCCCTACAGGACATGCATCATATGCAGACAGAAACTGCCCAAATCTGTTTTGCGGCGTTTTGTTTGCAGCGCAAAGGAGCAAGGATATAGTCTGCTCCAGGACACCAGCCAGACCAAGCCTGGAAGGGGCTTTTATGTTTGCTCTGATGAGTGCCAGGCCAAGATTTCCAGGTCCCGGGCTTGGCAGAAGAAGTGCAGGGGGAAATAATTTATGAGCACCGCAATGAGGGTAAGAGAGCTATCAGCCGAGCTGGGCGTCTCCAATAAGGAGCTCATCCATCTTCTCAGGCAGGAGAACATCCAGGTCAAAAGCCATATGAGCGGACTGAGCCAGGATCAAGTGGAGCTGGTACGCAACAAGATGAGCTCTGAGCGAGAACAGGAACAGGAGCAGGCCAGGGATAAGCTGACCTCTTCAGGTGTAATAGTCCGCAGGCGCAAAAAGGCCCGGGAGCATAAAAAGCCTGAACCTCAGGAACCAGAGCCTGCGCCTGAACAGGAGTCTGCCGCTGTTCAGGAGACTCCAGCCCAGCAGGAGCAAGCTGAAGCCGAGGCTGTTGAAGCCCAGTCCCCTGCGCAGGAAGAACCCCGGGAAGAGGTCCAGGCCCCTGCTGCTCCAGAGACCCAAGGTCCTGCGGAACAGGAGGCAGCTGCTGAAGAGCCCCAGCAACAGGAGCCAGCTGAAAAGGCCTCCACAGAAGCCCAGCAGACTGCCGGGACAGAAGAGAAGCCGGCGAAAGGCAAAAAAGGTAAGCCCCAGCGCAGGAAAAAAGGCAAGAAGAAGGAAGAGGTTGCGCCTTCGGTGACAGTAATCTCCAGGCCGGAGCAAAAGCCGGAACCAGAGCCTCAGGCAGCCCCTGCAGAGCCGGCCCCCGCGGCCCAGCAGCCTGAAGACAAGCCTGCGGCCAAAAAAAAGGGCAAGAAGGACAAGAGGGTGGTGGATGTCTCCGGCCTGTACGAAGAAAAGGATCAGCGCAAGGACAAACAGGACTGGAAAAAGGACAAGCGGACGGAGGTTAAGGACAAACCCGGGGGCAAGGCCCAGCGCAGGAAAAAGCCCGGGGCCGGTGTCAAAGAGCAAAGGCCATCCCGCCCCCAGCCCCAGCCCATAAAAGCCAGCAAGAAAAAGATCAGGATGGAAGAGGCTATTCGGGTCTCTGAGCTGGCCCAGGAGATGGGCGTCAAGGCCCAGGACATCATCAAGTCCCTGCTCAGCCTGGGAGTCATGGCCAATATCAACCAATCCCTGGATCTGGATACCGCCACCCTGGTGGCAGCAGAGTTCGGCTACGAAGTGGAGGATGTGGGCTTCTCCGAAGCGGAGTTCATAATGCCTCAAAAAGAGGACAAGCAGGAAGAGCTGCAGTCCAGGCCCCCTGTGGTAACCATCATGGGCCATGTGGACCACGGCAAGACCTCCCTTTTGGACGCTATCCGCGAGTCCCATGTAACCTCCACGGAGGCCGGGGGTATTACCCAGCACATGGGAGCCTATCATGTGCAAAGGAAAAGCGGCTCCATCGTTTTTCTGGATACGCCAGGACACGAAGCATTTACCGAGATGCGCTCCAGGGGAGCCCAGGTCACGGATATTGTGATTTTAATCGTGGCTGCTGACGACGGAGTCATGGACCAGACTAAGGAGGCCATCAACCACTCCAAGGCAGCAGGGGTACCTATAGTGGTGGCTATCAACAAGATCGATAAGGACAATGCCGACCTGGAGCGGGTAAGAAGGGAGCTGGCTGATCAGGGCCTGATCTCAGAAGAATGGGGCGGAGAGACCATCTTCTGCAACATATCCGCCAAGAACCACCTGGGGCTGGACCAGCTCCTGGAAATGGTCCTGCTGCAGGCAGAGATGCAAGATCTGAAAGCCAACCCTGACAAGCGGGCCCGGGGCCACATTGTGGAATCCAAGCTGGACAAAGGTCGGGGCCCGGTAGGCACAGTGCTCATCCAGGAAGGCAGCCTGCGCACTGCTGACGCCTTTGTCTGCGGCCTGCACCACGGCAAGGTCCGGGCCCTGTTCAACGACTTCGGGACCAAGATCGAATCCGCAGGCCCGGCTATGCCTGTGGAAGTCCAGGGCTTTGAGGGAGTGCCCAACCCAGGGGACGAATTCGTGGTCGTGGAAAGCGAGAAGCTGGCCAAGCGCATTGCCGAGGAGCGCCAGAGCAAGCATCGGGAGAAGGAGCTGGCCAAGGAGACCAAGGTCACCCTGGAGAGCTTCTTTGCTGCCAAGGCCCAGGAAGAGATCAAAACCCTGAACCTGATCCTCAAGGCTGACGTGCACGGCTCCCTGGAGGCAGTCACTGACTCAGTGCACAAGCTATCCACTGATGAGGTCAAGGTGAATATCGTCCACGGCGGGATCGGGGCCATCACCGAGTCTGACATCAAGCTGGCCAATGCCTCCTCAGCAGTGCTGATCGGCTTCAATGTACGGCCCACCTCCAGGGTCAAGGACATTGCTGAACAAGAGGGCGTGGAGATCAGATTCTACAACGTTATCTACCAGCTGGTCAGCGATGTCAAAGAGGCCATGGCCGGCATGCTGGAGCCTGTAACCAGGGAGATCTACCTGGGTCAGGCCGAGGTCAGAGACACCTTCAATGTGCCCAAGGCCGGAACAGTTGCGGGCTGCTTTGTCCTGGACGGCAAGCTGAAGAGGAATGCCGGCATCCGCCTGCTCAGGGAGGGAGTGGTCATCTACACCGGCAAGCTCAGCTCCCTCAAGAGATTCAAGGACGACGTCAAGGAAGTGGGCAAGGATTACGAGTGCGGGGCAGGCCTACAGAACTTCAACGACATCAAGGTCGGGGATATCATAGAGGCCTTTGAGGAGGTCCAGGAGAAGGCCAGCCTGCAATAGCTCAGGCCTGGCAGCTCAGCCATGGAGCAGTCCCAACAGCTAACTCCTTTGCCCAGCGCAAATTGCAAAGCCATGCTCATAGGTACCCTGCGTATAGAATTCAGGCTGCACGCGGTGTTCTCCAAAAAGGAAAAAAGGAGCATCGCCAACAAGCTCAAAGAAAAGCTGCGCTACAAATTCAATGTCTCTGTGGCTGAGACCGAGGCTCTGGAGAGTCTGCAGAGCCTGGTGCTGGCGGTGATCACTGTCTCCAACGAGACCCGGCATGTGCAAAGCACCTTGAGCAAGGTCATGAGCCAGATCGAGGCTTCCAGCACAGAGGAAATCCTGCATGTCTCCACGGAGATTTTCGGGGCCAAGCCCGCAGGCCCAGGGAGGTGATAAGCATGCGCAAAGCCACATCTCGACGATCCCGCAGGCTTGAGGAATTCATCATGGCTGAGCTGGGCAGGATCCTTATACAGGAAGTCCAGGACCCCAGGCTGGATCTGGTGACCATAAGCGGCATCCGGCTGAATAAGGATCTCAGCGTGGCCGAGGTGTTGTACACCCACGCCGCGGATCAGGAAAAAAGACAGGAAGTAGAGCTGGTTCTGGAGAAAGCCCAGGGCTATCTGCGCAGCAGGCTGGGCAAGAGGTTGCACCTAAGGCACGTGCCTGCCTTGCGCTTTCAATGGGACGAGTTCTTGGAGGAGAACATCTATGCAGGCCAGAAGCGAGATAGCCAGGATACTAGCAGCTGAGGACCATTTTCTGCTGACCTGTCATGAGGATCCTGACGGGGACGCTATAGGCTCCATGTCCGCATTGGGGCATATACTGCGCCGCTTGGGCAAGGAATTTCAGCTCTATTGCCCCGGGGGCCTGCCCCAGAGGTTCTCCTGGCTGGACCTGCCCGCGGAAATACTTCAGTCCATGCACGGCAGCAGCCCGGCCTGGCTGGTGGCCCTGGACTGCGGCAGCCCGGAGAGGCTGGGCAGCCAGGTGCAGCCGTACCTGCAGAGCCTGCAGAGCATCAATATTGACCACCACCAGGGCAATCCTGAGTTTGGGCAGCTGAACTGGGTGGAGCCCCAAAGATCCTCCGTGGGGGAGATGGTAGCCTGCCTGGCCCTGGACTTGGGGCTGGAATTGGATAATGAGCTGGGACAATCCGTGTATCTGGCCCTGGTGACAGACACCGGGTCATTTACCTACAGCAACACAAACAGCAGCACCCTCCAGATAGCAGGCAAGATCCTGGACCACGGTCTGGATCTGGACAGGTTCAACTCCCAGCTGTATAGGCAGTGGAATCTGCCCAAAGTGCATGCCCACGGCCTGGCCATGCAAAAAGCCGAGCTCAAGCTGCAGGGCAAGGTGGGCTTGATCGCTGCGGACAGCGAGGTCCTGCGCCGCTCCGGGGCCGAAGCCGAGGACTGCGAGGGTCTGGTCAGCTATATGCGCCAAATCCGGGGAGTCCAGGTGGCTGCCAGCCTTCTGCAGCAAGAAAGCTATATCAAATTCAGCCTGCGTTCCTGGGGGGAGGTGGATGTCAGCGCAGTCGCAGCCAGGCTGGGCGGCGGCGGGCACCGCAATGCAGCAGGGGGCAAGCTGAACCTCAGTCTGAGTCAGGCCCAAGAGCAACTCCTGCAAGCCCTGGAAGAGGCTCTGCTGTCTGAGCAGCAGCTGGAGTCAGCTGTAGCAGCCTGGAATTAACAGCAAAGCCCGGACCTCCTATTGCAGAGCGAAGACAAGGATCCATGGCCGCAGAAAACAAAGTTCCACTCCAGCAGCACGGCCTTTTGATTCTGGACAAGCCCCAAGGCCCTACTTCCACGGCCTGCCTAGAAAAGCTCAAGCGCGGGCTGAAACAAAAAAAGATCGGGCATGCCGGCACCTTGGATCCGATGGCCCGAGGGGTGCTGCTGGTTTTGCTAGGTCAGGGCACCAAGCTGGCCCCATATTTAACTGAGTGCAGGAAGGTCTACCAGGGCTGCCTGCGCCTGGGGCTGGAGACAGACACCCAGGATATCCAGGGCGAAGTCCTGGCCCGCAGGGACTGGAGCCACATCCAGCCCCAGGAAGTTAAACAGGAAATTTGCTCCTGGATAGAGCAAAAAAGCCAGCAGATTCCGGCCGTTTCTGCTGCCAAACACCAGGGCCAGCCTTTTTATAAGCTGCAGAGACAAGGCAGAGAAGTCCCTGCAAAATTTAAAAGCATCTCTATTGACCAAGCAGAGGTCTTGGACCTAAGCTTGCCAAACGTGCGTTTTCGGGTTACCTGCTCCGCAGGTACCTTTATTCGCTCCCTGGCCCACAGCCTGGGGATGCGATTGGGATGCGGCGCGGTGCTCACCGAACTGCTAAGGGAAGCCAGCCAGCCCTTTGGCCTACAACAGGCCACAGGGCTGCAGGAGATCCTGCAGGAACCAGAGCTTTTGCCTGAGCTGGTCCTGCCCATTGCCAAGGCCTTGCCCCACTGGCCCAGCTTCAGCCTGGAACCGGAACAGGCCAAGCTGGTGCGGCAGGGGCGCAGGTTGAGGCTAAAGGATATCCCAGAAGCCCAGGGTTGTTCCCTCGGGGACAGGGCCCTTTTGCTGAGCCGGGAGCAGGAGCCAGTGGCCCTGGTCCAGCTCCAGGGCACCGGGGACCAGGCATTCTGGGAGATCCTGCGCGGCTTCGCACCTTCCCAAGCAGACAGTGCCCAGGCACAAGCGCTGCAAAAATAGTGCAAAAAATACAAACTAGTACAAGGAGGAATCGCTGTGGCACTTACTGTGGACAAGAAAAAGGAAATCATCGAGAACTACAAGCAGCATGAGAACGACACCGGCTCCCCTGAAGTGCAGATAGCCCTGCTCACGCACCGCATCACCTATCTTACAGAGCACTTCAAGGCGCACAAGCAGGACTTCCATTCCAGGAACGGTCTGCTCAAGCTGGTGGGGCAGCGCAGGAAAATGCTCAATTACCTGCGCAAAAAGGACGTCAATCGCTACCGGAACATTATTGGCAGGCTCGGACTGCGCAAATAAGCCAACTATCTATAACCTACAGGAAACGCCTCTATGAGCAATACATTCAACAGCATCAAGGTCAGCACACAAATTGAGAGCCAGGAATATCTGCTGGAAGCAGGAAAGCTAGCCAACCAAGCCCATGGAGGCATCTGGGTCCAAAGCGGTGATACTGTGGTGCTAGTTACTGCCGTAACGCAGCCCTCCCAGAGGGAGCTGGACTTCATGCCCCTAGTGGTGGACTATCAGGAAATGTCCTACGCCAGCGGCCGCATCCCGGGCAGCTACTTCCGCAGGGAGATCGGCCGGCCCAGTGAAAGGGAGACACTGGTTTCCAGGATGATAGACCGCCCGGTGCGGCCCCTGTTCCCGGAAAGCTTCAGGCAGGAGGTGCAGATCATAGCTACTGTGCTTTCTGCAGAACCGGACAACGACCCTGACGTGCTGGCCATCACTGGAGCCTCAGCTGCCCTGCACTCCTCCAAGATCCCCTTTCTGGGGCCGATTGCCGGGGGCAGGGTGGCCTATGTGGACGGGCACTTCATATTCAACCCCAATCAGGCCCAACTGGCCCACAGCCAGATCAACCTGGTGCTGGCAGCTTCCAAGGAGGCCGTAGTCATGGTGGAGGGGCAGGCTGAGTTTGCCTCCGAAGACATTATAGCCCGGGCCATATCCTGGGGTCAGCAAAGGATTCAGCCCCTGCTGCAGATGCAGGAGGAGCTAAGAGAAAAAGCCGGCCAGCCCAAGATCCAGGTCCCGGAGATAGAGCCGGATCACCAGCTCAGGGACCAGATAAGGCAGCTGGGCCGGGAGCCTTTGCAGCAGGCTCTGCGCATCAGGGATAAAACCAGCCGCAAGGAGGCCCTGGACCAGGCCAGGCAACAGGTCCAGCAGGACCTGCAGCAGCAGGGCCTGGAAAACGAAGAGCGTCTCCATGCGGTGCCCGGGATGCTCAAAGACCTGGAGGCAGAAATTGTCAGATCCTGGATCAGCAGCAGCCAGCAGCGCATTGACGGCAGGGGTCTAGAGGAGGTCCGGGACATCGGCATAGAAGTGGGCAGCCTGCCCCGGGTTCACGGCTCAGCCATATTCGGCAGGGGCGAGACCAAGGCCCTGGGAGTCACAACCCTGGGCGGCACCCAGGATGAGCAGCACATAGAGACCCTGACCGGAGAGCAGAGCAAAAGATTCATGCTGCATTACAACTTCCCCCCTTATTGCGTGGGGGAGGTCAAGATGATGCGCGGACCAGCCCGCAGGGAGATCGGGCACGGGGCCTTAGCTGAAAGGTCCCTGCAGCCCATCTTGCCCTCCGCAGAGGAATTTCCCTTTACCATGCGCATTGTATCCGAGATCATGGAAAGCAACGGTTCCTCCTCCATGGCTACAGTCTGCGCCGGAAGCCTGTCCCTGATGGACGCAGGCGTCCCAGTCCAGGGTCCTGTAGCGGGTGTGGCTATGGGCCTGATCCAAGAGCAGGGCGAGTACTATGTGCTCACTGACATCCTGGGCGACGAGGACCACCTGGGGGACATGGACTTCAAGGTGGCAGGCACCAGGGAGGGCATCACCGGGATCCAGATGGACATCAAGATAGCTGGCATCCCAGAGGACGTCTTCCAGAAAGCCCTGTACCAGGCCAGGGCAGCCAGACTGCATATCCTGGATGAAATGGGCCAGGTTCTGGACCGGCCCAGGCAGAGCCTCTCTGAGCATGCTCCCCAGCTCAAGGTCATCGAGGTGGATACCGAGCGCATCAAGGATGTAATTGGTCCTGGAGGCAAGAACATCCGGGCCATCACCAAAACCACCGGGGCCTCCATAGATATCGAGGACAGCGGCAAGATCAGCATTTTTGCTCCGGACAGCAACTCCCTGCAGGAAACCATAGACATGGTGCTCTTCTATGACCAGAAGGCAGAGCAGGGTCAAACCTACGAAGGCAAAGTCAAGAGCATCAAGGACTTCGGTGCCTTTGTGGAGATCCTGCCAGGGGTGGAGGGTCTGGTGCACATCTCCCAGCTGGATACCGAGCGGGTGGAAAACATCCATGACTACCTCAATCTGGGAGATCAGATCAAGGTCAAGGTCATCGAGATAGAGGAAGGCAGCGGCAAGATCAGGCTCAGCCGCAAGGCCGTGCTCATGGAGGAGCGGGGAGAAGAGTTCAAGGACAACCCCAGTCCCAGAGGCGGGGGGAAACCTGGGCCTGGAGACAGGAAAGGCCACAAGCCTCCCCGGGGCAAAGG
>JBKGXZ010000024.1:0-20259 GCA_046546355.1 Desulfohalobiaceae bacterium | reverse complement strand
AGGAGATAGAATATCTGGCCCACCACCAGGGTATTTATGGCTGCAGTGCCTGCCAGATCCTGGCCAGCACCCTGACCCAGCAGCCAGACATAGTGGCCCAGGGCCCCCAGGACCAGAATCAGCGACACGAATATCACCCTCCAGATCAAGAATCCGGAGATTATAGGCTCATCTGGTGACCTGGGCGGTCTGTGCATCACATTGGCCTCCGGCGGCTCGAAAGCCAGGGCCAAAGCCAGGGTCACAGCTGTGACCATGTTGATCCACAGGATCTGGGGCGGGGTGATGGGCAGGGTAAAGTGCCCTTTCGCGTCCTGCATGCCCAGACCAAGCAGAATAGAGGCTATAATCACCAGGGCCTGGCCTCCGTTGGTGGGCAGGATGAACAGGATAGCCTTTTTCAGGTTATCGTAGACTGTCCTGCCCTCCTCCACCGCATTGGCGATAGAGGCGAAGTTGTCGTCAGCCAGGACCATGTCCGAGGCCTCCTTGGCAGCCTCGGTTCCGCCGCGGCCCATGGCCACGCCCACATCAGCCCTTTTCAGGGCCGGGGCATCGTTCACTCCGTCCCCGGTCATGGCTACTGTCTGCTTGTTGGCCTGGATGGCCTGCACCAGGCGCAGCTTGTGCTCCGGGCTGGTCCTGGCAAACACATCCACATAAGGCACCTTCTGCTCCAGCTCCTGCTGGGGCATCCTTTCCAGATCCTGGCCTGTCAGGGCTTCCTGCCAGTTCTCTATGCCCAGCTCCCTGGCTATGGCCTGGGCTGTAAGCACATGATCGCCAGTGATCATCTTAACCACGATCCCTGCAGATTGACATTGATCAATTGACACACAGCGTCCAATGAGCAAAGCTGCAGCCTTGATAGCCTCCTCTCGGGGAGGATCGATAATCCCGAACAGGGCCAGAAAGGTAAAGCCACCTTCCAGATCAGAAAACTCTAGATCCTGCTTGTCCCCGGGGACCTCTTTCCAGGCCAGGGCTAGCAGGCGCTGTCCCTTGGAGGCAATATCCCTGGCCTGCTGTTGCCAGTACTCCAGATCCAGATCCTGCAGCTTATCCCTACTGCCTGCCTGGGCTGAACATCTCTCCCAAATCCTTTCCGGCGCCCCTTTAAGATAAATAAAGGCCCTGCCCTGATGATCGTGGTGCAAAGTAGCCATGAACTTGTTCTCAGAGCTGAAGGGAATGCTATCCTTGCGCGGCCACAGCTCATTTTCCTGTTTCTGTTCCAGCCCAGCCTTGAGCCCAGCCACCACCAGGGCCCCTTCTGTGGGAGAACCTTCCAGAAGCCACTTGCTGTCACGCTGATACACAGCAGCGTCATTGCAGAGCAAAGCCCCGCGCAGAATCTGCAAAAGCTCGGGCTGCTCCTGCCCAGGCTCCACGTCTTTTCCAGAGAGTTGAAATCCCCCCTTGGGCTCATATCCCACCCCTGTGACCTGGAACTGCTTATCCATAGTGTTGATGGTCTGCACAGTCATCTCGTTCTTGCTCAAAGTCCCGGTCTTATCCGAACAGATAACCGAAACAGAGCCCAAGGTCTCTACAGCAGGAAGCCGTCTGATTATGGCCCTGCGCTTGGCCATGCGCTGTACCCCGATAGCCAGGGTAATGGTCATGATCGCAGGCAGGCCCTCTGGGATTGCGGCTACTGCCAGGCCCACCGCTGCCATGAACATATCGCCAGGTGCAAAGCCCTTGATCAAAGAGCCAAAGGCAAAGGTTAAAGCCGCACAAGCCAAAATAGCTATGGTCAACCACTGCCCGAACCTGGCCATCTGTTTTAGCAGGGGAGTGGTCAAGGTCTCCACTTGGGACAAAAGGGAGCTTATCCTCCCTATTTCTGTCTCCTGCCCAGTAGCTGTAACCACACCTCGACCTTGGCCGTAAGTGACCAAGGTTCCGGAAAATGCTATGCTGGCCCGATCTCCCAGGCCTGCCTCCTCTTCCACCTCGTATACGCTCTTGTTCACCGGCACAGACTCTCCGGTCAGGGCCGCCTCCTCGATCTGCAGGTCCTTGGCCTCCAGGAGTCTGATGTCCGCAGGCACCTTATCTCCAGCCTTGAGCAGCACCACATCCCCGGGCACAAGCTCCTGCGCTGAGATGCTCCTGCGCTGGCCATCTCGCTGCACCAGGGCCTGGGGAGCCAGCATGCCCTGAATGCTCTCCAGGGACTTCTCCGCCTTGCCCTCCTGGATAAAGCCTATCAAGGCATTTACCACAGTAACTCCGAAGATAACCCCGGCATCCAGCCACTCCTGCAGCACAACGGTTACTGCCGCAGCCCCGAGCAGCACATATATCAGCACATTGTGGAATTGCTGCAAAAACCTCTGCAGAGGGCCTTTCTTCCGGGCCTGCTCCAGCTTGTTGGGGCCGAACGTCTGCAGCCTTTGCTCTGCTTCTGTTTGACTTATCCCCTGTTCCGTGCTGTTTAGCTTTTGCAGTACCTCCTGCACCGGAACCGCATGCCATCGGGTCTTATAGTCTATTTGCTGCTGGTTCTCCTGCATTCTGCATCTCTCCTCGCATTGGATATGTAAGTAAGCATAATCCGAATTGACAATTCAGGCAAAAGTTTTCATGCTAGCAGAAAATACTGCCAGCTCTGGCACAGCCAAGAGTCTGCAGTTTAGGCAACAAAAACCCCAAAAGGAATCAGGCTAGGCAAAAGGCATTAGCCTGCACAGCTCTTGGGCCGGAGCTCTACGGCAGAAGCAGCTTAGCAACAGCACCAGCAACAAGCAAGGAGTAAGGATGCAAAAGCACTTATTGTTGACCATCAGCGATGATCCCAGTTTCATGTATGGCCTGCGCTTTGTGACCAGCTTCTTCCAGGATAAGGAGAACATCAAACTGACTCTGTTGTACGTGGCACCTGCCCAGGGCCAGGACCCTGGCTTTGACCGCCGCGAGCCCACAGATCAGGAGTGCGAAATCCAGGAGCATTCCGCCCTGAAGAATGCCGGGCAAAGGCTGGCCGACAGCGGTTTCCTGGCAGAAAACACCATGTGCAAATACAGAAAGAAATCAGTGGGCACTGCCCGGGATATAATCCGGGAGGCGGAAAAGGGTTTGTATGACGCCATCATCCTGGGCAGAAGGGGCACTACCCGGCTGGAGGAGCTCTTGAACACCAGTGTCAGCATGGAAGTCCTGGAAAAGAGCCGCAATGCCCCTATCTGGATCTGCAGGCAGCCGGAGAGCGGACGGAAGAATGTCTTGCTCTGTCTGGATGGTTCTGAATCCAGCCTGCACATGGCGGACCATGTAGGCTTCATGCTGCAGGAGGAAAAGCACCATATTACCATGCTCTATGTGCAGAACAAGGGCGACAAGCCTGCAGACGAGGTCCTGGGCCAGGCCCAGGACATGCTGCTGGAGAACCGGGTGGATCCCACCCGGATCACTTCCAAGCCAATCACGGCAGCTAATATTGAAAAGGCCATCCTGCAAGAGGCAGAGGCTGGATCCTATGCTGCGGTAGCTGCAGGTTATTCTGGGACTAAAAATGAAGGCCTGTTCGGACAGTTCAAGATAGGCTCAGTAAGCAAGAAGCTCTGCTATGAGATACAGAAGGCCAGCCTGTGGATCAGTTGAGGGTTGCTAAGGATCTTGCTCTGCATAAGATCATGAGGCCCCAGCCCACAACTATGCTGATAAGATAGGGCGTGTCGCAGAATGAGATTGCTTCGTCGAAGACTCTTCGCAATGACAGGGAGTTGCGCAGCTCTTGGGTTGGCAGCAAACCCTTGTCATTGAATTTTGCAACACACTCTAAGATAGGGTGCTGTTATTCTCTCCTATGGAAAACTGGATCTCCAGCAACAGTTTTCTAAAAAAGGGCGAGCGCCGGTCGCCCTTCTGCCCGTGGTAAGATTGATATCATTGGTATCGATATTTTGACCAATACCACAAGGCTGAGCGGCGCTGGCCCTTTGCGTTGCGGTGTGAAGTTTTTCATGCTTCGTTGTGCCCGCCTGGAATGGGGTTTATTGATACATTTTATGCAGATTGTAAATGTCATTGACAATTTGCATAGAAATGCTAAGCTCCCATTTATGATCAAACGAGATGCACAAAACACTATCAACAATCTTCTGCAGGGATTTCCAATCGTCACCATCACTGGACCACGACAATCCGGAAAAACCACGCTGGCCAAGGCCATGTTCTCCAACAAGCCGTATTATTCCTTGGAAGACCCGGACGTGCGGCAATTTGTTGTTGATGATCCGCGGGGATTTTTGAGTGGGGTGTCACACGGAGCTGTTCTGGATGAGATCCAACAGGCCCCGGACCTCTTGTCCTACCTGCAGACCCATGTGGATAAGCTGAGCCAAACTGATCTTTTCCTCCTTACAGGATCACAGCATTTTGGGCTCATGTCCGATGTTACCCAGTCCCTTGCAGGTCGAACAGCCTTTGTTCAGTTGCTTCCCTTTTCCCTGCACGAGCTTCAGCAAGCCGAGATGGGGCCGACGGAACTTGAAAGGATGCTTTTTATCGGAGGATATCCTCCTTTATATGACCGGAAAGTCACACCAAATCAATGGATGCCGGCCTATATCACTGCCTACCTGGAACGTGATGTGCGACAGTTGATCAATGTCCAGGATCTGGAAGCTTTTCAGCGTTTTTTGCGTCTTTGTGCCGGCCGCAGCGCACAGGTGTTGAACTTATCTTCTCTGGCTGCTGATTGTGGAATAACGCACAACACAGCCAAAGCTTGGATTTCTGTTTTGGAGGCGAGTTTCATTGTATTTCGACTTTCTCCGCATCATGCCAATTTCCGCAAGCGCCTTGTCAAGTCGCCAAAGATATATTTTTATGATACCGGCCTGATGTGCAGGCTATTGGGAATTTATGATGCATCGCAACTTGCGATGCATCCTTTGCGAGGGGCAATATTTGAAACATTCGTTGTTTCTGAGCTGCAAAAGTTCCGTTTCAATTATCAAAAAGACGTTGATTTGTATTACTGGCGAGATAGCAACGGCCGAGAGATAGATGTTGTCGCTGATTTCGGTGGCCGGTTGGTGCCCATCGAGATCAAATCCGGGCAGACCCTGAACAGGGATTTTTTCTCCGGCCTTGAATATTGGATGAAGCTGGCTGGAGCTCTGGCCTTCCAGCCCACGTTGATTTACGGCGGGAGCACCGAAATAATGCGCAAAGGAATCCGTGTGCTAAGCTGGAAAAATGTGGGCCAGGCTTTAGACCTGGAATTGAAATGATATATTTTATGCAGGGGTTTCCAATCGATTACGATTACCACCACGCCAACAACAGCCAAGGGCAAGAGCCCTGTCAAGACTTGAAATCGTAGTCGTGGTCGTAATCGTAATCGCTGTCGATACTTATGATACCTACCGCCCCTAGACAGCCAACAGCCCCCTCTCCAGCAGGGTTTCTGCAATCTGGATAGTGTTCAGGGCTGCGCCTTTGCGGATGTTGTCCGCCACCACCCACATCTCCAGAGCGTTGTCCAGGCTGAGATCCTCCCTGATCCTGCCCACAAATGTCTCGTCCTGTCCTGTTGCGTGGATGGGCATGGGGTAGATGTTCTCCCTGGGGTTGTCCAGGACCCGTATGCCAGGGGACTGACTCAAGATAGCCCGGGCCTCCACAGCGCTCAGCTTCCTCTCGGTCTGGATATTCACGGCCTCACTATGACCGTAGAACACAGGCACCCGCACCGTAGTTGCAGTGATGCGCAGATCCTCCTGGCCCATGATCTTCTTGGTCTCGTTGATCATCTTCATCTCTTCCCCGGTGTAGTCGTTGTCCTGGAAGCTGTCTATGTGCGGCAGGCAGTTGAAGGCGATCTGATGCGGATAGACCTGGACTTCTGGTTCCTGCATGTTGAACAGGGACCTGACCTGGGACTGCAGCTCGTCCACTGCTTTCTGCCCGCTGCCGGAAACCGCCTGATAGGTAGAGACCACTATCCTCTGAATCCTGGCTGCGTCGTGCAGGGGCTTTAGGGCCATCACCATCTGGATTGTAGAGCAGTTGGGGTTGGCGATAATGTTCTGGTGCTGCTGCAGGGCCTCTGGGTTCACCTCAGGCACCACCAGGGGCACTTCCGGGTCCATACGCCAGGCACTGGAGTTGTCTACCACCACGCAGCCCGACTTCGCAGCAATAGGCGCAAATTCCATGGAGGTCCCGCCTCCGGCTGAGAAAAGCGCCAACTGCACATCCCGGAAAGAGTCCTCGCTCAGCTCCTCTACTGTTACTTCTTCCCCCTTAAAGCTCAAAGTAGTGCCTGCGGACTTGGAGGAAGCCAGGAGCTTCAGTCTGGATAAAGGGAAATCCCTCTCTTCCAGGATCCTTAGCATCTCCCTGCCCACAGCCCCTGTACAGCCTGCCACTGCCAAATGTAGATCCTCAGCCATGCCTTATTCTCCTTCGCTGGTCTAGTATAAATGATTCGAGCTCTAAGACTGCAATTTCTAACAAGCTGGGCTGAACAGCCCCTGCATCATCCAGCCACTGTACCCGCAATCTTGAATATGGGCAGATACATGCTGATCACCAATCCGCCCACTATGACACCCAAAAAGACAATCATAATAGGTTCAATGAGCGAGGTCAAAGTGGAAACCGCCACATCCACCTCATAGTCGTAAAAGTCAGCTATCTTGCTCAGCATGGTGTCCAGGGAGCCTGTGGCTTCTCCTATGGACAGCATATGTATAACCATAGGCGGGAAGACCCCAGTGGCCTCCAGGGGCTCGCTCAAGGTCTGGCCCTCGGCAATCCTCCTTTTGGCCTCCAGCACCCCTGTCTCCACGGTCTTGTTCCCTGACGTCTTAGCCACAATGTCCAGGGCGTAAAGAATAGGCACTCCGCTGGCCACCATGGTGCTCAAGGTCCGGCTGAACCTGGCCACTGCTGCCTTGCGCAGCAAGGGGCCAAAAACAGGCAGAAAAAGAATCCACCTGTCTATCAGCTTTCTGCCCTGCGCAGAGCGGTAGAAAAAGTACATCCCCGCTGCCAGGGCTACCAATAACAAGATTATCCAGTGGATATTGGAGGTTACGAACCTGCTTAGATTGATTACTATCTGGGTGGGGGTAGGCAGGGCCCCGCCGAAATCCGCGAACAGGGTCTCAAAGGTGGGAATCACGAATATCAGGATCACCGCGATCACAGCCACAGCCACGAAGCTGACCACTGCCGGATAGATCATGGCTCCTTTGACCTTGGACTTCAGATTGGAAGCCTTTTCTATATATTCCGCCAGCCTGTTCAGCACCACATCCAGCACTCCGCCGGTCTCCCCGGCATGCACCATGTTGGTATACAGCTCGTTGAATACTGAGCCGTGCTTGTTCAAGGCCTCATACAAGGAGCTGCCTGCCTGGACATCATTGCGGACCTGCACCAGGGTTCGCCTCAGGATCTTGTTGTCTGTCTGTTCGCTCATAACCTGCAGGGCCTGCAGGATTGGCACACCGGAATTGATCATGGTCGCGAACTGCCTGGAGAAAACCACCATGTCCCTGTCCTTGACCCTGCCTTCCAGGAAGGTTCCTTCCAGCAGATCCTTGGGCTTGGGCTTAACCTTGAGCTGGGTCATCCCTCGGCGCTGCAGGGCCCTTTCCGCCATCTCCAGGGTGGGTGACTCCAGCTCGCCTTTGACCCTCCTGCCTGCTCTGTTCCTGGCCTTATAGATAAAAAAAGGCATCCGCAAACTCCAGAGCTAGAGATTGATTATCAATGGCTGTTCCCTTTGCTAAGGCCTTGTGTTTCATGACAATTTCTAGCTGTATCATTATCAATTGCCACTCTCTTTTGGCAACTTCTCAATAGCTTACAAACCTTTAGCTTAAGATACTGATTTCGTTGTCTTACTTTTCACAATCAACCTTTTACTCTTAACTCAAGTTTGACAGGGCATACAAGGACATTATATACAGGAATTCTCCGCGCCGTCACTGAGACCTGTATTGAAGTATCGTACTGCAGCGATCCTCGCAGGGCCGAGCGGCGCTCACCCTTTACATTGCGAGCCGGGCTCACCCTTAGGGTTATTCCCGCTCTGTACAGGCCAATCAGGCAGCATTAACCAAGGATAGGCAAAAGCCATAAACTATTCAGCCAGTTTTTTCAATTCCAAAACCCAGAATACATTTTCCCGGCCCTGAATCATGCACCTGGACGCCCCCTGCATCGGCATAATCCCGGCCAGATACGCCTCCAGCAGGTTTCCTGGCAAGCCCCTGGCCCGGATTCAGGGCAGGCCCATGTTCTGGCATGTCTACGCCAGGGCCTGCAAGTGCCCGGAAATTGATCATCTCTATCTGGCTACCGACCATACCAGGATCCTGCAGGAAGCGAAAAGGCTTGGAGTTCCGGCTATTTTGACCAGCCCGGAGCACCACAGCGGCACAGACCGGGTCCTGGAGGCTGGCCAGGCCCTGGACCTTGAGCAGGAAAGCATATTGATCAATATTCAGGGTGACGAGCCTGTGCTGGACCCTGGCTCCCTTACCCAGCTGCTAAAGCCCTTTTCCAGGAGCCAGGTCCAGGCCAGTACCTTGGCCAGGGAAATCAGCCAGGAGTCTGCCCAGGATCCCAATCTGGTCAAGGTGGTCCTGGATCAACAGGGTCAGGCCTTGTATTTCTCCAGGGCGGCCATACCTTACCCTGCAGGAGGGATGCCTGCCCGGTATTTGGGCCATATCGGGCTTTACGCCTACAGACTGCATGTCCTGCAGGAGTTCGCAGCCCTGGGGCCCAGCAGCCTGGAGCAAACCGAGAAGCTGGAGCAGCTCAGGCTGCTCCAGGCTGGAATACCTGTCCAGGTGAGTATCACCAGGCATGAAAGTCACGCAGTGGATCAACCCGAAGATCTGGAAAAAATCGAAGCAATCTTGGCACAGGAGCAGCAAATATGCAGGCAATACTAGCCCTGGAAGATGGGACCTGGTTTAAGGGCAGGTCCTTCACCGGCCCTGGGGAGACCTGGGGTGAGGTGATATTCAATACCGGCATGAGCGGCTATCAGGAGATACTGACTGACCCTTCCTACAGGAAGCAAATGGTCTGTATGACCTATCCCCATATGGGCAACTACGGAATCAATCCCCAGGATATGGAGTCCGAGCAGGTGCAGGTCTCAGCCTTCATCGTCAAGGAGTGCTGCAGACAGCCCTCCAATTGGAGAAGCACCATTTCCCTGCAGGATTATTTGAGACAGCAAAATGCCCTGGGCCTGGAAGACATCGACACCCGGGCCCTGACCAGACATATCCGTCTGCATGGTGCTATGCGGGGCTGTATCAGCACCCAGGAAGGGGACCCCGCGAAAGTGGTGGCCAAAGCCAGGGAGATACCCGGAATGGAGGGCCAGAACCTGGTCCAGGAGGCTACGCCGGACCAGCCCTATCTCTGGACTGACGCCGGTCCACAACCCATCCAGGATAACAGGGAGTTTAAGTGGCCCGGCAAGGGCCTGCGGGTAATTGTCTATGACTGCGGCAGCAAATGGAACATCCTGCGCCTATTGCAGGCCCAGGGCCTGCAGGTCCTGGGCGTGCCAGCCAGCTCCAGCGCGGAGCAGGTCAAGGCCCTGGACCCGGATGCTATTTTCCTGAGCAACGGTCCTGGAGACCCTGCTGCATTGCCGGACCTGGTGCACAATGTGGCCCTGCTCAGCGAAGAGCTGCCCATAGGTGGAATCTGTCTGGGCCATCAGGTCCTGGGCCTGGCCCTGGGAGCCAGCAGCTTCAAGCTCAAATTCGGCCACCACGGGCTCAACCACCCGGTACGCAACCTGGAGCTGGGCAAAGTGGAGATCTCTTCCCAGAATCACGGCTTTTGTGTGGATATCCAGGGCTTGGACCAGCTGCAGCAAACCAGGATCAATCTCAATGACTCCACCCTGGAGGGCTTCAAGCATACCAAGAAACCCTTGATGGTGGTCCAGTACCACCCAGAGGCAGCTCCCGGACCCCACGATTCCCAGTCCTTCTTCGCGGAGTTCGGCGCAATGCTGCGCAGGCTCTATAATACAGGGAGCTGAAGGCAGCCCCAATGTCCCAGGAACTTACCAAGGCCAGATCCAAGCTCAGCGGAGTACACTCCCTGCTGAAGCAGGAAAAGCTTCTCTCCGCGGTCATCTCTTTATATGAGGCTCTGGGTACCTATCTGCGCATCCAGCTCCTCAAGCACGAGAGAACCGACTTCCAGCGCCAGCTGGAAAAAACGGTATTCGAGCTCAGCTCTGACCCCAATCTCAAACAGACCTATCCCTTGGTTATCCAGTATGAGCCTGGCCAGGAAAAGGAGCTGCACACCCAGATCAAGATGCTCCTGGATGAGCTGCAGCAGGACAATATCAGCGAGGCCCAGGACCAGCTGGCCCGAATAGAAGAGCATAAGCAGAGCATGCTCCAGCAGGCCAGGCAGCACCTGCAAAACCAGGATCAGGACCAGGCTGATCAGGCTGTGCACAAGCTATTGCACGAATACTCAGACAACACAGAGCTAAAGATCGAGATCAGTGATCTATATCTGGAGCACGACCTGCACCAGGAGGCCCTGAAGTATCTAAAACTGGCCTATCAAGAAGATCCGAACTCTGTGAACGTCTTCAACAAGCTGGGCATGGTGCTGCGCAAGGGGAAGAAATTTGAGCTGGCGGAAAAGTCCTACCTGGAGGCCCTGAAAAAAGGGCCTGACGACGAGTACCTGCTTTTCAATCTAGGCCGGGTGTATATCGATTGGAAAAAATGGGAAAAGGCTGAGCAGACCTGCCAAAAGGCCTTGGAGGTCAATCCTGAGTTCAAGGAAGCCCGTCAGATGCAGGCCTTTGCCCGGAAAATGCTGCAAAAGCAGCTGCAATAGTCTTCAAAGCTCCTGCTGGCTGAGCCTGCAGGCCAACTGCAGGGCCTGTTGCAAGCTTTTCCAGCCAGCCTTTCCGCTGCCCACCAGCTCAAAGGCTGTGCCGTGGTCCACAGAGGTCCTGACCACAGGCAGGCCCAGAGTAACGTTCACCGCTGCCTGGAAATGCATAAGCTTCAAAGGGCCCAGACCCTGGTCGTGGTACATGGCCAGGACAGCTGAAAACTCATTCAGTACCCCGGCCCGGTAGAACACAGTGTCCGCAGGCAAAGGTCCTTGCACTAGGACCCCCTGTTCCCTGGCCTGCTTAAGGCCAGGCTCAATGATCTCTATCTCCTCCCGGCCCAGTCTGCCCCCTTCCCCGGCATGGGGATTCAGTCCACAGACAGCCAGGGGCCTATCCTGCAGGTCCAGGCGCTGCATGAGCTCCCAGGTCAAAAGCAGGCAGCGCAGCACCCGTTCCTGGCTTATCTGCTCAGGCACCTTGCTCAAAGGAGGATGGGTGGTGGCCAGGCTGACCCGTAGCCTGGGGCCCTGGAGGTGCATGCAGACCTGTTCCGGTCCCAGTCCGAAGCGCTGGGCCAAAAGCTCAGTGTGTCCCGGGAATTCGAATCCTGCCAGCTGCAGGAGCTCTTTGTGCAGGGGACAGGTGACCAGGCCTCGGAACCCGCCCCTGAGCAACAAGGTGCAGGCCAGATCCAAACTCAGGCCAGCTGCCAGCCCTCCCTGAACTGCAGGCTGCCCGGGGCAAAATTCCATATCCCGCAGCTCGTATGGGGTATGGCAGTATACCCTGCCCGGCTCAAGACCAGCTGCACTGGGCTCCTGCAGCGGAGTCCAGAATGGCTGCAGGCCCAAGACTCTGCAGTGCTGGATCAAAACCTGTTCCGGCCCCAGCAGCAGGACCGGGGGCAGCCCCTGGTTCCTGTCTTCCTGGCCCAGCAATCTGCAGACCAGCTCAGGGCCCAGCCCGTTGGGATCCCCCAGGGTTAAAATCAGCGCAGTATCAGCTCCTTGCATGCATCAACCTCGAAATCTGTTCCGGCTCAACTAAGATGAAAGGCCCTGGCCATGCCCAGGATAGCGCTCAGCTCCGGGTCAGGGCTGGGCACAATCCTCTCCGGCAGCCACCACTGCCGGTGCTTGAACCTCTCCTGCATACAGCTCCAGACATACTCCTCACAATAAGGAAAATATGCGCTCAAACCGCCGCCCAGGCCCAGGCTTTTGAAACCGAAGACCACCTGCAAAATGGAAAGCAACAGGCCCAGCCTGACCCCGTATTCCTGCATGACTTCCTTGCCCATGGCCTCGCCCCGGTCCAGAATAGGCTGCAGATCCCGCAGATCGAACAGCTGGTAGCCCTTTTGGGCTGCCAGATCCAGCAGGGCCTGCTTGTTCAGCCAGGTTTCTGCACAGCTGGCCTGGCCGCAGCCGCATTCCCTGCCCGCCTGCAAACCCAGATAGATATGTCCCAGCTCCGGACCGGTAAAGTGACCTGCCCTCCAGATCCTGTCCTGCATGATCACCCCTGAGCCCACTCCTGTGCCCAAGGTGATGACCACTGCCTGACTCTCCCCTGCCAGGCCTCCTTTCCAGACCTCGCCCAGGGCCGCAGCCTGGGCATCATTTTCCATGCGCACCGGCAGGCCGAATTCAGAATGCAGAAAATCCGAGACGTGGAAATAGTCCAGCTCAGGCATATTGGAGGTCTTTAGGTATCTGCCCTGGATGTGGTCCAAGGGACCTGCGCTGGCCAGGCCGATTCCCTGGGGCTTTTGCGGGGCCTGGGCGCTAAGATCCCTGATCAGGCTCAGCAGGGCTTCTTGAGTGCCCTCCAGGCTCTGGGGCCGGGCCAGGTAGACCAGCTCCCCGCACTTGCCTGCCCCATCCACCCAGGTGCCCCTTAGGTTTGTTCCGCCCAGATCAATACAGATATGCATGGCTCATCCTTTTGGCTTGACTGGAAAATTTCAGCTTTCCACCCCTGAACATAGACAAACACTCCTGCCGGACTGTATGCTGCGGGCCTGGGATCCGCTTTGCAGCCAGCGCTGAAAATCAGCCAGGATCAACGCATGGTCAAATGCCAGCTCCGGCCAGCTCCCGCTGGCAAAAAACACAGCCTCAGCTGCATCGTCCCCTGCCTGCAAATTCGCGGGCTGCTCGCTTTTGGCCACAAAAGTCACGCTCAGGTTATGCTGCCTGGGGTCCCTCTGGGGATGGGAATAGACTCCTAACAAGGCCTGCAGCTCAGCATCCAGGCCTGTCTCCTCCTGCAGCTCCCGAATCGCTGCATCCTCCAGGCTCTCCCCGTAATCCACGAATCCCCCGGGCAAGGCCCAGCCATAGGGCGGATTCCTGCGCTTGATGAGCAGCACTTCCTGCTGCTGGTTATAAAGCACCACATCTACAGTGGGCACTGGATTGCGGTACAATTCCAGAACTTGACCGCAGCTTTGGCACTCAATACTCTTTTGCATTTGCATAGCTCCTTTTTTGGTCCCACAAAAAAACAAAAAAAGAACATAAGACAAGCAGGCCGTACATGTCCAGCAACCCCGGAATACTGGTGGTACATAAGGGCGCCCTGGGGGATTTCCTGCAAATCTGGCCCAGCCTGTACTCACTGGTCAAGTCCTGGCAGCCCAGGGACATCCTGTGGGCCGGGAGGGAAGCTTATCAGCTCTGGACCAGGCCCCTGGGTATAAAAAAGGCACCGGGCCGGATGGTTCAGGCCGCAGACAAGCTGTATTCCGCGCACACCTGGCCCAGGGAGCTGGAAGGCTGGCAGGTATTCTGGTTCGGCTTGCAGCAGCCACCCAGCAGCATTCCCTTCCCTGGGCTCAGCTTCCTGCGAGCTATAGACAGGGAGCGGCCTATCCATGTCCGGGACAACTATCTTGAGCAGCTGCAGAGCATGGGCATACCGGCTAGCCAGGACTGGCCCCGGGCCTGGCTGGATCTGTTCGCAGTCTCTGAGATTGAACAAAACCGGGTCCTCATTTTGCCTGGAGCCGGGCATCCAGCCAAGTGCTGGCCCTTGGCAAAGTTTTTGAAACTGGCAGAAAGGCTAAAGGATCAGGGTCTTAGGCCTGTGTTTGTCTTGGGGCCAGTGGAGCGGGAAAGGGGGGTTCAGGTTCAAGATTTTGAATCAGTGCAGCCCGGCAGTCTGGCAGGACTGCAGCAGATTATGGCTTCCTCAGCCCTGGTGCTGGGCCACGACAGCGGCCCCCTGCATCTGGCTGCCTACCTGGCCAGGCCCACCTTGGCTCTGTTTGGGCCCTCCTGCCCATACAGATGGGGACAATATAAGGCCAGAATCCTGCATAAGAATCCGGGGTGCTCCCCGTGCAGCCTGACTGCCAGGATAGATTGCAGGGATCCGGTATGCATGCGCTCTTTACATCTGGAGGAAGTCTGGGCCGGGCTGCAGGAGCTTTTGTCCAGGGCCAAAACAAAACCGGCTTCCCAGGACTGATCCCAGGAAGCCGGTCATGGCAAAAGGAGGAAGGTAGTCTAGTAATGATTATGCATAAACTATACCAAACAAAAAAAGAGGCCTCAAAAATAATATCCAAACATATCAAATAACTATATCGAATCACCATTTCCGGCAAGGTACACGCTGTACAATTTTTTAAACCTGGAACTGAGCAAGTCCTGCAGCATTGAGTCTCCAGGTTTAATTATTTGAACCTAGTACCGCGTCAATGATTCAGCTTCCAAGATTGTCTGTCATCCACTGCAGCAAAGCACAGCGGCATTGCAGGCAGACCAGCTTGGCCAATATGCTGCGCGCGCCTGAGAGATCAGCTGGCTGATAGCTATCTACAATTCCAGGCTCCAGGGCGGCAGCTGCAGAGATAATGCCTTCAAAGGCATAAACGCGCTGACTGGAGAATGAGCTGTCCACCAGCCAGCCCTCAGAATTTATTGGCTTCAGGCTCTGCACATCTGCGACCTGCAGTCCCAGCTCGCGCTGCAGAACTGACTCGGCAGCGTCCTCGCGGGACATACCAGGGTCCAGCCTGCCTCCTGGGAAATCATGCGTCATTTCCTGCACACCATGGCGATAATACTTGCTGGGCAAAATTATCTGACCTTGCTGTATGGGAATAATCAGCACAGAGTCAGGCCTTACCACGCTCCAATAGGTAAGCTGCCGGCCCTGATCATCCTGCAGGTATTCGCCAACCAGCTTGAGCCAGGGATTCTCAATAGAGACGATGGGCTCCAGTACCTTCCATTTGTTATCGGACATAATCTTTAAGCCTGACAAGCACTGCGGTGTCTTCTCTTGGCTGCAATCAAACTGGCATCAGGCCCGGAAGACCTTGCCCGGATTGTTGGCGAAGAAGCCCCTGGTATCCAGCACAGGAGCCCCCAATCCTTCAGGCTCGATCTCCTGATAGTGGCTGTGGGCAGTGCACAGGATGTACAGATCATAGCCGTCATTGGCCACCTGCTTGGATCTGCGGCCCGCAAATCCGGGATATTTCCTGGAGGGCCTGATCTCCGGCACAAAAGGATCATTGTAGTACACCTCTGCCCCCCTGGCCTCCAGGAGCTCCATGATCCTGTAGGTCGGGGATTCCCGGTCGTCGTCCACCTCAGGCTTGTAGCTAAGCCCCATAAGCAGGATGTTTGATCCCTTCAGGGGCTTGGCGTATTCGTTGAGCACCTCTGCGGCCCTCTGGACTACAAAATAGGGCATGGAGGTATTTACCTCACCTGCCAGCTCTATGAACCTGGTGGCCACGTCGTACTCCCTGGCCTTCCAGGTCAGATAAAAGGGATCGATGGGAATGCAGTGTCCGCCCAGGCCCGGGCCTGGATAAAAGGGCATGTACCCGAAGGGCTTGGTGGAGGCAGCCCGGACCACCTCGAAGATGTCTATGCCCATCTGCATCAAGGCAGTCTTCATCTCGTTCACCAGGGCAATGTTCACGCTGCGAAAGATATTCTCCATCAGCTTCACCGCTTCCGCGGTGCGCGTGGAGGAGACAGGAACCACCTGGTCTATGACCTGGCCGTACAAGGCCTGGCCCACTTCCAGGCACTGGCTAGTGATGCCTCCGCAGACCTTGGGGATGGTCCTGGTGCAGAAGCTGGGGTTACCCGGATCTTCGCGTTCAGGGGAATAGACCAGGAATATGTCCTGGCCCACTGTGAACCCGGCCCCTTCCAGTCTGGGCTTGAGCACCTCGTCCGTGGTCCCGGGATAGGTGGTGGACTCCAGGGAGACCACCTGCCCGCCGCGCAAATGAGGCAGGATCTGCTCAGTGCAGCCTATCACAAAGCTAAGGTCCGGCTCTCGATGCCCGTCCAATGGAGTGGGCACGCAAAGTATCAAGGCCTCTGCCTCTTTTGCCCTGGAAAAATCTGAAGAAGCCTTAAAGCGACCGGATTGGACATTTTCCAGCACAGTCTGGTGGGGGATGTGCTTGATGTAGCTCTGGCCTGCCATCAGGCTGTTCACCTTGGATGCATCCGAATCCAGGCCCAGGACAGCGTATCCTGTCTCCAGGTAGCGCAAGGCCAAAGGCAGGCCCACATAGCCCAGACCAATGATACCGATCACAGCGCGGCGGCTGCTGAGCTTGTCTATCAGTGAATCTTTCATGCTCTTCTCCTGGCCTCGTGTTTTTCTGTGGCGGCTGAGTAACTATTCAGCAGGGTCCGGGGACCTTACAAACAGCTCGTAAAAACCCACTTTAAGGCAGCTTGAATCAAAACCTATACCCACCTTGTAGCTGCAAGATCATATGCTAAGCTCTGCCTGGGATCAAGCAAACCTGGATGCTTAGGGCTTGGTAAGTTTGAGTTTTGCTTGACTTATACATCATAGAAATGCATCTCTATGCCTATATTTTATACAGCTAATATTCTCGATCAGTCAGATGCAATGGAAGCTAGAGAACGATGTCAACTCATGAATAACTGCCTTGGATATATCGATGCCCATCTGCTTGGATCAGCACTTGTTCCTGAAACCTTTTTTGGGCCATATGACAGGGCTCTTCAACAGATGGCCAGCCTGGTATCTAGCAGGTATAACCCTTGAATAAGACTACGATCTTTCATCTGAAATGGAAAATTTCATAAAGCGCAAGGTCGCCAGCGACTTTTGCGGCAATGCCGAGCTTCGCTATTTTGATCTTCGGTCGATCTATATCAAGATGGGGCAATGTATCTTGGCATAGGTGGGCAAACAATTTTAGCGTTAAAGGTTGATTATATAGGACGAATCATCTTTTGAGCCTGTTTGCCCAACCTCCAGAGCAGAAAACCATTCAGCGCTCCTTCGCTGACCCTGGGGAATACGTATTTGGCAGCATCAGTGGCTGCAGAAACACCTGTGGTAAAGGATATTTCCCCGAAGATGCTTTCATAGTAATCCGCAAAGCCCTCCAAACCTGCTTGGCTGTGTTCGCCAACCACGCCGCTGAGATAGGCCTGGACAATCGATCTGCCCAGGATGGCAATACTTTGCCCCATGGCTGGCCGCAGGTTATAGATCTGCAGCAACTCGCTTATCATCTTGAGTGCAGCATAAAGCACGATCATTTGATCTATAAACTTGATTGGTGAGGCTGCTGTGCCCAGGGCTACGCTGCTGGTGTAGGCCCGAATCCTGTTTTGGCCCTTTTTATCCAGCACACGCACAAAGCTCTCTTCAAAATCCTTCAGCCAGCTTTGAGTATCCAGGTATTCCTGACTGTCTAACAGCCTTTTTCTGGAGGCAATCAGACCTTTTTGTTCTCGGGAGCTAAGTCCTTGGGCTTGCTCTTTAAGCCTGTTGGGGTCATATTCACGCACATAATTGCTGAGCACAGATTTAGCTTCCTTTTGCTTTTGTTCGGCCAAGATACGGAATCTTTTGCGTTCTGCCAAAAGCTTCAAAGCCTTGAGATCGAATTTGGTCAGGTTCCTGAAGGCCAGCAGCTTGACTGCCAGCCGTACAACTACAAACAGGAGCAGGCCCAGGAAAAGCAGAAAAACTAGTGTGGCCAGAGCACTCCAGGGCATACTCAGGCTGGAGATTTGGTCCGCAAAGCGCAGGCCCTGATTCAGCAGGAATATACCCAGCAGGGCTCCCAGGAAAACTGCGACCCAGAGGCCTATTCTGGAGAGTATGCCAGGAATCTTGAAACCAGTCCTTTCCATCTCCAGCAACTTTTCCTCGAACTGCCGCTGCAGTTTTTCCTGATCCTTCCTGAGCTGTCGGATCTCGTCTTCTGGCACTTCTCTGACCTCAGCCCATGAATCCGGCTCTGGATCAGGTTGCCCCAGCACTGTATCACTGCTTGAGGGTGGAGTCTGCTTGTTGTCCTGATCTTCGCCCTTGCCGGGCGGCTCAAGGTCCTGCTCCTGTTGTTCTGGATCAGGCCCTGTGGAGGCTACAGAGGATTCCTGATCCTCCTCAGCCTGATATTCTGGAAGCAAATCAGCATCAAAAGGATCACCAAGCACAGGTTTTGTTCTATTCCAGGTCATGTCAAAAGCCTTCTCTCTCTTTTTCCCCGGCTATTTGGAAATGAACTCAAATATCTGATCCAGCCCCTGATGCCTGGGAGGGAAAAGGTAATTCTCCGGAGCATCCGGATTAATCTTGTAAAAATGATACGCACCGAGCCGCCAGCTCTCAGGCCATTTGGCGGGCAGTTCTGAGACATTGTATCCCATGAACTTATTCTCGGGATTGTTGCGAGCGAGCTTCCCTTGCAGCCTGCGTACCCCTTCTGCGGGATAAGTGGAATAACATGCGCTGCATACAAACCACTCCTTTTGCACCTTAGGCAGCATTCTTGCGGGTCTGTCCGTGATCATTTTCAGCAGGCTGAGCATGCGCTTGTTTTCAACATCCATGGGGTGGACCATATCCGCCTTGGCAGCCACGAAAGCAATCCGAGCCAAAGAATTCTGCCAGAGCTTGAGGTAGCTCAGAATCTGGGACCCCACATGACTGTCGGGTCGTAGGAGCTCGAACAGGTCCAGCAGGATTTGGCGGTTGTCGTTGTATCTGCCTGCTCCACCGAGCAAAAGGGAGGGTATGTCTACCAGGACCACCAAGGTATCTGAGTTAGATATTTTCTCAAACATGGGCAGGACCACATTTTTTCTGTATTTCTTGTATAACGTGGACATCCTGGCGGCCATCCTGGGATATTTGCGGCACACCTCCCTGGGCAGAGGCGCAAACTGTTCATCCTTTGAGATCCCTGCGTATCTTGCTTGTGAGATTTCAGTCACTTGGCCTGGTTCAGCCAGTTGTCCGTTTTTGTCCAGCAAAAAAGTGGAGGGCGAGATTAAGGGCTTAAAGTCAAGAATCAGTTTGGCCAAGGTCTCTTTGTAAAGGGCCAACACGCCATCCAGACTGACATTCTCCTGCTGGACATACTGCAGATATGGGGCAGTAATCCTGGCGTAGTCGTACTGATTTTCAAAATGCTTCAAGATATGTTCCGACCAGTCCTCATACTTGCTGTAGGCGGCAATGGCAGCGTCGGCTACACGCTCCCCTGGAAAATCGAAAAAGGTGAGCCTTTGTCTGCCCAGCATCCGGTCAGATCTGCGAAATTCACAAATATATTCAGAGCAGTCTTTGCTTTTTTCTGGCCAGCTGCCTCTGGCCAAGTCCTCACGAAAGGCAGAGTGTTCAAATCTGGGGGGCCATGCCTTTTTGCTGGGGATCTCCCTGAAATCAGTGATGTCCACTCCACGGCCTGGATGAAAATATCCATTTCCAAATTCCATCAAGTGGGAAATCAAAGAAGTCAGAAAAACTGTCTTGCCCCCTCCGGCAATGCCTGTGACTGCGATATTCCTGTTCTTCCTAAGATCCATGATTTTTTTCATACGTTGGCCCTGTTCATGAAAGAGGCTGGCAGCTGAAACAAACCCTGCTGGTCTATCCGTGCTCTGCGTTTCGAGGGTTCTGCCGGGTCAGAAAGAACTCTAGCCCCGCGGCAATGTGAAATAGATAGCTGTGCCCTGCCCGGGCTCGCTCCAGGCCCACACTTCTCCTGCGTGCCTCTGGATGAACTCCCTGCACAGAATGAGCCCCAGGCCGCTGCCCTTTTCCCCGGCTGTGCCATTTTGGGAACGCTTGCCCTCCAGGGAGAACAGGTTGGCCAGGGTCTCCTGGTCCATGCCCAGGCCCTGGTCCCTGACCTCCACCTGGATCATCTGCCCTTGCTCCTGGGCTGTTATTCGCACGCTGCCTCCCGGGCTGCTGAATTTAAGAGCATTGGAAAGCAGGTTGTGCAATACGCTTAGCAGCATGCGCACGTCTGCATGCACGGCAATTTCTGCTGGTACAATATTCTTGAAGCAGACATGCTTGCGCGTAGCCTCGGGCTGCAAAAGCTCCAGGGCCTGCTGCAGCTG
>JBKGXZ010000023.1:0-21559 GCA_046546355.1 Desulfohalobiaceae bacterium | reverse complement strand
CTTGCTGCCAGGCGCTGCTCCTAAACCACACCTAACACCATAAGTTAGGGGGGTCCCCATGAGGATGAGATCAGATGTATCGATTACGATTACGACCACGACAACGATAGCGACCGGAGGACGTGTAAACCGTAGTCGCAGTTGTGATCGTTGTCGTAATCGATCCTGATGACTTCTTCCGCCCTCTTGTTCAGGCTCGCCTTTTTACCTTCAGCTAACCCTGCTCCCCTGCTGCATCTCCTGCAGGGGCACAATCAGGCTTAGGCCTTTTTTATCCTGGGCAGCCAGGACCATGCCCTGGGACCAGACCCCCCGCAGCTTGGCAGGCTTCAGGTTGGCTGCCACCACCACCTGTCTGTTTTCCAGCTCGCTGCAGGAATAGTGTTCAGCCAGCCCAGCCACTATCTGCCGGCGTTCCCCCTGGCCCAGGTCCACATCCAGGACCAGGAGCCTGTCCGCCTCTGGATGGGGTCTGGCTGCCTGGATCCTGCCCAGCTTGAGCTCCAGACGCCGGAACTCCTCTATATCCACCAGCCCTTCTTCCTGGTCGGACTTGGTGTTGGCTGCTGCCTGAGCCCTGTGCTCCTGGTCGGCTGCCCCTTGCTGCTGCTCCTGGATCTGCTCCTGCCTGGGGAAGAGGTTGGACTTGCCGGCCAGCTGCAGGCCTGGCTCTAAAGGCTGCCAGTATTCTGCCTCCTGGCCCAGATCCATCTCCTGGGGCTTTAGCTCCAATCCCAGCTGCTGCATCAGGCTTTGGCTGGCCTGAGGCATCACCGGCCACAGGGCCAGGGACACCTTGCGCAGACCAGCCAGAACCACAGCCATCACTGTCTGCAGCCGTTGCTTCTGCCCCTGTTTGTAGAGCTCCCAGGGGGCCTGGCTGTCCACGTACTTGTTCAGGCCCCGGATCAGCTCCCAGAGCCTCTCCAAGGCCTGGGCAAACTCAAAATCCTGGAAATGGCGGATATAGTCCTGCAGGCAGTCCAGCCCCAGCTGGATCAGCTCATTGTCCTGGCTTTGATACTCCTGAGCTGGCGCTGGGGCCAGGGACTGATGATACTTCCTGTTCATGGCCAAAGTCCTGTTGAACAAGTTGCCCAGGTCATTGGCCAAGTCTGCATTGAAGCGCTGCACCAGGGCCTTTTCCGAAAAGCTGCCGTCCTGGCCGAAATGCATCTCCCTAAGCAGAAAATAGCGGAAGCCATCCAGACCGTACTTCTCTCGCAGCTGCAGGGGATCCACCACATTGCCCAGGCTCTTGGACATCTTGGCCTCCTCCACCTTCCAGTAGCCGTGCACCCTTAGACCCTGGTAAGGGTTTAAACCAGCGGATCTAAGCATGGTGGGCCAGAATATGGCATGGGGCTTCAGGATGTCCTTGGCCACCAGATGATGGGCTGCAGGCCAAAATTTTCGGAAGCTCTTCCCTTGGGGCCAATCCAAGGCAGTAATGTAGTTCAGTAAGGCATCAAACCAGACATAGGTCACATACTGCGGATCAAAGGGCAACTCCACGCCCCAGTCCAGCCTGTGCTTGGGCCTGGAGATGCAAAGATCGTCCAAAGGCTCCCTGAGCATGGCCAGGACTTCACCTCTGTACTGCTGGGGCCTGATGAACTCAGGATTATCCTGTATGTACTCCCGCAGCCAGTCCTGGTACCTGGACATGCGGAAGAAATAGTTCTGCTCCCGGATATATTCCGTTTTCTTCTGGTGATCAGGACACAGGCCGTTCTCCAGCTCCCTTTCCGTGTAGAAGCATTCGCATCCGAAGCAATAATACCCCCCATACTCCCCGAAATAAATATCCCCATTATCAAAGACCTGCTGCAGGAATTCCTGCACCCGTTGCTTATGTTGGGACTCAGTGGTGCGCACGAAGCGGTCGAACTCTATGCCCAGCTGGGGCCACAGCTCCCTGAACTGGGCGCTGACCCGGTCCACATAGTCCTGGGGGGGCTGCCCGTGCTCCTGGGCTGCCTGGACGATCTTGTCCCCGTGTTCATCCGTGCCGGTCAGAAAAAAGGTTTCCCGGCCCAGAACCTTGTGCAAGCGGTTCACGCAGTCCGCCACAATGGTAGTATAGGCATGCCCTAAATGGGGGCTCGCGTTCACATAATAGATAGGGGTGGTAATAAAGAAATGCTGCACCTTGGCCTCCGCCTGGCTAATGCTCACTTTTTCTTCTTTTTGGACCTGCTTCTTCTCTTTTTGCCTTTGCCGCTGCCAGCCTTGCCTGGATTGGAGGCCTTGCCCTCCTGGGCTTGAGCTGCCTCCTGCTTTTGCTCCTGCGGCTTGACTGACTGCTTGGCTTTGGCCTTGGCCCTGGGCGCCCCCCCCTCCTGATTTTTGGGCTGTGCAGCTCCAGGGTTCTGCTGGGCCTGAGCCTTGGCTGGATGCTGACTGTGCTGATTGTTTTGCTCCTGTTCCTCTGCATAGTTATTGTCGTTGCCCTCCAGGAACTCAGCCCACTCCGGCAGGGTCATCTCCAGCTCCTGCCCCTCCTGATTGCTTACCACCAGGGAATCCCGGAACAAGTTGGCCCGCAGCACCTTGTACTCTCCATCCGGAGTCTGGTATTTCTTGCCGATCTTGGGACATTTGCGCTTGAAGTCGTCGTAGTTGGCCCGCTCAAAATTCAGGCAGCAAAGCAGCCTGCCGCAGGATCCGGATATCTTGGATGGATTGAGAAACAGCTGCTGCTCCTTGGCCATCTTGATGGTCACCGGCTCGAACCTGCGCATAAACTGATGGCAACAACAAACCCTGCCACAACTGCCTATGCCACCCATGATCTGGGCCTCGTGCCGCACTCCGATCTGCCTGAGCTCGATCCTGGTCCTGTATCTGCCCACCAGTAACTTGACCAGCTCCCGGAAATCTATCCTGGAAGGGGCGGTGAAATAGAAGACTATCTTGCTTTGATCAAAGCGCACCTCCACATCCACCAGCTTCATCTCCAGAGCCAGCTCCCGGACCTTCTGCCTGCAGAATTCCAGGGCTTCCTGACCCAGGCTCTGGTTTTCCTGCTGAACCTGGAAATCATCTTCACTGGCCTTGCGCTCTATCTCTTTTAGCCCCTCCAGATCCAAATCCTGTGGGGCGCTGTCCTTGACCGTCACCACATGGGCCAGGCCACGGCCCTCCTCGGTCCTGACCAGGACCAGATCCCCGGGCTGGATTTCTTCCTGCTTCTCGCAGGAAAAGAAATACACTTGTCCCTGAGTCCTGAACTTGACTCCAATATACTGTGCCATTTTCTATATCTTTATCCCGCCCTGAAACGGCGGACCGTAAACAAGTTTGCCCCTCCAGGCAGCCTATTTCTCTTGCAGCAGCTGCCTGAATCTCTGCAGGGCGCTTTCTATGCCTGCGGGATTCGGCCCCCCTGCCTGGGCTAGATCAGGCCTGCCCCCGCCGCTGCCGCCCACTTCCTTGGCCGCATCCCGGATCAGCTCCGGGGCGGTAAACCTGGAATGCAGGTCCTCGCTGACATACAGCAGCAAAAGGGCCTTGCCCTGGTTCTCAGAGCCCAGCAGGGCTACGCCCCGGGGCATCTTGGTGCGCAGATCGTCCATGATCTTGCGCAGCCCATCCATGCCGGAATTTCCTGGCAGGTTGACCTGGGTGACCACTGCAGGGATACCGTTTATCTCTTGTTTTTTGTCCAGGATAGAGCCCTCTCCAGCCATGCTCTGCCTGGCCTGCAGATCCTTGAGATCCTCCTGCAGCCTCTTGGCTTCCTGCTTCAGTTCCTGGACCCGACTAGCCAGGCTTTCCGGCTGAGCCTTCAGGGCCTGGCAGGCCTCCTGCAAAATGCCCTTCTGGGTCCTGAAATGCTCCAGGGCATTCCAGGCTGTAGCTGCTTCTATCCTGCGCACCCCTGAGGCTACTCCGGCCTCAGACATGATGCAGAACACCCCGGCCTGACCGGTCCTCTGCAGATGGGTTCCCCCACAAAGCTCCTTGGAGACTCCAGGAACCTCCACAACCCGGACCTGATCCGCATACTTCTCCTGGAACAGGCCCACAGCCTCCTCAGCCTGGGCCTGGGCAAAGTCCATCTCTCTGGTATGTACTTCCAGGTCCGCAAATATGGCCTGGTTCACCTCGTCCTCTATCTGTTGCAGCTGCTCTGGATCCAAGGCACTGATATGCGTAAAGTCAAAGCGCAGCCGCTGCGGGGAAACCAGGGATCCGGACTGCTGTACGTGCTGGCCCAGGACCTTGCGCAGGGCAGCGTGCAGCAAATGGGTGCAGGAATGATTCCTGGCGCAGGCCATGCGCATCCCCTCGTCCACCTTGAGGTTCACCTCCTGGTCCTGCCTGAACTCTCCCTGCAGGATCCTGGCCTGATGCACGATAAAGGACTGGGCAGGCTTCAGGGTCTGCACCACCTCCGCCAGACCAGTATCTGCCAGCATCCGGCCCTGATCCCCGACCTGCCCCCCGGACTCACCATAAAATGGGGTCCTGGCAGTGAGCACAAACACCTGGTCTCCTTCCTCGGCCTGGGTCAGGCTGTTGCCCTGCATATCCAAAATGGCCACTATCCGGCTGGAGGACTGCAGGGTCTCATAGCCCAGGAACTCTGTCTGCCAACCTGCTTCCAGATAGGAAGCAAACTCCCCAGCCAGATCCACTTCTCCGCTGCCTGCCCAGGTGGCTTTGGACCTTTGCCTTTGCTCTTGCATGAGCTCGTCGAAGCCGGCTTCATCCACTGCAAAACCATGCTTCTCAGCCACATCCCGGACAATGTCCACCGGGAAACCGTAGGTGTCGTACAGCTTGAACACCACCTGACCCGGTACTGTATCCGCAGCTTTAAACCGCAGGCTGGACAGCTCCTGATCCAGGATCTCCAGGCCCTTGTCCAGAGTCCTGCCGAAATTTTCCTCCTCCTGCTGCACCACCTTGGTCATGAACTCCCCGGTCTGCACCAACTCTGGATAGGCCTGGCCCATCTCGCTGACCATCTGGCCGCAGACCTGATACATAAACGGCTCCTCCAGGCCCAGGAAACTCCCGAACCTGAAGGCCCTGCGTATCAGCCTGCGCAGCACATACCCCCGGCCCTCGTTGGAAGGCAGGATGCCGTCTGCAATCATGAAACCCACTGCACGGCTGTGATCTGCGATTACCCGCAGGGCCACATCTGTTTCTGGGTCCTTGCCGTACTGCACCTGGGCCTTGTAAGCCATGCTCTGGATCAGCCCGGAGAAGAGATCCGTCTCAAAATTGGAATATACCCCCTGGCAGATGGCGGCAATACGCTCCAGGCCCATGCCGGTGTCTATACTGGGGTGGGGCAGGGGGGTCATCTGCCCGCTTTCGTCCCTGTCGTACTGCATAAACACCAGATTCCAGAGCTCCAGGTAGCGGTCGCACTCGCAGACCCCTATCTCGCACTCCGGACCGCAGGCCATCTGCTGACCCTGGTCTATAAGTATCTCTGAGCAGGGGCCACAGGGTCCGGTATCTCCCATGGACCAGAAATTCTCCTCCTCGTCCAGCCTGTATATCCTGCTCTCGGGCAGGGCCATCTCATCCCGCCAAATAGCGTAAGCCTCGTCATCATCTCTGAAAACAGAGGCGTACAGCTTGGAGGCTGGCAGGCCAAGCTCCTGGGTCAGATACTCCCAGGCCAGACGGATGGCCTCCTGCTTGAAGTAGTCCCCGAAAGAGAAGTTGCCCAGCATCTCGAAAAAGGTATGGTGCCTGGCGGTGCGGCCCACATTCTCCAGATCGTTGTGCTTGCCCCCTACCCTGAGGCACTTCTGGGCTGTGACCGCCCTTTTGTAGCCCCTTTTCTCCTGGCCCAAAAAGACCTTTTTGAACTGCACCATGCCAGCATTGGTAAACAGTAAACTGGGATCGTCCTTGGGTATCAGGGGAGAGCTGGGCAGCACCTGGTGCTGGCGCTGGGCAAAAAAATCCAAAAATGATCTGCGTATCTCTGAAGCGCTAATCAAAAGACACTCCTGTTTGCTTTGAATTTGTCCGGGGGCAGTGCCTCTGGCTGCGTGCTTTAAGGTCTATTTCCTATTCCAGGGGCTCCTGCTCCTGCTCCGGATCCTGCCCCTCCTCCTGCAATGCTTCCTGTCCAGCTTCCTGCCCAGCTCCCTTGAGCCCCAGATGCTCCTGGATCCTGTCCTCTATAGCCTGCCTGATCTGGGGATTTTCCTGCAGAAAGGCCCGGACATTCTCCTTGCCCTGACCCAGGCGCTCCGAGCCGAAAGCAAACCAGGAGCCGCTCTTGTCCACAATACCATACTGCACCCCCAGGTCTATGAGCTCGCCTGCCTTGGAGACACCTGTGCCGTACAGAATATCGAACAGAGCCTCCCTGAAGGGCGGGGCCACCTTGTTCTTGACCACCTTGACCCGGACCCGGTTGCCGTAGGACTCCTCCTTGTCCTTCAGGGTCTGGATCCTGCGGATATCCAGCCTGATGGAGGAATAGAACTTCAGGGCGTTGCCCCCGGTGGTGGTTTCCGGGCTGCCGAAGCCGGTCATGCCGATCTTCATCCGGATCTGGTTGATAAAGATCACCGAGGTCTTGGAGCGGTGGATGGACCCGGTCAGCTTGCGCATGGCATGGGACATCAGCCTGGCATGACCTCCGACCTGGGTCTCGCCCATGCTGCCCTCCAATTCCGCCTGGGGAATCAGGGCGGCCACCGAATCCACCACTATCACATCCACAGCCCCGGACCTGACCAAAAGGTCGCAGATCTCCAAGGCCTGCTCTCCATAGTCGGGCTGGGAAATCAGCAGCTCCTCAGTATTCAGGCCTATGCGCTGGGCATAATAGACATCCAGGGCATGCTCCGCATCCACAAAGGCCACAGTGCCCCCTTTTTTCTGGGCCTCGGCCAGGATTTGCAGTGCCAAAGTGGTCTTGCCCGAGGATTCGGTGCCGAATATCTCTATCACCCTGCCCCTGGGGATACCCCCCACTCCCAGGGCCAGATCCAGGCCTATGGAGCCTGTAGGTATGGCAGGCACCTGCTGGTGGGCCTGATCAGAGAGGAACATCACCGAGCCCTGACCGTACTTGCGCTCTATAGTGGTCAAAGCAGTCTGCAGGGCCTCTTTGCGGGGGTCCTGACTGGATTGGCTGGCTTTGCGGGCCATGAGCATCTCCATTGTTTGTTGGTGTTGAGCCGCGTGGTTTAAGCTTTAGCGGCCTCAGCTCCGAAATTACCAGATTTATAACAGATAGCTGCATACAGGGCAACAAGCCCAAAAGGCCCTGCCCAGGCCCGTGCCTTGCCCCTAGCCCCAAAGTGTATTAAGTTGGAGTATTATGCAAAACCAATACGATTGCCTCGCCCTGTTCTCCGGCGGCCTGGACAGCCTGCTGGCCTGCAAGCTGCTGCAGATCCAGGGCCTTAGGGTCCTGGGCCTGCACTTCATCTCCCCATTTTTCGGCAGCCAGGAAACCATTGAGCACTGGCAGAAACTGCACGGCATAGATCTGATTCCGGTGGATATCAGCCAGGAGTTCATCCAGCTCCTGCTGCAGGGACCGGAACACGGCCTGGGCAAAGGCCTGAACCCTTGCGTGGACTGCAAGATCCTCATGCTGCAAAAGAGCCAAGGGATGCTGGAACAGTTCCAGGCCGAATTCATCATCAGCGGGGAAGTCCTGGGCCAAAGGCCCATGTCCCAGCGCAAGGACACCCTGAATCTGATACTCAAAAGGTCCGGCACCAAGGAGCTTTTGCTCCGGCCCCTGTCCGCCCGCAATCTGCCCCCTACGCCAGTAGAGCTCTCTGGAAAGGTGGACAGGTCCAGACTCATGGACTTCAAGGGCCGAGGCCGCAAGCAACAGCTGAGCCTGGCCAGGGAGCTGCAGCTGCAGGAGATACCCACCCCTGCAGGCGGTTGCCTGCTCACTGAGCCGGAGGCAGTAAAGAGGATCTGGCCTGTGCTGAAGCAAGCTCCCAGCCCGCAGCCTGACGACCTCGCACTGAGCCGGGTGGGCCGTCAGTACTGGGCAGGCAAGCATTGGCTGGTTATCGGCAGGAACCAGCAGGATAATCAGCAGCTGCTTGATCTGATCCGCAAAGGGGACATCCTGTTCAAGCTCCTGGATATCCCTGGCCCTCTAGCTGTGGCCAGGCAGCTGCAAGGCCAGTGGTCAGCAGAGGCAGTTCGCTCCGCAGCCAGCTTCATGCTGCGCTTCTCCAGCAAGGCCAGGCAGTCCCTGCAACCTGTACGGGTCCGGGCTGGCACCCCTGAAGGCCCTATCCAGGAGATTCAGGTCCTGCCCCAGCAGGAGGACCAGGGTCTGGCCTGGAGGGAAGCCTCCTGGCAGGATTTCCAGCAGGATAAAGGGGCTGGCCTGCTGCCCTGGAGCAGATCCGGCTGCAGATCCGAGCAGGCTGACCTCACTAGCGCTTCCAATTGCTGATCAGGTCCTGCTCCCAAAGATACTTGGCAATCTCTGAGACCCCTATACTGAGCACCTCCCTGGAGCTGCCCTGTCTGGCCAGGAGCACCGGCACCCCCCTTAGCTCCCTGGCCCGAAAAAAATCCCTGGCATTTTGCACCCGTTCCTCCAGGTCCTGGGAAACGTCTTGCTCCTTGAGCAGAGCCTTATCTTCAAGCTGTTTGGCCTGCAGTATACTGCTAAAGGCATCCTGATCCTGATTCTTTTCCCTGGCGTAGGCCAGCCTCTGCAGACTTGCATGGCCCTGATCCAAACTGCAAAGATACCAGCTGGCACGGCCAGGTGCCTGCTCTGCCAGATTGACCATAACTTCCATGCAGTGCGGGCAATTCAGGCTAAAGAACAAATACAGCTTGATCTCTTCCTCCTGCTCCTGACTAGCCTCTTGGCTCAATACCCAGCTCTCCTCCACTGCCGGGGGCTGCCCAGGGAAAACCAGCACCGCGTTTGCCGCCCCAGCCCCGACCCAGACTGCAAGCCCCAGACAAAACACCAAAGTTGCCCTGCGTACCAGGGAGAAAAGCCCCAAGCTGAGCAGCAGCACCAAGGCCACTGCCAGACATAGCCAACAGGTCAGATCCAGCTCCAAGAGCTGATAACTGAGCAAGGCCCCGTCAAAGGCCAGAGCTCCCAGGAGCAAAAGCAAGACCAGCTGCCAGAGCCTGGCATTCTCTCTGCGGCTGGCCAGGAAGCTTAGCAGCAGCAAGATCCAAAAAAATACCCCTCCAGCCAGCACCAGGCCCTTTTCCCCCAAGCGCACCGCCTGTCCAGCTACTGCGCAGTCCGAGCTGGGGCAAAGCCCGCTTTGCTGCCAATACTGCAGGACCAATTCCAGACTGAGGCCCAGGGCAGCCAGCAGCAAAAACAGCATCAGCCACCATTCCCTGGATATCTTCAGTCCCATACTCCCTCCAAACCAGCTAAAACCCCTGTCCATTGGGCACCCTTGCCAAGATCCGCACTTCTAGGCTACAAACAGCCAGCTGGCAGCTTAAGCCCTTGCGGCCGGCTTTTCCCATACACCCTAACCAAGACAACACTTATGCCCCAAAAATTCGAGCACGGCGGGAATATCCATAAACTGGCCCGCCTGACAGGTCAAGCAGCAGAAGATCTTCTGGACTTCTCCGCCAGCATCAATCCCCTGGGTCCTCCTATCTGGCTGCAGGAGCGACTCCCGGAGCTGACCCGCAAGCTGGTCCATTATCCTGACCCTGAGGCCCATGCCCTGCTTGAGGCCGCAGCCCAAAGGTATAGATTGCCCAGCTCCTGGCTGCTGGCAGCTAACGGCAGCACCGAAATTTTGTATCACCTGCCCAGAATAGCCCTGGACCTGCAAAAAGCGGTGATCCCGGTCCCCGCCTACGTAGACTATGAGCGAATCTCCCGCCTGGCTGGCCTGAACCTGGATTTTCTGCACCTGGACCCGGAACAGGGCTTTGCTTTGCCTTTGCACGAGCTCAACGCAAAGCTGCAGGAGCCTGCCCTGGTCTTTTTGGCCCAGCCCAACAACCCCACGGGCCAAAGCCTGCCTGTGCAAGAAGTCCAAAAGCTGATGCAAAGCAGGCCTGAAAGCCTGTTCGTGATAGACGAGGCCTTTGCCGACTTTCTTGCCCCGCAACAGCGCTTTGCCCCGGATCTGCCCCCCAATGCCCTGCTGCTTTTGTCTCTGACCAAGTTCTTTGCCATCCCTGGCCTGCGCCTGGGCCTGGCTGCTGGCCAGCCTGAGCTCCTGCACAGGCTGAGCCAGATCCTGCCTCCCTGGTCAGTGAACTCCCTGGCCCAGGAGATAGGGACTTTGGCCCTGCAGGACATGGACTACCAGCAAAGGAGCAGATCAGCTGCTGCTGAATACAGGGCCCAGCTTGAGCATTGGCTCTCCAGGATCCCTGATTTGCATGTTTTCCCTGCAGAGGCCAATTTTCTGCTCTGCCGCATTCAAAGCCAGGACCTTAGCGCAGAGCAGCTGCGCCAAAAGCTGCTGCAAAAGGGGGTGCTCATTCGAGACTGTTCCAATTTCCAGGGCCTGGGGCCGGAATACTTCCGGATCGCTGTACGCAGTCCCCAGCAGAACCAGCGCCTGGTCCAGGGCCTGGAGCAGGTCCTGAGCCCAGAGGGCCATGCTTCCACTCTGGCTGCTCCAGGACCGCGTCCCAGGAACAGCAGCCGCTCCCGCCCCACCCCGGCCCTGATGCTGCAGGGCACCTCCTCCAACGCAGGCAAGAGCATCCTGGCCACTGCCCTGTGCCGCATACTGCTCCAGGACGGATTCCAGCCTGCGCCCTTCAAGGCCCAGAATATGTCCTTGAACTCCTTTGTGACCAAGGACGGAGGGGAAATGGGCAGGGCCCAGGTCCTGCAGGCCCAGGCCTGCAGGATGGATCCGGAAGTGCTCATGAACCCGGTGCTGCTCAAGCCCAACTCAGAGACCGGCTCCCAGGTTATCCTCCTGGGCCGGGCGGTGCGCAACATGGATGTCCAGGACTATATCCGCTACAAGGAGGAGATCAGGCACAGCACCAGGCAGGCCTACGACCAGCTGGCAGCCCGATCCGGAGTCATGGTCCTGGAGGGGGCCGGCAGCCCGGCGGAGATCAATCTCAAAAGCCACGACCTGACCAATATGGCCATAGCCGGGCATGCAGCAGCCCAGGTATTGCTGGTGGGGGACATAGACCGGGGCGGGGTCTTCGCCTCTTTTGTAGGCACCATGGAACTGCTGGAGGCCTGGGAGCGGGAACTTGTCTGCGGTTTTGTGGTCAACAGGTTCCGGGGCCAGGAAAGGCTCTTGGATCCCGCCCTGGAATACACCCTGCAGCGTACCAGCCGGCCGGTGCTGGGTGTAGTGCCCTATATCCAGGACCTGGGGCTACCTGAAGAGGACTCGGTGAGCTTCAAGTCCGGCTGGGACAAGAACCAGACCCAGGGCCGCCAGGACTGCGTGCGCATCGCCTGCGTGGATCTGCCCCACATATCCAATTTCACGGATCTGGAGGCCCTTTTGCCTGAGCCGGATGTCAGCCTGCAGATAGTGAAAAGCCCCCAGGATCTGGACCCGGATCTGGATTTGCTCATCCTGCCCGGCAGCAAGAGCGTGCTCTCGGACCTGGAATTTTTGCGCCGCAGCGGTCTGGACCAGGAGATAGTCCAGCTGGCCCGTGGGGGCAGGACCAGAATCCTGGGCATCTGCGGCGGATTCCAGATGCTGGGGGAGAAGGTGGCTGATCCCCTGCAGGTGGAGTCCGAGCAGGAGAGCTCTCTGGGCCTGGGGCTACTGCCGGTGATTACCGAAATGGGCAGGGACAAGACCCTGACCCAGGCCAGGGGGCTGCATCTGCCCTCCGGACAGGAGGTCCAGGGCTACGAGATCCATCACGGGCAAACCAGGACCACCAGCCAGCTGGCCCAGGAAGCTGTGCAAAGCCAGGACGGCAGACAATTAGGCTATGCCCACGCTGAGCTCCCGGTCTGGGGCACCTACCTGCACGGTCTGTTCGATGCAGACGGCTTCAGACGCTGGCTCCTGGACAGCCTGCGCCAGCAAAGGGGCCTGGCCCCACTGGTAGAGCCCAAGACCAGCTACGATCTGGAGGAAAAGCTGGACTTGCTTGCGGATACGGTGCGCCGGCACCTGGACTTGGCCTACATCTACCGCCAGCTGGGGCTTAGCTGATATTTCTGCCCAGGCCGACCCTTTGCAGCCCTTGTTGCAGTATTACAGCTCCTGCGCCATCTGGGCCAGGCTGCGGTTCAGGCCTTGTTTACGGGCCAGGGCATAGATATCCTGGAGATACTTCTGCACCGGCTCCAGCTCCTGCAGGCTGGAGGCCAGCCTCACCTTTTCTGTGTAAGCCCTGAATTCCTGCAACAGATCCAGGCAGGTGCTGTGCGCAGGTCCTTTAGCAGGGGAATAGGCTGATGCCCGTTTACCCTCCACCTGCAACACATACCCCAGCTGCACCAGGACCTGCAAAGGCCTCTGTATCAGAGGCAGGGGCAAACCCAACCCCTCGGCAAGGTCCTCTACAGACATGGGGCCTTTGCCGGCCTGGAAAGCCTGCACCAGGTACAGCATAATCCCCAAGACCAGCCTTTCCTTAAACTCCAGGCCAAATTCCTCCAGCCTGTTGCCTGCCAGCTGACCCTTTCTTCTCTTCTCCAGGACAGCGCCCAGCTCGGCCCCAAACAGGACAATTACCCAGCTGATATAGAGCCAAATCAAGAAGAGGGGCAGTTGGGCGAAGCTGCCGTATATGGCATTGTACTTGCTGACCCCGATCTGGTAGGAGATGAAGGCCTTCTGAGCCAAATGCCAAAGTATACCCGCCACAGCCGCGCCTAGAAGACAGCCCTTATTGCTGACCCTGGCATTGGGAACCAGCTTATAGATAAAGAAAAAAGCCAGCATAACCATAATGATGGGCAGATATTTCAAGAAGATCAGATAGATGTAGCTAAATACGCTGAAGGAAAGGATCATCTGCACCAGGGTGGTGCTCTGCAGGGAGGCTGAAAAGCTGAAGGCAGAGATGATGAGCAGCGGACAGACCAGGATCACCGAGAGATAGTCAGAGAACTTTCTAGCCAGAGTCCTTTCCTGGCTCACTCCCCAGATCGAGTTCAAAGACTGCTCAATTCCACTTAGCAGGGTAAACACGGTAAGCAGCAGAAATGCCACACCCACCGCCCCCAGAGTGCTGACATTGGTCTGGTTGATATAGGTGATGATTTGGTCCACCACCTCTGGCCTGTCTGCGCTGACCCTTAGCAAAAACTCCCTGATATAGTGGGTGTTCTGGAAACCAAAACCCTTGGATATAGCAAAAGCCACTGCCAACAAGGGCACAATGGACAGGGCTGTGGCATAGGTCAAAGCCGAGGCCCTGAGCAGGCACTGATCATCCCTGAAGTCTTCCCAGAGCTGCAGCAGCCAATCCCATAACCTGTTCAAGTAGACTTTTGCCTTTTGCAAAGACTCCTCCTTGGTGTATAGAAACAAGACAGCATACTGAACTTGAAATTATCTAAAATTCCGCCTAAAAGCAATTTGCACAGGCAATGCCTGGCCTTTTATATAACTTCAGGCCAAGCAAGCAGACTGCAAAAAATAAGGATGGGTACATGCGCAGCAAGTTCATAATGACCGTCACTGGCCAGGACCGCCCGGGCATAGTTGCTGATGTCACCCAGGCTCTATTCGAGCTGGGCTGCAACCTGGAGGATTCCAGCATGACCAGGCTCTGGGACGAATTTGCCCTGATACTGCTTTTCTCTTGCCCGGGCCAGGATCAGAAACCGCACCTCAAGCAGGCCTTGGCCAGGCTGGAGCAGGAAAAGGGTCTGTGGACCTCTTTCAGACCTTTGGAGTCCAAGCCCCCCAAAATCCCCAAGGACAGACAAAACAAGCATGTCTACATATCGTGCCTGGAACAATGCGGGGTCTTATACCGAGTGAGTGACCATCTCTACAGGCAGGGCATCAACATCATCCGTCTGGAATCCAGCCGGGATTTCTCCTCTGCAAGTGGGCACATGCTCTACAATATAGATCTGGAGATCGAGTTGAACCCCAACCTGAACAGCCAGGATCTGGACCTGGAGATGCAGCGCCTGCAACAGGAACTGGGCGCAGAGATCAGGCTCGGAGCATAGAGTTTTGCATTTAAAGCATCCCCTATGGGCAGAGATAGACCTGGGGGCCATAGCCCACAACTGCAGGCAAATAATTGGCCATATCCATGAAGGTACCGGATTCATGGCTGTGGTCAAGGCAAATGGCTACGGCCATGGGGCGGCAGAGGTAGCCAGAACCGCCCTGGAGAATGGTGCTGATCAGCTGGCTGTGGCCAGGCTGCAGGAGGCTCTGGAGCTCAGGCAGGCAGGGATAAAGGCCGGGATTTTGATTCTGGGCTGGAGCAGTGCCCAGGATATCCGGCATCTGCTGGAGCAAAACCTGACCCAGAGCATCTTTGATCTGGAACAGGCCAGGGAGCTTTCCCAGGCAGCCCAGGCCAAAAGGCAAAGGCTCAAGTGCCATCTCAAGCTGGACACGGGCATGGGCAGGTTAGGGCTGCCCGCCCAGGCTGCAGGATCCAGGCATGAGCTCAGGCCAGAGCTGCTTCAGGCAGTCCAGGAAATCTATCAGCTGCCAGGACTGGATGTGCAAGGTGTGTACACCCACCTGGCCCAGGCGGACAATCCTGATTCCAGCCACAGCCAGAACCAGCTGGCCTGTCTGCAGGCGGTGCTCAGAAAAATGCGCCAGCTGGGTCTGCAGCCAGGAATTTGCCATGCCGCCAACAGCGCAGGCGTTCTCAACCTGCGCCAATCCCATCTGAACCTGGTCCGCCCCGGACTTATCCTCTATGGCCTCTACCCGGAGCTAAACTTGGCCAGCCTTAAGCTGTGCCCAGCCATGCACCTCAAGGCCAGAATCATTCAAGTCCGAGAGCTCCAGCCCGGAGAGACTGTAAGCTATGGATCCACCTTTGTGGCCCGGGAGAGAGCCCGCATAGCCACTGTGCCCATAGGCTATGCTGACGGCTATCCCAGGATCCTCTCCAACCAGGGCCAGATGCTTGTCAAGGGCCAGAGGGCCAAAGTCGCAGGCCGAGTCTGCATGGATCTGACCATGCTGGATGTAAGCCGTATTCCAGGCGTAGAGGCAGGGGATGAGGTCCTCATCCTGGGCCAGCAAAAAGGCCAGGCTATCCGGGCAGAAGAGCTGGGCCGCCTCAGCTGCAGCATCAATTACGAGATAGTCTCCCGCCTGGGCCCCAGGGTGCCCAGAATTTACATCTAAAGCACCAGGCTGTATGCGTGTTGAACAGCCCTAACCCTGACCCCAGAAGGTCCAGGAGCTGCAGGAAGGATCGCAGCAAACAAAAGCCAGCTGCTAGCAGCAACCAGGCAGCACAGAGTAAAGACCAGGGACCGGGAACTGACTACGGATCTGAACATGGTTTCCAGTCCGGTGTCTGCTGGAGATAGGCCTATAAAGACCTCGGGCCTGAGGGATACCTGGCCTGGGATAATTTTTGTTACCGAAACCAGGCCCAACTATTCAATCCCCTCTTCTGGGCTCTCCCGCTCTTTCCAGCGCAGCACCCGTACCTTTTGATCATGGGTGTCAAACCATCCTGATCCTGACCAATAGGCCTTGAACAGACCCTGCCTCTCGGGGGAATAGCAAATCACAAACAAGTTTTCCTCAGGCTTGATCAGTTCTTCATCCATCCAGCTCATGCTGCTCTCCTTGGGGCTGAAGCTTAATAGCTACCAGGGTCACATCATCCTCTTGGCTGGTCTGGCCTCGGAACTCTTCCAGACTCTGAACTATACTGCTCAGGATCTCCCTGGTGCTCTTGTGGGCCTGGCTACGCAGGATGTTTTCCACGCGCTCCATGCCGAACATCTCCCGGTTCTGGTTCCTGGTCTCTCGAATACCATCCGTGCCCAGGAGGACAATATCCCCTTCCTGCAACTGGATGGGCCCGGCCTGCTCATGCCTGGCCTGGCTGGATATGCCCAGGGGCATGCCAGTGCTGGGCAGCTCCACTATCCTGCCCTTTTCCCGTTGCAGCCAGAGCCCTGGCTCATGCCCAGCTGAGCTCCAGATCAGGCTGTTTTTCCCTGCATCCAGCAAGCCGTAGAAAAGGGTCAAAAATCTTCCGTCTCCGGTATCCCTCAACAAGTGCCTGTTCAGCATTTCGAACAGATTACCCAGGTCAGAGTTGAACCTGGCTGCATGAGAGCGGATCACTCCTCTGGCAGAGGCCATGAGCAGGGCCACGCCCAGGCCGTGTCCGCTGACATCGCCCACTGCTATGCCCAGCTTCTGCTGGCCTGCATCTTCCAGCTCAATAAAATCGTAGTAATCCCCTCCTGTCTCGTCAGAATATACGCTCCTGCCGGAGATATCGTAGCCCTTGACCTCAGGGGCCTGCTTAGGCAGAAGATACTGCTGCGTCTCCCTGGCTACCGCCAGGGCGTGGCGCATCCTCTCATTCTCCTGCAGTCGAAAGCTCATGTCGTTGAATGTCTTGCCCAGCTCCTGCAACTCATCCCCTGAAGAGATGCTGACCCTGGAGCTGAAATCTCCCCTGGCCAGGGCATCAGCAGTCCTGGCCAGCTTCATCACCGGCCTTATGACGGTCCTGGCGCTAAACAAAGCCAGCAAAGTGGAAAGGATCAAGGCCCCAAGCAAAGAGCCTATGGTCAGCTTGAGCCACTTGCGAGTCTTCTGCGCAACCTGATCCTGAACCAAGAGGGCCTGGGCAAACAGCCTCTCCTTAGGCAGCATGAGCAGAGGGAAGGGTTCCCCTGGTTCGTGACTCCCGTAGGCGAAAAGCATCTCCTGCTCTGGCATGCGTAGTCTGCTCACCCCGGAATATCCCCGGGCCAGTTCCTGCAGCAGAGGCTCCAGGACCTCCTTTTGCTCCAGATCCAGATATCTGACCCTTTCCGCTTCCAGCCCCCGGACCATACTGCTGTGCCTCTGAAAGCTCTCGTAGGCCATTATACGCAAGCTGCCTTCTTGTCCTGCCTCCTCCTGATCCCAGAAGACCAGTGCTGCCTGGGCTTGTTCCTCCCAGAATCTGGGAGGCTGCCAGGTCTTGAAAATGTTCTCCAGACGAACATGCAAAGCCGTCACTCCGGCGAAGCTCCCATCCGGCCAGAAGACGGGAACCGCAGCCACCTGGACAAAACTGTCCTGGCCCGGCTCCTGCACCACCTCCCAGATCAGCCCACCCTCCTGCCTGGCCCGCTGGTACCAGTTCTGCTCTTGAATGCTGGAGTCCTCTGCCGAGCTCCCTGGATCAGTCGACCAGACCTGCAGGCCATTTTGCAAAGCAGTACTCTGCCTGGAAATAAGCTCGGGATGACATTGCTGGATAAACCAGTAGCTTTCCTGCAGCTCTGCCAGAGCAGCCATAGGCCACTGCTTGCTATCCTGCCCGGAGCCTTGCTGCATGGAAAGGGCAGAGTCAAGGTCCTGGCCGGATAGATGCCTGGCTGCCAGATCCCTGGCCAGGAGCCTCTCCACCTCCTTGGCCTGCAATCTCAAGGCTGTCTGCAGAGCCTGCTTCTTGATGTCCAGGACTCTGGTATAATCCTTGACGGTTTTTTGCAGGAACTCCTGTTCCCTAGCGGTCAGAATTTCCTGGGTGGATTGGGCCAGCTCGGTCCCCATGCCCTGCATTGAGGCATAATGCAGCAGGCTGAGCACCAGCAGGGGCAACAGGGCTCCACATATAAAGAGCAGGGAAAGGCGCTTTCTTATTCTCATGCCCAAAATTCAGCAGTTGAGCTTTGCTGAAAGGTTTTTGGTTCCTGGTCACTTTTATGCATACAGCTTCCAGACCACAAACACAAGAGCCCGGCCTGAGTGGCCGGGCTCTTGAGCTTAGCAGGCCTTAACAGCCTGCCTTTCTGGCTCTTGTTGCAGGAATCTAGTCTAGCTCACCAGTTATCCAGTAATTCACCCGGGCCTCATTGTTATCCATATACTCATTAATAGCTTCCTCATAGGAGGATTCCCTGGCCTCGTACATCATCTCCTGCAGTTCATCCAAGGGGATGTAGAACCTGGTAAAGAACTCATATACCTCATAGGGCACGTCCTGGTAGAAGTCTTCCCTGGCCATGGCATGGATCTTTTCCTTGCCGCCCAGCACGCCCTCGGGATCTTCCAAGTAGCGCAGATCCCAGGCTGCGAACTTCCAGTGCGGACTCCAGCCGGTGGCCACAATCCATTCGTCCCGGCGCTCTGCCCTGGAGATGGCTGAGGTCATGCCTGATCCACTAGAGGAAATCAGCTCATAATCATCCAGATCGTATTCTTCCAGAGCGTCCTCGGAGGCCTGCATCAGGCCTGCACCAGGATCAATGCCGGTAATCTCATTGCCCACCTTCTTGGCCACTTCAGGGTCTTTCAGATCCTCAATGGAAGACAGCTCGTCCTCTGGCACATAATCAGGCACCACCCAGCCCAGTCTGGCCCGGGTATATAAGGGACCCAGATTGTCCAGTTTTTCCGCATATTTGTCCCAGTAGTCCTTGTGGGTCACAGGCAGCCAGGACATGAGCATGATGTCTATGTCCCCGCCTTCCAGGCCCTCATACTGCACACCAATGTCAGCCATGACCAGCTCCACGTCGTAGCCCATCTCCTCCTCCAGGATCTCCTGGGCCATCTTGGTCACTGCTTCCGCGTCAGACCAGGCTGTCCAACCGATCTTAATAGTTTCGTCGTAATCCTCTTCTGCCTGGGCCAGGGGAGCAAAGAACAAGCCCAGTAGCACCAAAGCACCCAATGTTAGACTTAGCTTACCCATTTTCCGAAACATAACTCCTCCTTATTTGTTTATGGAGTTAAAGAAACAAGGATGACTAGCCCCATACATTTAAGCCAACTCACCCTTGAACAATCTCCTGAAACGCTCCAGGAATCCCATCTGGCGCTGGCTGAAGGACTGGGTTATGCGATCCAGGATAATGGCCAGGATGACCACTCCCAGTCCTCCCTCGAAGCCCAGGCCGATATTCATGCGCTGAATGCCGCTCAAGACCACGTTGCCCAATCCGCCTGCGCCGATCATGGAGGCTATAACCACCATGGACAGGGCCATCATGATATTCTGGTTCACACCAGCCATGATGGAGGGCATGGCAATAGGGATCTCCACCTTGCGCAACAGCTGCATCGGGGTGCAGCCAAAGGCCAAGGCTGCTTCCTTGAGCTCCTTGGGAACCTGCCTGATGCCCAGATTGGTCAGGCGCACCGCTGGAGGGGTACAAAAGGTTATAGTGGCTACTGCCCCGGGCACCTTGCCCAGACCGAAGAACATGGCTGCTGGGATCAGGTACACAAAAGGAGGCATGGTCTGCATAAAATCCAGGATAGGCCGAACAATCCCCTCCACCCTATCACTCTTGGACATCCAGATACCCAAGGGTATGGCAAATATCAGGCTGATCACAGTAGCCGTGATTACCAGGGACAAGGTAGAGACAGTAGCCGGCCACATGCCCATACCCAGAATCAGGAGCAGGGCGATCAGGAAGACCAAAGTGTACCTCCAGGTCAGCCGCCAGAAGGCCAGAACCGCCACTATGGCTATAAACAATCCGGGTGGTATGGCTTGGAGAGCACCCTCAAATGCAGAGGTTACCGCGCCCACTACATAAGAGATAAAGTCGAATATCTCAGTAAAATAGCGCAACAGAAAATTTTCTACCAGGGACTCTATCCATTCTCCTATAGGAACATCAAACATAAGCTAACCTTCCCTTTTAAGGGTTCTCAAAAAGCGGTTCTTGGAGATCGCACCCTGATAGATGTGCTTGTCGTCCACCACTGGCACTGGATAGTCAGTCTCTGTGATCGCGGGCAGGACATCCTGCAGGGGGGTCTGGGTGTTTACAAAGCGCAAATCATCCACGAAGGCGCTTTGCAGGTCCTGGCCGTTGCCGGAGTCAATCGCCTGGCGCAGGGAATCTACGGAGACCACACCCAGAAGCTTGTGCTGCTGATCCAGGACATATCCGTAAGGTCGGTCCTGATCCATGAGCCTCTCCAGGGCTGCCCGCAGGCCAGCCCCTCCTTTGCGCTGGATTATGGTCACTTGATTATCCCGGACAATATCCACGGCGCTCAGCACATGGGTAGGATCCACGCCCCTGAAGAAGGCCTGTACGTATTCATCTGCAGGGTACTTCAGGATCTCCTCCGGACTGCCTACCTGGACTATGCGGCCGCCCTCCATCATGGCGATCCTGTCCCCGATACGCATGGCCTCGTCCAAATCGTGGGAAATAAAGACCACTGTGCGCTGGGAATCGGACTGGATCTTGAGCAGCTCATCCTGCATCTCGGTGCGGATCAGGGGATCTAAGGCGGAGAAGGCCTCATCCATAAGCATAATAGAAGGATCCACTGCCAAGCCCCTAGCCAGGCCCACCCTTTGCTGCATGCCCCCGGACAGCTCGCTGGGGTAGCTGTTGGCATTGGATTTCAGGCCCACCATTTCCAAGGCCTCCAGGCCCCTGTTCCTTTGCTCCTGCTCAGGGTAGCCTGCCACTTCCAGACCGAAGCTCGCGTTCTGCAGAACAGTGAGATGGGGCAAAAGGGCAAAGGACTGGAAGACCATGCTCATATCTCGCCTTCTGAGCTTGATCAACTCCTCTTTGCTAAGCGATGCCACGTCCCTTTCGTCAATATAGACCTGCCCGGAAGTAGGCTCAATAAGCCTATTCAGCATACGTACCAGCGTGGATTTGCCTGAGCCGGAAAGCCCCATGACCACAAAGATCTCACCCTGATAGACGCTAAAATTTGCGTTTTGGACTCCAATAGTTAGTCCTGTCTCGTCAAATACCTCATCCTTGCTCTTGCCCTGTTCAATAAGAGGATAGGCCCGTTGGGGATTTGCGCCGAAGATCTTGTACAAATCCTTAACTATAAGTTTCTCGTGATTCTCAGACATAGCTTGCGACCTAATTTTTGAGGTTAATTCCGGAGTAAAGTCGGTTTTTCCTGGACTGGGGGTATATGGGGGCAGACTGTGAATTTCAAATATAGATATAAAGAAATATTGGTTTCTTTGTCAAGGCCAAATTTCCCTGGCCTTGCTATTAAGCAATGAAAAACACCTTTGCTGAGCAAAGGCCGGCAGATATGGCTAGCAGGACTTGCTTCTCCGCTGGAATAACTCTGCATCAAACCACAATAATGGCAACAATATGCAGCTGATTGTATACGATGCTGCAACTTCAGGCCCAAACTTCTCCAACAGGATCACTGCCAGTCGCCCCTGTCAGCCTGCTGTTTTATATAGGCCTGCATGGAAGTAGCGTACAGCTGCGATAAGCAGGGGCGAGCAGCGCTCGGCCTTGGCGTTTATGAACCCTCCCCTACCCCCCTCACCGGCACTCACTTAACAAAACTATAGTTCTCGCTCTAGGAGACCAAGCCAGGGCGTGCCGCGGAAGTGTATCAGAGGAGAAAGGTTTCGTGCCGATAACAGGACAATGCACACATCACGCGGCACTAGCCCTGTTCCTGATCTGAGGAGTTTGTGTCCTGCTTATGCTTGAGCA